>JAUIIS010000242.1 GCA_030431575.1 Acidimicrobiia bacterium | reverse complement strand
GGAAGAACTCTCGCAGCTCGTTGGCCAGCTGGGCTGCAAGGGACTTGTTGGGCGCAATAACCAGCGTCGGCCGCTGCACCTGCTCGATGGTCCAAGCAATCGTGGCGCTCTTGCCCGACCCGGTAATACCAAGCAACGTCTGGAAACGGTCGCCTCGCTCTACGCCCTCGGCTAGCGCCTCAATAGCCTTTGGCTGGTCGCCCGCCGGCTGGAAGTCCGACACCACCTTGAACGGGACCTTCGTGGAGCGCTCGATCTCGAACGCCGCCACGTCTCGCTCGAGCGCAGCAAGCGACTCTTCTTCGGTGAGTTGCTGCGTCTGGTTGCTGTCCTCGGTGGCCATCCACCGAGCCTACCGACCAGGTGTGACAGCCTCACAGGTTTGCATCCAAGTCCAACACTGGTCGATCTGAGGAGTCAATGCATCAAGGTCGCCACTGTTGTCAATGACATGGTCGGCAACCTCCAGGCGAGCCTCGCGGCTTGCCTGAGCGCTGATACGCGCCCTTGCGTCCTCCTCGTCAAAACCCCGATGGGCCACTAGGCGAGCCACCGCAATCTCGGGATCACAGTCAACAACGATAATCCCCCACAACTTCTTGTAGTCATCGTTGGGGCTCTTGGAGCCATCGGCGCGCACCAGAAGCGGGATGTCAGTCACGAGGATGGCATCGGTCCCCTTCAGCTGATCCCGCTGAGCCTTCATCTCGGTGCCCACGGCCGGGTGCACCATGTCGTTCAATGCCTTCAACTCGGCTTCATCACGAAAGACAATGTCGGCCACCCGTTGCCGATCAAGGTGCCCATCTGCGCCCACGATCTGCGTTCCGAAATGCGCAACCATCGCCTCAAACACCGGCGCACCCGGTGCTTGCAGTTCCTTGACAATGGCATCGGCGTCAATCAAATGGGCCCCACGACCCACCAGCAAAGCAGCCACCGTGGACTTGCCTGACCCAATGCCGCCTGTAAGACCAAATTCGCGCATCTCAAAGGACTAGCGCCTGCGCCCGAACACCTCCAAATCCGCTGCTCGGGCCCCATTTCGGGCCACAACCGTTCAGCGTGACCGCAATTCGCCTGATTTCCTCACATCGCTTCAGGTCGCGCCGATGGGTCTGGCACGCCCCCGGAGGGGGTGCAAAGGCTTAGAGCTGCCCGCCGCCCCGGTGTAGTGAAGCCACCGACTGACGAGCATGGGATCATTCGATGGGTATCCGATTGTTGCTAGCTGATGACCACCGCATGGTGCGGGAAGGCATCAAGCGCGGCCTCCTGGACCACGGTTTTGACGTGGTTGGCGAATCCGCTGACGGCGACGAAGTTGTCCGTATGGCAAAAGAACTAACACCAGACATTGTGTTGTTGTCCACCAACCTGCCGGGGCAGACAGGGATCGACGCGTGCAGGGAGATCCAAACCGCTCTCCCCCGGACACGCGTAGTCATGTTGGCACCGCACGCCGACGTCGAGTCCTTCACTGCGGCCATGCAAATCGGGGCCGCCGGCTATCTGGTCAAAGCAAACGCACTCTCAGAGCTTGGAACCGCACTCCGGCTCTGTGCATCAGGTGAAACAGTCATCGCCCCGCAGATCAAGTCAGTCATGCTGGGCGAAGCAAACCGCAGCCGAGACCGTGCATCGGTCGGCGGCGGAGCCGGGGGCGGCACAGCAACCAAGGCCCGTGGCCTTGTCACCAAGCGTGAAGAGGAAGTGCTACAGCTAATCGCTGACGGGTGTTCCACACCCGAGGTAGCATCTGAGCTATACATTTCGCAGAAGACAGTGAAGAATCATCTCGCATCCATCTACCAAAAGCTGGATGCACGTGACCGCACGCAAGCAGTTCTTACGGCGGTTCGTTTAGGAATAGTGGCCTTGAACTAGTCCTCATCCGGGGCGAACAACCGAATCAATGTCAACGACCCCGGGCTTGAGGCGGCCTCGGGGTCGTTGCTCTTTTTGGCACCGATTCTGCCCGGTGTAGCAGACCGACGCCTGCTGTGGCCAGCAGCCATGGTTCATGCGCCAACGCTGCCAGGCCAAACACATTTTGCTCTACGAGCTACCCCTGAAACAGCGTGCATGCTGCGCTGAGGCAGCCGATGCCGGGCCACAGCCAACACCCCAACGTGGAGCCCACGATGGGCATCCATGGCCTCGCCCAAAGCCACAAGTCGTCGCACACAACGAGCAGTGCCCGGAGCGCAGGCTCCGGGCACTGTTGTGTACTAGCGCTCCACCTGGGCGGAGCAACGCTGAGTTATTCGGCCGGGGCCTCTTCGCCAGCTTCAGCCTCTGAATCTGCTTCAGCGGACACAGCATCTGGCGCTGGGGTGGGGGGTGCACCCTCAGGGACCTCGCCGCCGTCTTCGTAGTAGGCAGCCCATGCCTCGTCGGCCTGGGCTTGCGCCTCAGGGTCAACGTCGAGGGCGCTACCAATGTAGTTACCTTCGTCGTCGTAGTTCTGCTCACCAAAGTGCTCTTGGTACTCAGCAGCAACCACGCCGCCTTCGGCCGCCTGCTTGATGGACAAGCTGATCCGACGGCGTTGCAGGTCGATGTCGATGATCTTTACCCAAAGCTCTTCGCCGGGGGTGACTACTTGCTCAGGCAGCTCGACGTGGTGAGCCGACATCTCTGAGATGTGGACCAGGCCTTCGATGCTTTCACCAACCTGGACGAACGCGCCGAAGGGCACGAGTTTGGTGACTCGGCCGTAGACCAGCTCGCCAACACGGTGACCGCCCGCAAATTCTTGCCAGGGGTCTTGCTGGGTTGCCTTGAGCGACAAGCTGATGCGCTCGCGGTCGAGGTCGACTTCGAGCACTTCGATCTCGATCTCGTCGCCAACAGTGACAACCGAGCTCGGGTGGTCGACGTGCTTCCAGGAGAGCTCGGACACGTGGACAAGTCCGTCCATGCCACCAAGGTCTACGAACGCACCGAAGTTGACCACCGAAGACACGACGCCCTTGCGACGCTCGCCCGGCTTGAGGTTGTCGAGGAACTCTTCGCGCTGTTCTTTCTGGGTCTCTTCGAGCCATGCTCGGCGAGAGAGCACAACGTTGTTGCGGTTCTTGTCGAGCTCAATGATCTTGGCTTCAAGTTCGCGTCCAACATAGGGCTGGAGGTCGCGCACGCGGCGCAGCTCGACAAGCGATGCAGGCAAGAAGCCCCGCAAACCGATGTCGACGATGAGGCCACCCTTGACCACTTCGATGACGAGGCCCTTCACAACGCCTTCGTCTTCTTTGACCTGTTCGATGGTGCCCCAGGCACGTTCGTACTGGGCGCGCTTCTTGGAGAGGATCAGGCGACCCTCTTTGTCTTCCTTCTGGATGACTAGTGCTTCGACTGCCTCGCCCAAAGAAACAACTTCAGAGGGGTCGACATCGTTGCGGATAGAGAGTTCTCGGCTGGGGATGACGCCCTCGGACTTGTAGCCAATGTCGAGGAGGACTTCATCGCGGTCAACCTTGACCACTTTGCCTTCGACCAGTTGGCCGTCTTCGACAGAGACCATGGTGGCGTCATACGCATCGTCCATGGACTGACCTTGAAGGTCGTCGAGAGCGATCTGGCGGGGCTCGTAGCCCTCGAGATCGTCGAAGGGAGAGGTTTCGGTACTGGTGTCGGACACTGCTGCTTCTTTGGTTGGGGATACGGAGTATCGGGTGAACTTGTGCTCACCGTCTTGACAGCTCGCCGCTGTCGGGGCGCGCCAAACGGCACAATGTGGATGGTATCCGGGGTGGCTGACCAAACCACCTAGCGTGGTGGCTCGGCTTGGCCCCCATTGCTGTGTCACCTACGGCCTGAGCGAAGGTGGGTTTAATCACCCGGGACGGGATAGCAGGGGATGCTCGCGAAACGGGTCCGGCCTTGGTGTACCAGCGGGCCTATTCATGGCCCCGCCCTCGATCCCCCTATCCGAAATCGCCGGTTACGCCTTCGTGGCGATCATCAAGAACTCCGGCTCGGTGACGGTGGGGGCCGAGCGTCGGTACCGACCAGGTGTCACCGACCAGACCTTTGCGGCCTTCAACCCTGCGTTGGCGGCGAGCAGGCGCAGCTCGCGAGGGGTGAAGCAGCTCGTCCACAGATCGTGAGTTGCCGACTGTCCCTCGGGGTTCTTGATCTCGGTGCGTTCGTGATTGACCCCGTGGTCGGCATCGAAATTCGCGGGGTCATCGAGGTATTGCACCTGGAAGTAGGCCGAGAACGCACTGACCGCTATCGCCCCGCCGGGTTTGACCGAACGGGCTATGGCTTCGAGGATGACACCATCGGGATCCAGGAGCGGCACTGGGCCCCCCTGCATGCCCGCCAGGCCGAACGCACCTTGGCAAAGCGAAATCGCGGCATCGAACTCCTGGTCGAAGCAGAGGTTTCGTGCGTCGAGCCGTTGAAACGTAGCCCCCCGAGGCGCGCCCTCTGTGGCGATATCCACGAATCGCTGACTGATGTCCACCCCATGGCAATGGATGCCGCGTTCGGCAAACGCATAGCTGTGCCTGCCTGGGCCGCAACCCACGTCAAGCACCCGCATGCCTGGCTGAAGCTCCAGAGTTTCGATCAGGAACGCAACTTCTTGTTGGGTCCCTTTCGTGAATGAATACCGAAGGTACGTGGGGCCCATGTGGTCTGCCATGGGTTCGAACCAGTGCTCTGTTGGGTCCTTCACCTCAGTGAGCTTGGGCCACCATGCCCGATTCTGCCAATCACAGGTGGGCCCATTGGCCTCCAACGCTTCATCTGCGCAGAACGTTGACCGAGAGACGCATAGCGCCGTTGTTGGGCGGTGCTATGTCGAAAGGACCCCTCCATGCCAAGACTCGTCCGCATTCTCGCGGTTGCCCTCAGTGCTGCGCTCTTTCTGCCTGTTGCTGCCCACGCAGAGACAGACCACGACAGTGCAAACGAAGAGCCCAAGGTGGTCGACTCCGATGCCAACAAGGATGCGTCCGACAAGGCTGATGAGGAGGACGGCAAGCCCAAGGAGAAGGCTGAGAAGCGCAAACATAAGCGCCCTGCCCGGCCGACGCTGTCTTGTGTACCCAAAGTTGACGATGACCAGCTGAAGGCCGTCTGCACCTGGGACAGCGTTGACCACTCCGCTGTCGAGGGCTGGAAACTTGTCCGACGTGGCGGCGGCGAAGGCCGTGTTGTCGTAGCCGACGGCGACGGCGACGACGACAAGCAAGTCCTCGACAATGACATTGTGTACAACCGCACCTACAAGTACCGCCTCGTGCTGACCAACGAGGACGGTCAGCGAGTTCGCGCTTCCAAGGTCGATCGTGTCCGCGCGAAGCGTCCACGCTTCGAACGGCTGTCGCTGGAGTGCTTCGCCCCCTCCGACAACGAAGAAGGCAACAACGAGGGTGATGACGAGTCTGAGTTCGAGGAACCTGAGGACAACGAGGGCGACGTCGCTACCACCGAGATAACCGAAGAAGAAGAAGAAGAAGAAGAAGAAGAAGAAGAAGAAAGCGCGGGTGAGAC
>JAUIIS010000241.1 GCA_030431575.1 Acidimicrobiia bacterium | reverse complement strand
CTTCTGCCGACGGGGCAGACATCGCCAATGCCACACCAATCGGCACGGAGGCAAAGAAGCACCACTTGTGGAGGACCCCACGGTACTTGGGGCGGTCGATAGCGTTCTGGCGGATTGGGTCGGTCACGGTCATATGGCCGTGTTCCCGGTCACACGCGGCAAAAAGCTATCGAGCAGCCCAGCTATCTCGGCGATACACGCATCGAAGACCTCTTGCTCTCCGCCGGCGGGGTCCACTACCTCTTCCCAGGGCGCAGACGTCGCGTTTGCCAGATCTAGCAGGCCAACGCGAGATGTCAGATCTCCAGGCCCGGGCGACAAATCGCGAGCCAGCCGAGGCAGGCTGCCAGTCTTGGGCGCCGCCTCGGGGTGTTTGCGTCGCACATAGTCCATGTGTTCGGGCTCGAACCCCACAATGAGGTCGGCCCAATCGGTGTCTGCCTGCTCGAGCTGATGGCTGCGATGGAACGGATCCGCCAAATCCATATTGGCAAGCGCCGTGCGGGTGCGCTGACTCATTGGCAGCCCCGGAATCGAGAACGTGCCAGCCCCACGCACCTCGAGCTCTGGGCAACGATCACGGGCAATGACCGTGGCCATCACCGACCTAGCGGCGTTTCCTGTGCACAAGAAGATGATGCGACTCACGGTGAATCCACGACGGACGCGTCGCTCGGCTCTGCACTGGCACGAATCTTGACCGAGACCGGCAACCCTACGCTGTCGCTCAACAGCCCTACCCGCTGAGCCACCGTGTACTGCTCAAGCGAATAGTCGAGGGTGGGGCCAACATGGGCAATGACCTTGAGAGCTTTGGCGCTGATCTTGACCTCCAGCCGATGAATGCCGCCTTGACGGGTCCGGTCGAGCGCAATCGCAATGCGCAGGATTCCCGCCAGGATACGGACTTGGCGCTTGGCTGATGCGTCAAGCGCAGCAAAGGGTTCGTGTGAAGACTTCGGCGCCGACTTGCGGTGGTACCTGGCCACCTGCGCCATCAACTCGATTTCGGCGTCGGTGAAGCCGGCAAGCTGATCGCTGTGCCGGATCACGTAGTACGAGTGTTTGTGGTGGGCGGCGTGAGAGATGAACAGGCCAACGTTGTGCAACATGCCCGCGGCTTCCAGCAGATCTCGCTCAGCCAACCCAAAGCCATGGAGCGAGGCGGTCTGATCAAACAGCTGAAGTGCCAGGTCGGTGGCACGTTGGATGTGACCGATGTCCTCGTGGTAGAGCTCGGCCATCCGAGAGACAGAATCTGTTCGGATGTCGCTGAGATGGTGGAATGACGGCTCGCTTTGGCGGGCCACGATGTCGAGCAGCACCCCTTCTCGCAGGGCGCTCTCTGAGACCACCATCTCATCTATCTTGAGTTCCCAGAAGATGCCCTGCAGCAACAGGGCGCCTCCAACAATGATGTCCTGGCGCTTATCGTCGAGGCCAGCAAGCTTGGCGCGTTCGGCTGGGCTCTTTGCCTTGACAATGTCTTTGACAATGTCGTCGAGTTCGGCCCTGGTGAACGACCCACCATTTGTGGGCGCCATTGGGTCGCCGCCGCGCTTGGCCACAATCATGCGGGCCAATGTGTTGATGGTGCCCGAGCTGCCAACCGCAGCAAAGCTCCCGAACTCGCCAATACGACGAGTTGTGGGTACTAAGAACGAGCGCACGTAGGTGCGACATTCCTCGACGGCGTCGCCTTCGACGACCCCGCCACCAAAGAACCTCTCGGTCAACCGAATGGCCCCAAGCTTGGTGCTGTGCGCTGACCTAATGGACTGACCCTGACCGACAACAAACTCGGTGCTACCGCCACCGATGTCGACCACCATGATCTGTTCGTCAAAGAGGGGGATGGCCTGTAACACCCCAAGGTGAATGAGGCGCGCCTCCTCGACCCCGGAGATCACGTTGATCTCCACGCCGGCCTCGTTGCGGGCACGAGCCAAGAACTCGCCTCGGTTGTCGGCTTCTCGCAGCGCGCTTGTGGCCACCGCGGTCAGCGACACCTCCATGGCATCGGCAAGCAACCGAAACCGGCTGAGTGCTGCGATGCCGCGGTCCATGGCTTCGGGAGTCAATAAGTGCATGTCGCCCGACCCCGAGCCCAGGCGCACGTTTTCTTTCTCTTTGGCCAGCACCTCTATGCGTCCATCAGCACCGACGCGAGCTATCAGCAAATGGAACGAGTTTGTGCCGAGATCTACAGCCGCGCACAGCTGGGCCCCTTCTCGCAAAGCCACGAGGTTGTCTGGACGATCGGGAATCATGCGGTTCCTGGTCGCACAAACAGTGCTTCGGCTTCGGCACACAACACCGCTCCGGCACGACAGGTGGCATGGGTCGTTATGCGTCGCCCTCGGGCTTGGCTAACCCACCCCACGAACCGGAGTTCAGTGTCGATGGGTGTCAATGACCGGTAACGCACGGTGAGACGTCCGGTGTAGCCGCCACCTTGTGGGGCGAGGGCTTGGACTCCGCCGAGCAGCTCGTCAAACAACGCAGCCACGTAGCCGCCATGAACCGCTTGAGGCGGGCCCGTGTAGAGCTGCGACAAGGTGACGTGGAACCCGTAGCCGGGCTGGCCATCGGGGCCCTCGGCGTCAACCCAGCGCAGCGACGGAGAGAACGGGTGGAGTTCGCCCTGGAAGATCGACCGGTGTTGATAGTTGCGTAGAGACGACGAACCGGACTCCAACGCTGTAGGGCTGTCGGTCGCTGCAACAACTGCCTGGCCCCCAAGGTGAGCAGCGGCTTGCTCTACCAGCTGTGCCGCAGCAATAAGGGCGTCCGGGTCGGGCTCAATGGAAATAGCGTTCGCTGCCAGCTGATGCACAGCTGCACGCAGACGCTTGGCCGCGTCTTTGGGGGATGCTGCTTGGCCAGTGGTCACGGAGTGTTTCTAGCCTCTCAACGGGCCGGGCACATACCTTTGACCGAGACGTTGGTGAACTTTTTGGAACCCGTCGCCCCAACCGGGCGTCTACTGGCAGTGAGGGGCGCAGTTCTGGATACTGAAAGAGTGAGGATGCAACCCACCAGCGCTGCGGCGCGAGCGACCGTGGCGCGTCACGCCGCGCCTCCAGAGGTGGCGTCGGGGTTCGATGTCTTCTACGACGCCCACCATGCCCCGGTGGCCAAAGCCTTGGCACTCACTTTGGGCGATACCGAGCTTGGTTTCGAGGCCACCGATGAAGCAATGACACGGGCCTACCAACGCTGGGGAACCGTGCGCACCTACGACAACCCTGCTGGGTGGGTTTATCGCGTGGGGCTCAACTGGGCCCGATCGTTTCTGCGCCGCAAGAAGCGGGTCACCAGCTCACCCGACCTTGAAGAACTTCCAACCCACGACCCAGCGCCCAGTGACCCTGCGTTAGCCCAAGCCCTTGCCCGGCTTGATCCCAAGCACCGCTCCGTTGTCGTCCTGAGGTACCTCCTTGACTGGTCCGTCGACCAAACAGCCGACGCGCTCGGAGTGGCACCAGGAACAGTAAAGAGCCGGCTACACCGAGCGCTCGAACAGCTCGAGCGAACAATGCGAGAACGAGACACCCCATGAACCTTGACGACCGGCTCCGCCGCGAGCTCCAACGCCAGGCTGGCCACATAGAAGGCAGGGCGCTCGGACCTGCGAGCATCGTTACTACAGCTGGCCGGCGTACCCGCAGAACCCGCATCGTTGGGGCTGGACTTGCCGCATGCTTGGTCTTTGGGCTTGGAGGACTTGCTGTCGCGCTGCGCTCGCCATCATCCACAAGCGAACTGCAAGCTGGACCCGCTCCGCAGGGTGCCTCCCAAGTCGAGAACTCGCAGCCCTCGGCAGGAACGACCGACGAGCCTGACCCCAGCGATGAGGCCCTCGCAACCACAGAACTTGACGACACCAACCCTGGCGAAAGCGAAGCACCCTCAAATCCCGCTGAGACCAACGAGGCAGTGCCGCCTGCGCCTGCGTCATGGGCTCCAGCCCAATTGGGGCAGATCAGCGGATCCGTCGAAGGCATCGTCGGGTTGGCCCAGCTGGATGCACAAGAACGCGCCAGCGCGGGCACCGGCATGAGCATCCAGACCAGCGGTAACGCAGTCGAACTTCCTGACCCTCGGCCCGCCAAGACGGCCACCATCGACTTTGTTGCTTCGTCGCCCACAACAACGGTGGCTGCTGGCCACCACCGTAGTAACGCTGCAGTGACACCTTGGCTAGCTGTGTGGAGCGACGAAGGTTGGGTGGCAACTCGGCTGCCGCTGCCCGTTGAGGATTCGGCAAGCAACCTGGTCGCCAACGTAGTGGAGCTCAGTGCTGTGTCTGTGGAGGGCGACACCATTTACCTCACCGGTCAAGAACGAACCGACCTACGCGTCGATCAACTCTTGGATGATGACGTGCTGGCGTCAGGTTCTTGGCAATTCGGCACCGCCACAGGAGACATGTCCACCCTCACCGTCTTCGATGAAGACGGAAACGTCTCCGAGACCATCGACCTGCCCAGCCTCGGCGTGAGCGCAGCCACCATCGAGGCATGGGAGCGCGGCACTGACCAACCCTACGCGGTGCAGATCCAGCCCAACAGCACCGAGCGCATCGATGCCGGCCTCGGGTTCGGCACCATACTGAGCGACATCATTGGCTCGCCACGAGGCCTGTTCGGCGTGGGGTTCGATGCTGCGCTCTTTGAACCGGTGCTGTGGCGCAAAGTCGACGGCGAGCCGTGGAAAGCCACTGCCACCGGCGTCCTCGCTCACGGCACGGCAGATACGTTGGGTACCACCAACGACGTCATCGTCGCCATCACTGCGCAAGGCCCCATCCTGACAGTGCAGTTCCGCGCCGATGGGCCATGGCAGGAAGTCAACCTGAGCGATCAACTTGGGGTCTCCGCTAGCGAGTACCTGGTAACTGCGGCCGAGATTAACGACAGTGGTGCAGCACTCGTCATCGAAACAGTTGGCGTAGTTGAGCGTTATTGGTTGGCCTCATCACTCGATGGCATCGCCTGGACCACCGCTCCCCTGCCAGCGGGCACTGTCGCTCCAACTGCCAGCGTGGTCGACCTCGCGGTCACCTCGGCAGGTGTTCATCTCCTGGTGGACCAAGGCGGGGTCCGTGACGTCGTTGGCCCGCTATCTGGGGCCTGCGCCAGCATCGCTACTGAAGCTCAAACCGAAGCTGCGGACGAGTGCTAACGAGCCCCAAAACCGGGTCCATCGCACCTCGAGACACGTCGATCTTGGCAACCGAGACGCACGGCGAGGCCACCAAGTGGCCCGCTGGCCACCACGAGCCACACAACACACCGGCAACACCGGGGTACCACCAGCCACTGTTGATTGTGGCCACCACACGAGCCGGGGTGAGCGGCTCGGGCGTCGCCGCAATCGCTTGCACCAAGAAATCCGCGGCCAGATAGCCGCGCACGAAATCGATGCCGATTTCGCTTGCCGGCACACCCACCGAGGCTGCGGCGCTCTCGATCGCCTGCCAACCGCTTGTGGAGTGGTCTGCCACATCAATACCGAGCGACACGATGGTTGCTCGGCCAATGCCCTTGCGAGCGTCGGCGT
>JAUIIS010000240.1 GCA_030431575.1 Acidimicrobiia bacterium | reverse complement strand
ACTCGTCAAGGCGCTCGACTTCGATCACTTCGTCGAAGTTGTGCTCCGGCGTCGGTGATGCGGTCATCCACTCAAGCGAGCGTCCGTCCCAGGGGTCTGGACCCGGCAAAGGAGCGTTGCCCGCCTTGTACTTGCGGTAGCTGGCGAAGATATTGATCACAAATATCAGGGTGGCCAAGGCGATGAGGAAACTGCCAATGGTTGACACCATGTTCCACAGCTCAAAACCCTGTCCCTTGCTGTAGGTCTGGTAACGACGGCTCATGCCCTGCAGACCCAAGATGTGCTGGGGTCCAAAGGTGAGGTTGAAACCGAGGACCATGACCCAGAAGTTGGTCTTGCCCATCTTTTCGCCGAGGAAGTAGCCGAAAATCTTTGGCCACCAGAAGTAGAACCCGGCAAAGAAGCCCAAGATGATGCCACCAAAGATGACGTAGTGGAAGTGCGCCACGATGTAGTAGGTGTCGGTCTGTTGGGTATCAGCAGCAGCCAAGCTGTGCGTGACGCCTGAGAGGCCACCAATCGTGAACATGGCCACCACCGATGTTGCGAACAACATGGCGGTGGTGAATCTCAATCTGCCGCCCCACATAGTGGCCAGCCAATTGAGAATCTTCACACCCGTCGGTACCGCAATAAACATCGTGGAGACCGAGAACGCCAGGACCGAAACAGGACCCATGCCGGAGGCAAACATGTGGTGAGCCCACACGCCCCAACCCATGAAACCAATGATGGCGCCGGCAAACACCATGAACGGGTAACCAAAGATGGGCTTGCGGCTGAAGACTGGGATGACTTCGGAGATGATCCCGAAGCTGGGCAGAATCAAGATGTACACCTCGGGGTGTCCAAAGATCCAGAAGAGGTGCTGCCACAACAGCGGATCAGCGCCAGCCGAGACGTTGAAGAAGTTGGAGTCGAACAAGCGGTCGAAGGTGAGCAGGAAGAGCGCTACCGAGATGACCGGCATGGCGAAGAGCAACAAGAACTGGGTGACAAGCATCATCCAGGTGAACACCGGCATCCGCATGAGCGTCATGCCCGGTGTGCGCATGTTCAAGACGGTGACGATCAGGTTTATGGCACCGATGAGCGAGGCGAAGCCGGTGATCTGGAGACCAATCGCAAAGAAGTCGAGGCCCTTGGATGGGGAGAACTGCACGCCGGTGTTGGGGGCGTATGCAAACCAGCCGCCGTCGGGAGCGTTCTCGAACCAGCCGCCAATGAATGACGAGGAGATCAAGAAGATTCCGCCAAAGAGAAAGATCCAAAAACTCAGGGCATTGAGCCGAGGGAATGCAACGTCTCGTGCGCCTATCTGCAGCGGGATGAAGTAGTTGGCGAACGCAGCACCAAGCGGGATGCCCACCAGGAACAACATGACCACGCCGTGCATGGTGAAGACCTGGTTGTAGGTCTCGGCCGACAAGATGTTCAGGCCCGGTCGGGACAGTTGGAGACGGATGAACAGGGCGTAGATACCCCCGATGACAAAGAAGACGATGCCGGCGGCGCCGTACATGATGCCGATCTTCTTGTGGTCAACGGTGAAGAGCCAGCTCTTCCATCCGGTGCTGCCTTGGGGGCGGGTGAGAGCGCCCAGCGGGCGTTCGACGGTTTGTTCAATCTCACCGGCTTCGAGTTCGAGCGGTTCGTCGCGTTCGATGATGGCCATCAAAGGCTCCTGATCGGCGTAGGGACGTGCGTTGGGGAAGTGTTGAGCTGAGGCATTAGTGCAAGCTCAACAGGTAGTCGGTCAGCGAATCGATGTCGGCCTCGCTGAGGCCAAGGGCAGGCATGCCCCGGTTTTGTTCGGGTTGGGCGTTGGGCTTCGCTGCCGGAGCGTTGCGCAGCCAGGCTTCGAGATCGCCCCGGAAGTAGTCGCTGCCGGGAAGGCTGAGGTAGTCGCCAGCTTCGGCGGTTTCTTGAGCATCGGGATAGAGCTGGAAGAACGAACCGGCATAGCTAGACCTGGTCGCGAAATGTGTGAGGTTTGGCGCTGCACCGGCGGTGAGGTTGCCTTCTTCCAGATGCTTGCCCTGTGAGAGCGTGCCGTCCGTGAGGTCGCGGTAGTCCTCGAGCGTGCCGTACATGGCCAGGTCGTCCATCTCGGGGGTCCCGTCGCCGTCTCGGTCGCGCTCGGTCAGACCGAACACCACGTGGCAGCGCTGGCAATTGGCGACGAAGACCTCTTGGCCTTTGAAGTTGCGATCGCCTTCGACCAGCGGGGTCTGTGGTGTTTGTTGCTGGGCGAGCCAGGTTTCGAAATCGGACTCTTCCATAGCTACGGTGTACATGCGCATGTAGGCGTGCGACAGGCCACAGAACTCGGTACAGGTACCGGCAAAGCGGCCAACTTCGTTGGCTTGGATAACCCAGGGGTGCACACGCCCGGGAGCTGCGTCCTTCTTGCCGTTGAGGCGGGGGATCCAGAAGCTGTGGATGACGTCGCGGGAGGTGACTTGAATCCGGATCTCCTGGTCGACCGGAATGATCATCTCGTTGGCAGCCACCACGTCAGGAGGTGTGTCGGTGTTGCCATCGAGGTGGTACTGGTACTCCCACCACCATTGCTGACCCACAACCAGGATTTCCATGTCAGGGTAGGCAGCGTCGGGCGAGGCTTCGACGTCGTCGAGGCCGGTGATGATGTTGACGCTGAAGACGCCAATGACCACAAGCAACAGGAACGGGGCGATCGTCCAGCCGATTTCGAGGGCGAAGTGGCCGTGGGTCTGAGCGGGGAACTCTTCGTCGGTGTAGTCACCTGCGTAGACGGTGTCGCCCTCTTTGGGCTTACTGACCCGGAACTTCCAAGACATGTACCCGACGGCCGCGAAAACGGCTACCAGGATGACACCAGCCACATAGAAGACCGGAGTGATGAAGTTGTCGATGTCTTCGGCTTTGGAGCCAGCTGGGTCCAGTGTGTCCAGCGGAGCATCGCTGGCGCAACCAGCAAGGGCAAAGGCGCCCACCAGCAGTCCAAGCATCAACAATCGGTTTCGACTACGCACGTTTGCGCTGCCTTCCTCGGGAGCTCGATTGTGAGGGGTCATCCAAGTGCCCCTTCTTCGGCGTGATCGCCATCTTCGGAGTGTTCGTCTTCGTCTTCGTGTTCGTGGAAGTCGCGTTCGCCAACCGAGGCGGCCACCACACCGCCGCCGAGCGCAGCAAGACAACCAAATGCCACGACGCCTGCGACGAGATTCTTGTTGGGCTTCTCTGCAACTGCGAACGCCACTGCAACTAAGAAGATCACAGCCGCGATGATTGTGGCCACCCAAACGGCCCATTCGTGAGAGACCGCCAGAAATACTCGCGAGAAGGCCAAGATCAGCGCCGCAATGCCTAGACCAGCCACGACGGGTAGCTCGAAACCACCCATCACCTGGTTGCGAAGCTCTTGGTTGGCCACGGGGTCACCGGTAGCTCGATCGGCCCAAGCGGCCATCATCCATTCGAACGCGGCGGCGATCAAGATAATGATGCCGACCGCAAAGATCGCTGCGCCACTAACCAAGCCAACAACGGTGACGCCAGCACCGAAGGCACCGATGAGGGGCCAGTAGCTGCCAACCGTTTGCGCCTGTGCTGGTGGGAGTTCGCCGCCAGCGATTTCGGCGACAGCATCTGGGTCGGCGTCGCGGTAGGCGACGAGCATGAACGCAAGGAAGGCGCAGGCCACGGCGAAGAACAAGAAGATGACGTAGCCGACATGGTCACCAACGCCGCCACTCCACCCAAGGCTGAGCGCGCCGATCCATTCCTCGGCATCAATGAAGCCGAGGTAGTCGACGCCATCGCCGTTACCTGAGGCAACGCCGTAGACGAACGTTGCCACAAGCCCTGCGAGGGCGAAACCGAAGAAGAGACGAAATCCTGGAGTAAACATCTGTGAGTAATCCCTACTTGGCGATGAAGACGCCGATCCAGAGGACAAAGTAAATGAGGGCGGCGGCGTCCCAGAACATGGCTGCGGCGACGATGCCATCGGTTTGTTGGCTGCTGTATTGACCTGCAAGGGCACGGAAGCCCATGAGGGCTACAAAGACCATGGCGGCAATGACCATAAGAAGGTGTGCGCCCGCAATGGTGTAGATGAGCGATGAGGAGACCTGCGTATCGGCGACGAGGCCCATCTGCATGAACTGGTAGGCGTACTGCACGATGACCATGGATCCCATGGCCAAGGTGGCACCAACCGCCCAAAGGGCGTGTACCCGATCGTCGCGTGCAATGGAGTAGACGGCCCACTGGATCACCGCAATCGAGATAAGCAGGGTCCACATGATCATGCCGGGTGCAGTGAGCTCGATGACAGCGGCCGGGTCGATCCACTCGCCACCGGCGCTGCGGACCTCGGCGCGTTGCTGGAAGTAGATGCCAAACAGGCCACCAAAGAACATGATGCAGCCAGCCACGGCAAAGCCGGTACCAACCAAAAGGTTGCGGCCGCGCACACGGGGCGCCACGGGCAGTGTTGCAGTAGCCATCAGGCGTCCTCCTCCAACTCGTCAAGTAAAGGTCGCTCGGAACGCACAACCGGTGCTACCTCGAAGTTACCGACTGGGGGCGGCGAGGTGGTGGCCCATTCGAGGGTGTGACCATTCCAGGGGTTGTCGGCGTCTTCGGCTTCGCCGCGTCCTAGGGCAACCGAGACAATGAGGTCAAGGCAGACAAGCAGCAAGCCGCCAAGCATGAGTACTGCACCGACAAGACCAACGGCATTGAAGGTCTCGACTGAGCTGAGATCCCAGATGCCAGCGTTGGCCTCGGGCAGGTACACGAAGTCGCCTTCGTCGAGGAAGCCGTTGACAATGTTTGCCAGGCCTGAGAGCACGGCGCCGCCGGCGATCGCAAGGCCAGCAAGCGCACCAAGGCCACCCATGAGCTGGCGTCCAAAGATCTTGGGGGCCCAGTAGTAAAGGCCAGCAACGGCGCCCAGTAGCGCAGCGCCGAGCGCCAGGATCATGACACCGCTAGTGAGCACGGAACCTTGGAGATCTTCGAGGGGTTCGATGAGCTCGCTGAGCCAGCTTTCGTCGAACTCCCGCAAGACCCCGAGGCCGGGGCCGAGGACTTTGATGGCTGCGGCGCCAGCGCCAGCAAGCAGTACCACGACGGCGAGCAGCCCAATGGCGAAGTGTGCGTGAAACACCGGTTTGCCCTGGGCAATGGTGTCGACAAGTCCGCCGAGGAAGACGAGGACGGGGATAATGAGCACCAAGCCCATGGCCACGTACATGACTTGTTCGGTGACCTCAGGGTTAAACGCGGGCTGGGCCCATGCACCAAAGGTCAACAGGCCGAAGCCGCCAACCGCACCCTGTTGCACGCTGTAGTAGCGCTGCCGGGTCCGCGACCCGACGGGAACGATTTCGCTGACAATGCCCAGCATGGGGATGGCGAAGGCGAAAATGGCGGGTTGGGACCAAAGCCAGTCGAGTTGGTCCCAGATGTTGTTGACCCGGCCGTAGCGCAGGGCATCTTCGCCTCGGAAGTCAACCCAAACAATGGCCAGGTTGGCGAGCCAGACCGGCAGGGCCAGCAACCACACCGCACCGGCGACGAGCATCGACCAG
>JAUIIS010000239.1 GCA_030431575.1 Acidimicrobiia bacterium | reverse complement strand
GCGCTCGGGCAACACGGTTGTGTTCCGCATCGGGTCCGATGCCTTAGGCACAGCGAACGCCATCGTCACCCACGCACTCAACCCCGCCCTCGAGGCCGCAGGCCTCCCGCTAGGTGCGGTCAGCTTGATCAACTCACCATCGAGAGCGGCCGGACATGCCATGTTCTCCGACGCAAGACTGGCTCTGGCAGTAGCCAGAGGATCGGGACCCGCGGTTGAGCAGCTTGGAGCCGTCGCCCGCCAAGCCGGCATCTCCGTAAGCCTCCACGGCACAGGCGGAGCGTGGATCATCGCCAGCCCCAGCGCCGACAAAGACAACTTCGCAGCAGCCGTGTTCCACTCGCTAGACCGCAAAGTCTGCAACACCCTCAACACCTGCTGCATACCCCAAGACAGCGCAGCCACTTTGGTTCCGGCGTTCTTGAATGCATTACACCGTGCCGGTGAACGCCGCGGCGCCGCCGCAAAGCTTCACGTCACCCCATCGGCGCAACCTTTCGTGCCCGACGCTTGGTTTGAAGAGGCAACCATTCAACGGGCCGAAGGCGCAGTAACCGAACCTCGCACCTCCCCAATTGCCGATACCGAATTGGGCCTTGAGTGGGAATGGGAAGACTCCCCCGAAGTCACCCTCACCGTTGTCGACTCGGTGGACCACGCCATCGAACTGTTCAACGACCAGGCACCGCAGTTTGTGGCCAGCCTCATAGCTGGCGACCCAGAAGAGCACGACCAGTTCTACAGCCGCATCAATGCCCCCTTTGTTGGCAACGGCTTCACCCGATGGGTGGACGGTCAGTACGCGCTCGACCGCCCCGAACTGGGCCTCTCCAACTGGCAGTTCGGGCGCCTCTTTGGCCGCGGCGGGGTGTTGTCTGGCGACTCGGTGTTCACCGTGCGCAGCCGGGTGACCCAGACCGATCCCAACATCGGGCGCTAGGCCCACTGACCCAAACACGGACCAGCGCCCCCTTTCCCGCCACACACCGGGCTGCCCTATGCTCGACAACCATGACATCGCAACTCCCAGGCACAGGCGACCTGCTCGACGCGGCAAACGGCATACAGGCCGACACGGTTGAGCTCCGACGGGCTATTCACAAAGACCCCGAACTCGGGCTCGATCTCCCAAAGACCCAGGCCAAGGTTCTCGAGGCGCTGACGGGATTGGGCCTCGACGTCAACACCGGCGAATCGTGCACCTCAGTGGTCGCCGATCTCGACACCGGCAAACCCGGCCCAACAGTGCTGTTGCGCGGCGACATGGACGCCCTCCCACTCCAGGAAGATAACGACGTCGACTTCTGCTCGGTTCAAGAAGGCATGATGCACGCCTGCGGGCACGACGCGCACACCTCAATGCTCGTCAGCGCCGCTCGCCTCCTCGCCGAACACAAAGGCGAATTCACTGGCAAGGTCCGCTTCATGTTCCAGCCCGGTGAGGAAGGCTTCCACGGGGCCCGCTACATGATCGAGGAAGGCGTGCTCGATGGCGTCGACCGGGCCTTCGCGATTCACGTGACACCCAACATCCCCAGCGCGCTGATGGCCACCCGCGCTGGCCCGCTGATGGCGAGTGCCGACACCTTCGACCTCACCGTTCGTGGCCGCGGCGGACACGCCTCGACACCACACTTCACTGCCGACCCCATCCCAGCGGCGGCCTCCATTGTCACCGGCCTCAACACCATGGTCACCCGCGACCTCGACGCCAACCAACCTGGCGTGCTCACCGTCGCAAACCTGCACGCGGGAACCACCACCAACGTCATCCCCGACAAGGCGATCATTGGTGGCACCATCCGGGCGCTCAGCGAACACAGCCGGTCCGTGCTCCACGAAGGTGTCGAACGCGTCGCCACCGCTACTGCGTCGGCCCACAAGTGTTCGTGTGAGGTGTCGATCGAGCGCGGCTATCCCGTCACCGTAAACCACGCAGACCAGGTCGACCTCGTTGCCCAGGTAGCCGAGCGCACCCTAGGCGAGAACCACTTCATCACCATGCCCACCCCAATCATGGGTGCCGAAGACTTCAGCTATGTGCTCCAAAGCGTGCCGGGCGCCATGGCCTTCCTCGGCCTGTGCCCCGATGGTGTCGACGCCTCCCAAGCAGCGAGCAACCACTCGAATCTGATGCGCATCAGCGAAGACGGTATGGCCACCGGCGTCGCCATGTACGCGGCCATGGCCATGGCCGCGTCCTAATTACCTCCATGGTCCGTGAGACCACGGGGTCAGACCCTCAACCTTTGTCCCAGAGCGGTCGCCATACATCTTCACGACGTTCGGGATAAACGTTGAGGGTCTGACCCCTTGGCCTTACGCGCTCACGCAGGGGATTTTTCATGATCTTTCAGTATATTTACATGTATGTCCCGCAACGACCGAATCGACTACGAGGGTGCTTGGCACCATGTCATGAATCGGGGGCGAACTAGACAGGCGATAGTCCGCAACGACGACGACCGACGACGATTCGTCCGACTCGTAGCGCTGCTTCCAGCCAGGTTCGGCCTGGAGGTCCATGCGTATTGCTTGATGGATAACCACTACCACGCCCTCGTGCGTAGTTGCGACGCCAGGTTGTCTCAAGCAATGGCCTACCTTGACGGGGTCTACACCCAGACATTCAACCGTCTGCACGGCACCGACGGAGCGCTCTTCCGAGGCCGATTCACTTCACGACTCATCGAAGACGAGGCCTATCTCGTCCATGTGGCCGCGTACATCCACGCAAACCCAGTCGAAGCAGGTCTCGTGACGAGCTGTGTCGACTTCGCTTGGTCCAGCCATCCTTCCTATGCGCTAATCCGTCCTACACCGAGTTGGCTATCCGTCGATGTCATCACGGGCTACTTCTCTTCCCCGGAGGCATTCACGGGCTGGGCAGACCGGCTGCCGGTAAGCACGGCTCAGGGAACTCCGCAACCTAATCGAGCGGCTGAACCGGTTCGGCCTAGTGATTCCCCTAAGGAACAACCGAGGCCCCGAACGTCTGGCCACAGCGTTACCGGCTCTAACGCTGGCCATGTGGACACGCTCATCGATGTCGCCGCACTTCTGGGCACCGAGCCAGCAGAACTGACAAGTGGTGGCCCCGGGAAACGAAACGTCGAAAGGATGATCGCCGCCATGGTGCTGCGGGAGCGCTACGGCAGATCCAACCGGCAAATCGCCGAGATACTGGCTTACAAGAGCACCCAGGCCGCTAGCCAGGCAATCCAAAGACTCCACATCGCTATGGAGAACGACGCTGGTCTCACCGGACGCGTCAACAGTGCGCTGGAAGCACACCGACACTAATGGCCGAGCTCCACGGCCCCGGGTCACGGGGTCGGTCACGGGGTCAGACCCTCAACGTTTACCCGAGAGCGTTCGCCATACACCAACACGACCTCCGGGGTAAACGTTGAGGGTCTGACCCCAGACAGCGATGCGCGAAGTCGCGTAGGGTTGGCGGGATGGTGAGACACTTTGCGGCAGATGCGTCGCCTACAGATATTGCTGAGACGTTGGCCCAGGACGGGGCGGTTGTAGTGGACAACGCTGCCTCAGCTGAACAGATCGACGCGGTGCTCAATGAGATGGAGCCATATATCGAAGCGACGCCTGGCGGGGCCGACGACTTTGCGGGGCGCAACACCAAGCGGACGGGCGCGCTGATCGCACGTTCGCCTACCGCTCGAGAGCTGGTCATGGATCCACTGGTGCGCGCCGTAACCGACCAGGTCCTTGGGCACGCCACCAACTACCAACTGCACCTCACGCAGATCATCTCGATTGGGCCGGACTCGCCAGCGCAGTCCATTCACCGAGACCAATGGGCCTTCGACTTCTTCTCGTTCCCTCAGGGCTACGAGGTCCAATGCAACACCATCTGGGCAGGCACCGACTTCACCGAGGCAAACGGCGCCACCCGGGTTGTCGTGGGGAGCAACCGCCGTGAGGACAAGCTGAAGTTCGCGTTCGAAGAGACCGAACCCGTCGAGATGACCAAAGGCTCAGTACTCATTTACACCGGCTCGGTGTACCACGGCGGCGGACCAAACACGACCGATGAGACACGTGTGGGCATCAACATCACCTACAACGTGGCTTGGCTGCGCCAGGAGGAAAACCAATACCTGTCGGTCCCATTCGACGTCGCCGCCACCCTCGACAAGGACCTGCAACGCCTTATGGGCTACGCCCGCGGAGCGTACGCGCTCGGGTACATAGACGATGTCCGCGACCCCATCTGCGTGCTGAACCCCGACGCCGAAGCCGGCCTCGGCTCATTCACCTGAGCTCACTCCCCAGCAACGGCGCTCAAACCCGAGGCCAGACACCTCGCCATCACACCCTTCGCGTCCACTAGTGTCACCAGAAGCCAGGACCCCGGTTTGGCTGGCTAGACAAGGAGTAGGGGTGAGCCACTTTCACGTCATGCGCGCGCTCGGCGCCGCCTTCGCGGTCACGTTGCTTGCCGCGGGTTGCGGCGGCGCAGACGGCGATTCCGGTGACAATGCAGCAGGCCAAATCGTTGTCTCTGAGGAAGCGCTGGAGAGCGCCATCGCCGAACGCGACGGCACCAGCGACGCGGAGATTGCCCGGGTCGAGGGTGCTGAGTCCACCGACGACAGCGGCGGCACTGACGCTCCCGATCCGGCTGCCGGCGCAGAAACCGAGGCCGAGCCAGAAGAAGACGAGATCGAAGTTGCCGAAGCCGAAGAAGACGAACTCGACAACCTCATGAACTCGTTGTCCACTTTCAACGCGTGCCTCGGCGAAGCCGGGTTCGAACTCGACGGATTCCCCGGCGACGGCAGCGGACGCGAGGCCAGCGACTTCGACGGCGCCTACCTCCAAGCCCTCGGCGCATGCGCTGCCGAGAGCGGCATCCAAGAAGCCGGCAGCGAATTCGCAGCCAGCCAGGCCAACCTCACCCCCGAAGAGATCGAAGCCACCAACTTTGGACTCCCAATCTTCAAGGAGTGCATGGAAGACCTCGGCTGGGTCATCGGTGACCTCACCCCCGACGAACGAGGTGCGCTGGGCTTTGGCGAGAGCGGGAACGAACTGCAACCACCAGGCGGAGGTGGCTTTGAAGACTTCAACACCGACGATGTCTCGGCGTGCCGGCTCGAAGCCGAACAGTACGTCGCCGACAACTTCGACGCCGAGGCCACGTCTTGATCGCAGGTGAGCGGCGCACTCGGCTAGCCGGCAGACATCTCGTCCCCACCAGCTGACATGGCCGAGACTTCGCGTTTCAATGCCAAGGTTGCTGTTGGCGTGCTTGGCGTGCTGGCGCTCGTGGCCGTCGGCCTGTTCGTGTGGCCCGGCGTTGGCGGCGACGACAACGACACCGCTTCGGGCAACGACGACGGTGCCACCTTCGTTGTGGATACCGCCGAACGTCGAGACCTAGTAGACGAAATCACCGTGCGCGGTGAGATCCGGCGAGACGAGCTGCAACGCATCACGTCGGGCATCGACGGCCGAGTCAGCTCTGTGCTGGTCGACGACGGCGACACGATTGAGGCCAATGACGTGATCTTCGCCCTCGACGGCCGCGCCGCAGTAGCGGTTGAAGGCGACTTTGCGTTCTTTCGTTCACTCGACGT
>JAUIIS010000238.1 GCA_030431575.1 Acidimicrobiia bacterium | reverse complement strand
ACGCTCAGCCAATACGCAGGCGTGACTCCCAGTCCTTGGTGGCTCACAAGAGACCTTTCTGCCGCGCAGGCGGGCCTGAGCCCGGAGCAATACGTGGGCCTGGCGTCGCTAGCCCGCGGGGCACGTTCGGTCTTTGGGTCGACCCCGCTACCCCAACACCCACAGTGAGATTCGGAAATGCTTGTAATGGGGGTCCGGGTCGGCAACGCTTACTAGGTGATGCTGAGTGAACGTCAAAAGGCGATCCTCGACTTCGAACGCACATGGTGGCAGCTCGAAGGATCGAAGGAGTCCGCGATCCGTGAGCGGTTCGCTCTTTCAACGACCCGCTACTACCAGCTTCTGAACGAAGTATTAGATCTTCCAGCGGCCGCGGCCTACGATCCGCTCGTTGTGCGTAGGCTGGTGAAACTGCGAACTCGTCGGCGGCGGGCTCGTTTCGGCATGTCGGCAACTCCGCCGGCTCGATAGCGGACCATGCAATCCAGGTTCGCTCGTCATCAACATCCCGCATTTCAGCATTCGACAGTCCCGCACACGGCACACCAGAAAACGGCATTGAGGTAATAGGTCATGAACGCAGCGACTCGTGGTGTCATTCTGGCGATTGCGGCTGTGGTGCTGGGCGTCATCATCCTCGGTCAGGGCTTTGACGAACCCGGCTCGGTCACCATCGATGCCGCTGCTCCCGAGGCCACTGCCACCCCAGATCCTGGCGATGGCGGTGAAACCGATCCTGGCGACGGCGGTGCAACCGATCCCGGTGATGGTGGTGAGACCGATCCCGGTGATGGTGGTGAGACCGATCCCGGTGATGGTGGTGAGACCGATCCTGGTGATGGTGGTGAGACCGACCCGGGCGACGGTGGCGAAACCGACCCGGGCGATGGCGGCGAAAATGCGCCGATCCTTCACGAGCCCAGCGAGGTTCGGGTTCTTGTGGTTAACGGCACCACGGTCAGCGGCGCAGCCGGCACCGTCAACAACGAACTCCTAGCGGCCGGCTACATCGGCCTGACCCCCACCAACACCGAACCCATCGGCGCCGCCACAGCATCAGTTGTGTACTACGGCGAAGGGTACGAACTCGATGCCGCCCAGTTGGCGAAGTCGCTCAACATTCCAGCCTCGCAGGTTCTGCCTGTTACCGACGACGTTCCCGTCGCTGACACCCAAGAAGCAAACGTCATCATCATCTTGGGCCCCGACCTCGTCCCTGGCGCTTAAGACAACGCAACGACCACTGCGGTCAATGCGCGTCCTCGTCGCCCCAGACAAGTTCAAAGGCACTGCCACCGCAGAAGCGGTTACCCAAGCCATCGCCTCCGTAGTCGAGGCAGCCGGACACGTCGCAGTCCCGCAGCCGATGGCCGACGGGGGAGAAGGAACCCTCGAAGCCTTTGGCGGTGCAAACCGAACCACCACGGTCACCGGCCCTTTGGGCGACCCGGTCGAAGCCGCTTGGCGGCTAGGTTCCAAACGCACCGCAGTTATCGAGATGGCGCGAGCCTCGGGGCTGACCTTGGTGGGCGGCCCCGAAGGAAACGACCCGCTGTCGGCCAGCACCACGGGGACCGGTGAACTCATCGACGCTGCTGTCGGCCGAGGCGCCGATCACATCATCGTGGCCGTAGGCGGATCGGCCACCACCGACGGCGGCTGGGGCGCAATCCAAGCACTGGTCCCTACCGGACGGTTGCGGGGCCTATACCTTCAAGTCGCTTGCGACGTACGCACGAGCTTCGTCGATGCGGCCGCCGTCTTTGGCCCTCAGAAGGGTGCATCGGCTGCCCAGGTCAAGCTGTTGACCCGCCGCCTCGAGCGTCTGGTGCAGGTATACGAAGAGCAGTGGGGGGTCGATGTATCAAGCCTGACTGGCGCCGGTGCAGCAGGCGGCCTGGCCGGCGGGTTGGCCGCGCTGGGTGCGCAGCTGAGCAACGGGTTCGAGGTGGTGGCGGATGCGGTTGGGCTCTACGACCAGATTGAAACCGTGGACTTAGTAATCACTGGAGAAGGCGCTGTTGATGCGACCAGCTTTGAAGGCAAAGTTGTTGGGGGAGTGGCAGCGCTAGCCGCCGATGCGGGCGTCCCCGCTGTTGCTATCGCGGGCCGTGTCGATCCAGAGTTCGAACCGCCGATTCCGGTTCATACGCTCGAGCACGCTGTCGGGTTGGACGCGGCCATGACCGATCCGCTGGACGCGCTGACACAAGTTGCGCGCCAGGTTGTGGCTGTTGCCGGGTTCGCGTCCTAGATCGGACCGGCCTACGTGCAGTCTCCCAGCCCTACGGGCGTCACTGTCGCGTTGGCTCTAGCGGCCCGTATAATCCCGACTATGACAGTCACCATTCGTGTGCCAACCACGCTCCGTACCCTCACCGCCGGCAAATCCGAGGTCGAAGTAGAACCCGGAACAGTCAAAAGTGTCTTCGATGCGCTCGAAGCCCAACACCCCGGCTTCGCCGAACGGCTCCTCGACGACGACGGCAACCTGCGCCGTTTCGTAAACATCTTCGTCTCCGACGACGACGTGCGCTTCATGGACGGCCTCAACACCGAAGTGCCCGACGGCGAGACCGTCTCGATCGTCCCCGCAGTTGCCGGCGGTTAAGAAATCTCGACATAGTCCTAAAGAGTTGGTGAAGCGCCCCGATTGGTCTGTGTCTCCCCCCTTGGCGGCATCTGGTTCTGCTAGATGAGACAAATGGTCGGCTCCTTTGGAGTCGACCATCCGCCTTTTTGCCCATGGTTAGCTTGCGCAACAGGTGGTCGCCCAAAAAATCTGGCGCGTTCTTTGGGAAGTGAGCGATCAAGTCAGTAGCATTTAGCAGTCTCGGTAGGAGAGTGCTAACGCCACCTTGGCATCGCAAACCCGTCCGAGATTCATCGTATTCTCGACTTGTCACCCCAGGAGGGACGACTCGATATGGCCAAGATCATCGCGTTCGACGAGGAAGCACGCCGCGGCCTCGAAGCCGGCATGAACGTGCTTGCAGACGCAGTGCGCGTCACACTCGGCCCCAAGGGCCGCAACGTCGTACTGGACAAGAAGTGGGGCGCCCCCACAATCACCAACGACGGCGTCTCGATCGCTAAAGAGATCGAGCTCGAAGACCCCTACGAGCGCATCGGCGCAGAACTCGTCAAAGAGGTCGCCAAAAAGACCGACGATGTGGCTGGCGACGGCACCACCACCGCCACCGTGCTGGCATGGTCCATGGTCCGCGAAGGTCTGCGCAACGTCGCGGCCGGCGCCAACCCCATGAGCCTCAAGAAGGGCATCGAAGCCGGCACCGCAGCCGCCGTCGAAGCCATTCGTAGCCTCGCCGTGGACGTCTCGTCCAACAAGGACCAGATCGCAAACGTCGCCGCTATCTCCGCGGCAGATGCCGAGATTGGCGCCAAGATCTCAGAAGCCATTGACAAGGTTGGCAAAGACGGCGTTATCACCGTCGAAGAGTCACAGACCTTTGGCATGGACATGGACTTCGTCGAAGGCATGCGCTTCGACAAGGGCTACATCTCCCCCTACTTCGTCACCGACCCCGAGCGCATGGAGGCCGTACTCGACGACGCCTACATCCTCCTTGTTGGCGGCAAGATCAGCGCGGTGCGCGACATCGTCCCTCTGCTCGAAAAGGTCATGCAGGGTGGCAAGCCACTGTTGATCCTCGCCGAAGACGTTGAAGGCGAAGCGTTGGCCACTCTGGTCGTTAACAAGATTCGTGGCACCTTCACATCGGTATCGGTCAAGGCACCCGGTTTTGGTGATCGTCGCAAGGCCATGCTGCAAGACATGGCCATCCTTACCGGTGGTCAGGTCATCTCAGAAGAGGTTGGCCTCAAGCTCGAGAACGCCACACTCGACCTGCTTGGTCAAGCCCGCAAAGTCGTCATCACTAAGGACGAGACCACCATCATCGAAGGCGCTGGCGACCGCTCCGACGTCGACGGCCGCATTGCCCAGATCAAAGCCGAGATCGACAACACCGACTCCGACTACGACCGCGAGAAGCTCCAAGAGCGCCTCGCCAAGTTGTCTGGCGGCGTTGCCATCCTCAAGGTCGGCGCCGCAACCGAGGTCGAGCTCAAGGAAAAGAAGCACCGCATCGAAGACGCTGTCAGCACCACCAAGGCAGCTATCGAAGAAGGTGTCGTTCCCGGCGGCGGCGTGACGCTGTTGCGTGCCCAAGCCGCTGTGCTTGAGGTTGCAGGCAGCCTCAAGGACCAGGACGAAGCTACCGGCGCACGTATGGTGGCCAAGGCCCTTGAGGGTCCGCTCACCCAAATCGCAGTGAACGCTGGCCTTGAGGGCGGCGTCATTGTCGAAAAGGTGCGCAACCTCACTGGTGCCAACGGCCTCAACGCAGCGACCGGCGAATACGAAGACCTCATGAAGGCCGGCATCATCGATGCCGCCAAGGTGACTCGTTCGGCCACGCAGAACGCCGCTTCCATCGCAGCGCTCTTCTTGACCACCGAAGCAGTCATCGCCGACGGCCCAGAGTCTGGCGGCGGCGCAGGCATGCCCGACATGGACTTCTAGGTCTGTCACAAGCGCTGAACGACCCCGGGCTTTACGGCCCGGGGTCGTTCGCGTTCTAGGTGCTGAATAGCGTGAGGCGAGAGTCTCTGGCGAACGCGGCGAGGGTTATGTTGGCGGCTTGGGCAGTTTCGACGGCCAGCGCTGAGGGCGCGCTGACGGCCACCACGGCCCCAAACCCGCCAGCCCACGCTTTTTGCACAATCTCAAAGGACGCTCTGCTTGAGACGTACAGTCCAAGGCCTGTTGCGGGGATCTCATCTCGAAGCAGGAGGTGGCCAACGACCTTGTCGACCGCGTTGTGGCGACCAATGTCTTCAGCCACCGCAACGATCTGCCCGTCTTGGGTAAACGCTGCTGCGGCGTGAGACCCGCCCGTCTGACTAAAGAGCGCCTGTTGGGCAAGCACTTCGTTGCCGAGTCGGGTCATGACAGCCGGCGAAAACGGTTCTGACTGACTCACCGGCGACAATCGATGAGTCAGGTCGTCGATGACCTCCGACCCACAGATGCCGCATGCGCTCCCGGTCATGGTGAGACGCGGTGTGGGTCGGGGCGCTCGTCCCCAAGTCTCGACGTTAATGACGTTGAAGGTTTGCTCTGTCGGAGTGTTGTCCGAGCAGTAGCGCACGTCGGTTATGGGATGTCCGTGCAGAAGCCCTTCGGTGTGGCAGTAGCCGGCGGCAAGGTCGAAGTCGTTACCTGGGGTGCGCATGGTGGTGGCAACCACTAGCCCGTCGAGCTGGATAGTCAGCGGTTCCTCCACGACAAGATCCATGATCTTGGGCTCTGCAGTGGTATCGGTCCCGGTTGTCGTGTGCACCAAGCCACGCACAGTCTGGGAGGGGTTACGGTTCGCCACCTCTCTACTCTGGCGCGGTTTTGGGTCGAAACGGGTGCCAGCGGACCAAAACGTCTTGCCTCAGCACCTGATTTTGCACCGGTACACTCCCGGTATGAGCGATCCGGTTTCTCCCAGCGTTGGCCTTGGTGTCTTGCACCTCTTCTTCAAGCTTGGTCCGCTGAGCGACCGGGCCGAGATTGAGGCGGCTGTCGCAGAGGCCGTCAACGGTGGCGACCA
>JAUIIS010000237.1 GCA_030431575.1 Acidimicrobiia bacterium | reverse complement strand
CCGACAAACCTGCCGCGTGTTTTTTTGATCCCACCCACAAACCTGGTGTCGAAGCCGCGACCATCAAGACCAGCGCGGGCGAGAAAGAAGTCAACGTCTGTCAGCGCTGCGCTGACAAATTAGAGCGGGGCGAGCGACCCGATCCGCGCATGATCGAGGTTGGTGGCAAACGTGTTCCCGCCGCTAAGGCGCCTCGCTCTCATGGAGGCTTGGGAATGGGTGGGCTCAGCATTTTTGAGGTGATTTTGGGAGGGTTGGGTGCGCTAGCGGCCTCCAGGCAACGGACACAAAGGCAGGGATCCCCCGCTCCGTCGCGGCGAGCGAGCAGCGCCGGCGTCGATCTCGACTGGGGCGACATGTTGCCCAAGCGTCGCAAGTCGAGCGCGGGGATAGGCAGCGACCGGTTGCCCTCGCGTCCACGAGGGTTGCCTCGGACGTCGATGTCACGCTCTTCTACGTCCGGCTCGGCGAGGCGGCGGTCGAGCGCTCGCGGGTCCACCTCAGGCTCGCGTCAGCGGTAGGTCTCCAAGGCTAACCAAACGGCGAGCGCGCGTTTCGCGGAGACACCACGGGTACGCCAGCGTTGCGTGGCCCGCTAGAGTGTGCGGCAAAACACCTACGAGGAGTCGGCGATGTTGAATCGAATTTGGGGATACCTGAAGACCGTGTTTCGGGTCAAGGCGGAGGGCGCCATGAACCCCGAAATCGAGATCGAACAAGCGATCCACGAAGCGCGCCAGCAAGACCAACGGTTACGCAACCAAGCAGCCAAGGTCATTGCGCACCGAACCACGATCGAGCAAAAGATGGAATCCGCTGCCGACTCGGTTGGCGAAGCTCGCGAGACCGCGAAACAAGCGCTGCTCCGTGCCGAACAGGCTAAGCAATCTGGCGATGCCGATGGCGTATTGAAGTGGACCAACGCGGCGCAGAGTCTGGCCATGAAGCTTCAGGCGTCGGAAAGCAACCTCGAGGCTTTCAAGCAGCAGTACGAGATTGCCGTGGCTCAAGCCGACGAAGCCAAGAGCGCCGTCGAGGCAAACGCTATGCGCACCCAAGAGCTTGCGGCAAAGCGCATCGAGCTGCTGGGCAAGCTCGAACAGGCCAAGATGCAAGAGACGGTTAACGACGCGGTCGAGTCCATGTCGGCCACGCTTGAGATCGACGCTCCCAGCTTGTCCAAGATCGAAGACAAGATTCAGGGTCGAGTTGCTGAGGCTCAGGCCAAGGCCGAGCTTCGTCAGGCCACGCCCGAGGGCGCCGAGTCCGAGCTTCGCGAAGCAGTGTCGTTGGCTCGTGCCGATGACAAGTTGGCCGAACTTCGGGCCGAGCTTGGCCTCGACGAGGTTGCTCCCGAGAACACCACAGGCGAACTCCCCGCCTAGCAATATCTGGCGTCCTGTTCGCTCGCTGCGACGGTCGCTGCGTCTTATGCAGTGGTTCTGGTGAACGCGAACTCATAGACCCATGCAGTTGTTTCGTTCCAACTGATCTGCATCCAGGTCGTACCGTTTACGTCCACTCGTTGGCCGGTAGCCAGCACGAGGTCGTCAGGTTCGTATGCGCCTAGTTGTGTGTAGGACGTTCCTGGTCCTGAGTGCACGGGTACGGGTGATTCCGGTAGCGATTGTCGCCAGCGGCCGGCCGTAACGGTCTCGGCTGCACGGGACCCGTTGCTGATGGCGATCTCGCCTTCGGAGAACGCCGGGGCCGCGCTGGTTTGTGTGTCGTTATTTGCGAACGCCAGGTCGGCTGGGGGTTGTGGTGATTCCGGCGCAACTTCGCGCGCCGGGTCAAAGCCGCAGGCTGCGACGCCCAAGGCCAACGCGCACGTCACTGCTGCCAGCGCTGCTAGCTTTCGCCTGTTGCGCCGGTCGGTCAGTTGATGTGGCTTGGGGAGTGCGGGGACCATTGGCGCCCTATCGGCGCGCCCTTTGCGCCTGTGAGGTGGTTCTGGCCTAATGGGGTGTCTGGACTAGGACGTCGCTGAACGCGGACCACGAGACCGCTGAACAATCCATGCACGCCCGACCAACGCCGACCCGTAGCCACTCACTGCATTCCGTTATCCCCCATTCCGCGACGAGCGTGAGGGATTCCGTGCTTTGCGATTGGTCACGTGTGATCGCCGTTCGGGCGAAAGCGACTGTCAGCAGTCTCCTTGGCGGCTCGGCGGTGACCTGGTGGGGTGCGCATTGTCGATGACCAGTACGCTGATCCGGTGAGAAGAGTCGTCGCGTGCCTAGTCGCACTGCTGGTGCTTGGTGCCGGGTGCGGAGCGACGGTGGACGTTACCGTTCCACCTAGCGATCTAGTGGCTAGTGGTCCTCAACCGAGTGAACCAACTCCGGGCGTTTCTCTTGAGGACGACCCCAACCAAGCTGCCGCGCCAACGCCCGAAGGCCCAACCACGACGCCTGTTGCGCCGCCTTCTACGGCCCCAACCGCAACTCCAACCCCGCCGCCAGATCTGCCTTACGACGAGGCCATTGGTGTGTTCTTCGCCGATATCGAACGCTTCTGGGGCGCTGAGATGGGTGAAGTGTTTGGCATTGAGTTTCAGCCCGTGGAACGTCGCGTCCCTTACGAGCCAACCCGGTTGGACAGCGTGCCTGCGTGCGCAGACGAGCTCGGCCCGTTGGAGCTGTATCGAGACAATGCGTTCTATTGCCCCGCCGAGGACTTCATTGCCTGGGACGATGTAGGTTTGTTCCCGGACCTCTACAACGACTTCGGTGACTTTGCGGTCGGGTTGGTGTTGGCTCACGAGTACTCCCACGCAGTGCAGTCACGTGCAGAGATTCTTGGACCGACCATCTTGGTGGAGCTTCAGGCCGACTGCTGGGCGGGTGCCTGGGCCGGCGATGCGGCTACTAACGCTGCGGTTCCAGTCACTGCGGCCGATCTCGACAACGCCATCGGCGGCTTCCTCACGTTTGCAGACCCGCTTGGGACCCCGGCTGGCGATCCCAGCGCACATGGCACGGCATTCGACCGGTTGAACAGCTTTGTCGAAGGGTTCGAGAACGGTCCCATGAGCTGCACTGACTACATCGTGAACCCCCCGCAGACCACGTCGTTGGGCATCGACTTCAGCGACGTGAATCAGGGAGATCTTCCGCTCGACGACCTGCTTCCAATAGTCAGCGCCGACATGGAGGTTTGGCTGTCTTTGCTGGCGCAAGATCAATTGAATGCACATTTTTTGGCTCCTGGCCCTGGGGCTGCGCTCGTTGGTGGTGGGCTTGTTCAGTGTGGAGCAGCGGCAGTGGACGTGGAATCCATCGAGGGCTCAGCCTTCTATTGCCCCGCTGACAACAGCGTCTACTGGGACTTGGACGAGCTGCAAGATGTGTGGTCGGAGGCCGGTGACTTTGCGCCCGCCTACGCCGTGGCGCACAGCTATGTCATGTCGATTGCCAGCGCCTTCGATGGACTCGATACCAACGCCGCGGTGTTAGCCGCCGATTGTCTGGTCGGCGTCTGGTCTCGCGACGTCTTCGACGGGTCTGGGACACGCGAGCGGTTCATCTTCTTGTCGGCCGGAGACTTGGACGAGGGGATCGTCGGCTTGTTGCTGGTTGCTCCAACGGGGCCCGCGGCCGCCGACGCGTCGAGCGTGGCCACCTTTGATCGGGTCGCCGAGTTCGGTCGAGGTTTCTTGCGCGGGATCTCGCAGTGCCGTTTGGGCGGGTGATCTCCTCTGGTGCTGGGCCTCCACGCAACGGTGGAGGCTGGAGCTAGCGGCGGCGCGTGACCGTGACGGGCAGTGACTGGTAGCCGTTGACAAAAGACGAGAAGGTTCGCACTGGTTCGTCTTGAACCTCGACGCGTTCGAACCGGCCCAGGATCTCTTCCCAGAGAATGCGCAGTTGGAGTTCGGCCAGACGGCTTCCCATGCAGAAGTGCACGCCGTAGCCAAATGAGAGGTGTCGGTCGGCATTAGGTCGTTCGACGTTGATGCGGTTGGCGTCGTCGCCGAAGACGTCTTCGTCGCGGTTGGCTGACACGTACCACATGAGCATCTGGTCGTGTTTGCGGATCTGCTTGCCGCCGAGTTCGGTGTCGCATGTTGCGGTACGGCGCATGTAGGACAGCGGTGTCTGCCACCGGATGATCTCGGGTACCGCTTGAGGGATGAGGCCGGGGTCAGCAATGAGTTTGTCGTACTGGTCGGGGAACTTGTTGAGGGCGTAAACGCTGCCCGACATGGTGTTGCGGGTGGTGTCGTTGCCGCCGACAATCAGCAACAACAAGTTGCCCAAGTGTTCGGCTGCAGCCATGTCTTTGGTGCCCTCGCCGTGGGCCAGCATGGACACGAGGTCGTGGCCTGGCTCTTGGCGACGTTCTTCCCAGAGGCCTTCGAAGTACTCGACGCACTCGGCGAGTTCTTGTTGGCGTTGGGCGTGGCTTTCGATGAGCCCGCCGGGTTCGGGAATGGCGAAGACGACATCTGACCAGTGGGTGAGCTTGCGGCGGTCTTCGAATGGGAAGTCGAACAGGGTGGCCAACAAGATGGTGGTGAGTTCGATGGATACCTTGTCGACCCAGTCGAAGGTTTCGCCCTCGGGTAGAGAGTCCAGCACCGTGATGGTGCGTTCGCGAACTTGGGCCTCAAGGTTCTTTAGGCTGCTTGGGGCGGAGATGCCTCGGACCGTCTTGCGTTGGACGGTTTGCTCGGGTGGGTCCATGGCGATGAATGGCTTGGTCTGATACATCGCGTCGGGTAGTACGGTCCCGACCTTGACTCCGAGGGTGATGCCGAAGTCCGACGAGTAGGTCTTCCAGTCGCCGTCAACGGCTTTTACGTCCGCGTACTTCGTGACCGACCAGTAGCGGCCCGCGGTCTCGAGTTCGTTCAGATGCACTGGGTCTTCGGCGCGCAGGCGGGCGAAGTGATCGTGCCAGCGATGTTGCTGGAAGAGGTGCGCATTCAGGGGGTTGATCTCTTCGAGTGCCAGGTCGGCGGCCGCAGGGACGCTGGCGCCTTTCTCGGCCATCTCTTGTTCGGGGTTCTTGAAGTCGTTGAGATCTGCAGTTGCAGCGTCGGTCGCGGTGTCACTCATACCCTGAACCATAGGGCAGTCTGACCTGCGATGACAGTGCCCGTGGTTGGTTGACTGTCCAGTCTCTTGGAGCGCCAGTGCCTGGCACTGACCTTGGTCTGTCACCCCCGGCAACCGGGTGGCGCATTGCGCCTGGTTCAGTGCTTGCCCGGAGTGGGTTTAGTTGGTGCTACCAGCGGCGGCGAGGGTCGAGGGAATGGCGTCTGGATCGTGGGGATCTGCCGACGCGGCGCCTGAGCGTAGGGCTAGCTGGTGTTCAATATCGGCTGCAGGCCTGGGTTTTGCAAAGCGGTATCCCTGCATCCGGGGGCTGCCTAGCGTGCCCAACATGGCGATTTGGGCGTCGGTCTCTACGCCCTCGGCGATAAGGGTGATGCCAAGCCGGGTGGCCATGTCGGCGATTGCACCGATGACCGCGGCAGATGCCTTGTCTTCGGGAAGCTTGGTTACGAAGCTTCGGTCGATCTTGAGATAGTCGACCGCAAACTGGGTCAGGTAGGACAACGAGCTGTAGCCGGTACCGAAGTCGTCGATCGCTATGAGCACGCCGAGCTCTTTGA
>JAUIIS010000236.1 GCA_030431575.1 Acidimicrobiia bacterium | reverse complement strand
ACCATGCCGTATGTGGGACGCGGATGAGAGTCCTCATCACTGGGGCGGCGGGCATGATCGGCCGCAAGCTCACGCAGCGGCTGGTGGCACAGGGCCACGTTGGTGGCGCCGAAATCTCGGCGGTCGACCTCGCCGATGTTGTCGCTGCGCCTGAGCCCACGGCTGACTGTTCGGCGTTGGTGGCCGATCTGGCCGCCGACCACGTTGCACAGGATTTGTTGGCTCGAGAACCTGACGTGATCTTTCACTTGGCCGGGGTGGTGTCGGGAGAGGCTGAAGCCGACTTCGACAGGGGTACTCGGGTCAACCTCGACGGTACCCGGGCACTCTTCGATGCGGTGCGCATCTCACCGACCACGCCGCGGGTGGTGTTCACGTCTTCAATCGCTGTCTTTGGTGCGCCGGTGCCTGAGGTGATCACAGACGAGTATCACCTCACGCCGCTGACGTCGTATGGCACCCAGAAGATGATTGGCGAAGCATTGCTGGCGGACTACACCCGTCGGGGGTTCATGGACGGGATTGGTATCAGGCTTCCCACCATTACGGTGCGACCCGGCAAGCCCAACGCGGCCGCGTCTGGGTTCTTCTCAGGCATCATCCGGGAACCGCTTGCAGGCCTAGAGGCGTTGCTGCCGGTTCCGGACTCGGTAGTGCACCCTCATGCCAGCCCCAGGTCGGCTGTTGGGTTCCTCCTTCACGCTGCCCAACTGCGGGCTGCCGAGGTAGGGCCCCATCCCAACCTCATGATGCCGGCGGTGTCGGTGTCGGTGGCCGGCCAGATTGCCGCACTCACGCGAGTCGCCGGGCCTGGCGCAGCTGCGCTTATCCGACCTGGCGCCGACGAAGCGGTTGCCCGCATCGTGGCTGGGTGGCCTCGAGCCTTCACATCTGCTCGGGCTCGGGCGCTCGGTTTCACCTGCGAGTCCACCTTCGACGAGATCATCCAGGCGTACCTAGAAGACGACGCCCCTTAGCGGGTGCGGGAAGGGATTGCTTGCTCCAGGGGTTAGTGCGTCAATGCCAGAACCCCGCTGCCAATACAGCTAGACATCTAGGGTTGTGGTCGACGAGCACACCGGGAGTACACATGGCGCCACAGGCGATAGCGGTTTGGGACGAGTTAGAGGACCGAGTGCCGGTGGGCGCGCTGGTTTCGAACGTAGACCTCGTGGTGGTGCGGTGGGACGATGAGCATTCGGTCCTGTTTGGCCGCTGCCTCCATCGTGGGGCGCAGTTGGCCGACGGCCATGTGGATGGCCAGAACCTGATCTGTGGCCTTCACGGTTGGGACTACCGGTTGGACTCGGGTATCAGCGAGTACAACAACGATGAGCGCTTGCCCCGATTCAAGTCTTGGGTTGAAGACGGCAACGTGATGGTCGAGCTGGACGAAATCTTGGCGTGGGAGGCCGACAATCCGCAGCCCTACGACCGCGACGCCTATCAAGGTGCGTACGCAGACGTGCACGGCACTGGCGACGAACCACACGTCGGATTGATCGCCAAGCTGGCAGCGGGTGGCGTTGAGGCCTATGGCAACCACGGCCCCGTGACCGCAATGGGTGTGCCTCACTCTGAGCTCCCGGCGTGGGACTCCATCCAATTCGTTACCGCTCAGCTGGCCCGGCGACCGCTACTGGACGACGTCAGCGTGGGCGCCAGGGTTGTCATTGGCCCAAATGCAGCAAAGCCCTTGCATCTCGACATTCCCCTATTTGTGTCCGACATGAGTTACGGGGCACTCTCCGAAGAAGCCAAGGTCTCGTTGGCCAAGGGCGCCGAACTTGCTGGCACGGGCATTTGCAGCGGCGAGGGTGGCATGTTGCCTGAGGAACATCAGGCCAACAGCCGCTACTTCTACGAGTTGGCTTCGGGCAAGTTTGGCTGGGATGTCGCCAAGACCCGCGATGTTCAGGCGTTCCACTTCAAGCTCGGCCAGGGGGCGAAGACTGGTACTGGGGGCCACCTGCCTGGAGCCAAGGTCATTGGCAAGATCGCCGAAGTGCGTGGGCTCGAAGAAGGTCAAGATGCCATCTCGCCCTCAACGTTTCCTGATCTTGACTGCGAGGAACACTTCGCCCGGTTGGCTGATGAGGTGCGCGAAACCTCTGGCGGGATCCCCATTGGAGTAAAGCTGTCTGCGCAACACATTGAGGACGACATCGACGCGGCACTGCGCATTGGCGTCGACTACATCATCCTGGATGGGCGTGGTGGAGGGACCGGCGCTGCACCGGTGCTGTTCCGCGACAACATTTCTGTGCCGACTATTCCGGCGTTGGCTCGTGCCAGGCATCACCTCGATGCTCGGGGCCGTCGAGACGTCACACTCGTTATTACAGGTGGCCTACGTACGCCGTGGGACTTTTCCAAGGCGTTGGCATTGGGCGCCGATGCGGTTGCGGTGTCCAACGCGGCTATGCAGGCCATCGGCTGTTTGGGCATGCGTGCCTGTCATACCGACAACTGCCCAGTGGGTATTGCCACGCAGAAGAAGGACCTGCGTTCGCGCATCGTGGTCAACGAAGCGGCCGAGCGCTTGGCTCGGTTCTTCGATGCTTCGGTGCATTTGATGGCGGTGCTTGCTCGTGCTTGTGGACACGACCACCTCAACCAGTTCTGTGCCGACGATCTAACCACCTTTGACCGCGAGATGGCGCATCTGACGGGCATCTCCTATGGCGGCGTGCGGCTATAGGGAATGGGCTCCACAGAAGTCGCGCTGATCGCCGGGGCCGTTGTGGCCTTTGCATTGGTGAGCCAGCTGGTCGACCGTTTGCCGTTCTCAATGCCCATGGTCTTCGTGGCATTGGGGTGGATCAGTGAGTCGGTTGGCGCTATCGAGCTTGACCTCGAACTCGAAGGCATCGTGCTGCTCGGCGAGGTCACGTTGGCCATCATCTTGTTCAGTGATGCCGTGCGGATCGATGTTCGGGCGCTTCGACGTCATGCAGGGCTGCCAGTTCGCCTCCTTGCGGTCGGGCTGCCGTTGTCCATTGCGCTGGGCACCGTCTTCATTTCGCTACTGTTGCCGGGGTTGGGTGTGTGGGAGGCGGCGCTGGTTGCAGCCGTCTTGGCTCCTACCGATGCCGCGCTTGGTCAGGCCGTGGTCGAGGAAGAGTCGGTGCCGTTGCGGGTCCGCCAGGGCCTCAACGTCGAGTCGGGCCTGAACGATGGTCTGGTGCTGCCCGCAGTCCTGCTGTTCTTGGCCCTGGCACAGGGTGACGAGACAGAACCGGGGTTCTGGGGCCGCTTCATCCTTCAGCAGGTGGGGCTAGGGGTCGTTGTCGGTCTTGCCATCGGCGGTGCTGCGGGGTGGCTCATGCATCGCGCTCGCTCGGCTGCCTTGGTGGAAGGAATCTATGCCCAACTCGGAACGCTCGCCGTTGCTGTCACGGCGTTCTTCACGGCTGTAACGGTGGAGGCCAACGGCTTTTTGGCGGCGTTCATTGCTGGTCTGGCCTTTGGAACCGTGATGCCTTCAGCGGATGCGGAGGCGATTGACGAGTACACCGAGGACTCTGGCCGGTTGCTGGCCATGGTCGCCTTTTTTGTCTTTGGCAACGTGTTGCTGGCCACCTACGCGTCCGGACTCACCTTCGCTGTGGCGGCTTGTGCTTTGGGGGCGTTGACCCTCGGGCGAATGTTGCCGGTGGCTCTGAGTCTCATCGGTATGAAGCCGGCTTGGCCAACGGTGATCTTTGTTGGATGGTTTGGACCACGTGGTTTGGCGTCCATTCTGTTTGGCCTCATCTTGCTTGAAGAAGACTTGCCAAAGTCGAACGGCCTGTTCGCGTTGATCTCCTGGACCGTCCTCTTCAGCGTCGTGCTGCACGGCGCCACCGCTAGTTGGGGAGCAAGCCTATATGGCCGCTGGTTTGCCGACATGACCGAAGACGAGTTGGCCACCATGCCCGAAGCCGAAGAGGTCCCCATGACGCGCACCCGGTGGGGTCGCTGACAACCGGTGAGCGGACGGATTGCTAGGGGAGCCCACCATGCCTCGCCCTTAGATATTGGTGCTCACGGGACGCGGGTTCGTGCAAGGCTAGGGGGCTATGGCTCCAGAGATTCGCGCCTACAATCCCGAAACTGACCTCGATGCTGTCGCGCGCATTTGGCGCGAGGTTGGCTGGATCGAAGGCACTGACGAACACAAGGCTGCGCTTGCGTTGTTCCTCAAAGGCGGCGACGCCGAGGTCGGCCTTATGGCCGGAACCCCCGAGTGCATGGTGCAGCGCAGCGTGGGTACGTTGCATCACACCGATACGCCGCTGCCGCTTTGCGTTATCGGGGCTGTGACCACCAGCCTCATTGGGCGCAAGCAGGGGTTTGCTTCGGTGATGACCTCTCGGGCTCTGCAAGCCGGCGCCGAGGCTGGCGCGGCTACGGCTGCACTAGGCATGTTCGAGCAGGGGTTCTATAACCGTTTCGGGTTTGCCACTGGCAGCTACGACCACATGGTGAGCTTCGACCCGCAATCGCTCGAGCTTGCTCACATTCCCTACCGCGCTCCGGTACGACTTGGCCCCGAAAATGCAGCCGAGGTGCAGGCTGCCATGGCCGGACGACCACTGGGGCACGGCGCCGTGGTGTTGCATTCGGTGGACATCGCACAGGCCGAGATGACCTGGCCAGACAACCCTTTCGCGTTGGGCTACCGCGACGATGCGGGGACGCTGACGCACTTCCTGTTTGGCGACCTCAAGGACGAGCACGGCCCGTTCCGCATTCAGGCCATGGGTTACCAGAACATCGAGCAACTGTTGGAGCTCATGCGGCTATTGCGCGAGTTGGGTGACCAGATTCGCAGCGTCAAGATGATCGAGCCGCAGTTACTGCAGATCCAGTCACTCATTGAGGCACCCATGCGTCAGGTGCAGCGTTCACAGCACACTGCGCTCGAGTCGCGCAACGAAGCCATCGCATGGTGGCAGCTGCGCATCCTCGACCTGGCGCCATGCGTCGCCGCCCACACGTGGCTTGGCGAACCGGTGCGGTTCAATCTTGAACTCTTCGACCCGCTGGAGCACTTCCTCGACAGTGGCTGGCGTGGCATCAGTGGCAACTATGTCATCACCGTCGGTGCGCCATCGGAGGTCGCCGAGGGTTCTGACCCATCGCGAGAAACCGTGACCTGCGATGTGACGGCCTTCACCAGGCTGTGGTTTGGGATCTGCTCGGCGACAGAATTGCGTGCCACCGAGAGGTTCGCTGCGTCGGATGCGCTATGCGCGAAGCTCGATCGCGCATTCCCGCTACCGCCCACCATTCCGGGCTGGGAGTTCTAGAAACTCCCGGGCGCCCGCGCGGGCCAGCCGGAGGTGGTATCAACGGGCATGTCTGCTCCACAAAAGTTCCCCGAGCTCGGCTTCTACACCCTTGCCGGCCAGCCCGAGTCCAGTCGAGACCTTGTGCAGGAGGTGATTGACGGCGAAGCCATGGGGCTGGGCACGGCGTTCATCTCTGAGCGCTACAACCTCAAAGAAGCGGCCACACTTTCAGGAGCCGCGGGTGCGGTCACCGAACGCATAACCATCGCCACCGGCGCTACGAACCAGAACACCCGCCACCCCATGGTCACCGCAGGGTACGCCCGCACTATGCAAAGCCTCACGGGAGGCC
>JAUIIS010000235.1 GCA_030431575.1 Acidimicrobiia bacterium | reverse complement strand
TCCATGGAGTGGAGATCTCTCCTTCGCCGCGACCGTAAGAGCGGTGCCTGGCGTCCAGCCGCCTCCGCCGGTTGTCGACGAGGTCTTTGTTGGCCAGACGGCGACCTGGCGCTATCTCAATAACGGGGTCGACCCGGACCCTGCGTGGGCCAGCCTCGGCTTTGACGACGGCACCTGGGCCACCGGCACGGGAGAGTTTGGCTTTGGCGACGGCGACGAAGCCACCATGCTTGCGCCCGGTGTTGTGACGGCGTATCTGCGTACCAGTTTCGTTGTCGACAACCCAGCGGCATTTGGCGAGTTGACCCTGTCGCTCGTTCGCGACGACGGGGCAGCGGTCTATCTCAACGGTGCTGAAGTTGTTCGGACCAACTTGCCTGCGGGGCCACTAACCGCCGGTACTTACGCCAATGCGGCCGCGTGGGGAGCCGACGAACGGACCGCCACCGAATATGCGCTCGATCCAGCGCTGCTGGTGGCCGGCCCCAATATCTTGGCCGTCGAGATCCACAACGAATCCCGCAACGGCGGTGACCTATCGCTGGCAGCCTGGCTGGTTGGCCGGTAACGACGAGCCGGCATTGCCCGAGCAAACAAGCCAGCATTGCCCGAGCAAACGAGCCAGCATTGCCAGAGCAATTGCTGGGCGTCCGGTGCGTGAGGCTAGACCTTGGGCTCGTCACCCTTGCCCAGATTGCGGGGGCTGTGGAGACGTTCGAGAAACTCGGACCGCTCGATGGCTGGCATGGTCTCGATTTTGACCGTCCCTCGAGATCCCAGACCCACGGCCAGGTGCGCCACTGTGGCTGCGTCGGGTGCCTCGATGATGGTGACGAAGTCAAAGCGCCCCAGCGTGGCGTATTGGGCAAGCACAGTGCAGCCGAACTCGCCGATCTCTTCGTTGACCGCGTTGATGCGGTCGGGGTTTGCGTGCAGCGTCTGTCCCCCGGTTGCGGTGAGAGTGCTCATCAAGATGTAGGTGCCCATCGTTCCTCCACGGATGCCGTTCCCGCAGCGTAGTGGCGCCCGTTGGGTCACGCAGCGAGTACGGTGGCAGCCATGTGCGGACGGTTTGTGTCCACAACGCCAGCGGACCAGCTTGCTGCCTACTTTGGCGCCGAGGCTCTTGGCGAGACGCTCGTCGAGCCCAGCTACAACGTGGCGCCCACAAACCAGGTGTACACCGTGATCGAGCGAGACGATGTTCGTCAGCTCACCAGTGCCCGGTGGGGGTTGGTGCCGTTTTGGGCTAAAGACACCAAAGTCGGCAGCAAGATGATCAATGCTCGTGCCGAAACCGTCGCCACAAAAAACGCGTTCCGAAAGTCGTTCAAGCGGCAGCGCTGCATTATCCCGGTCGATTCCTTCTACGAATGGACCACGTACAAGGGCCAGAAGAAGAAAACGCCGATCCGAATTCATCGTGTCGACGATGCGCCGTTTGCGTTCGCTGGGCTGTGGGACACCTGGAAAGATCCCGACGGCGACCGTTTGTTGACCTGCACCATCTTGACTGGCGAACCCAACGAAAAAATGGCCGAGGTCCACGACCGGATGCCCATCATGTTGCCACCAGGCGCATGGGACCTTTGGCTCGACAACAACGTGTCTGACACCGATGAGCTCCAAAGCCTCTTGGTGCCAGCGCCGTCGGAGCTTATTGAACTGCACCCGGTGAGCACCGAGGTCAACAACGTCCGCAACAAGGGCGCGCACCTCATCGAACCGGTGGACATCGACCCTGTTGAGGGGCCGGCTGCGTGAGTCTGCCGTGGCGCAAGCGACTCGACTACCGCCTTTTGCGGTGGCAGGCCCGCTTCGAGAGTTCGGGCTTCGACCGCACCGCCCCGTGGGGTTTTGCGGTGGCGCTGTGGGTTGTGCTGCTCCTCATCGGACTTGCGCGGTCGCGTGAGCTAAGCGAGGAAGCCGGACTTGCCTCTGCCATGCAGACGGTGTGGCTCATTGGTAACGGGCTAACGCCGGACTCGTCGGTGCTCACCCACAACTACCTTTGGGAACAAGCTGGCTACCTCATCTATCCCGTGGCTTGGTTGGCCGATCTCTTTCCCACTGCGATCACGTTGCTAGTTATCCAATCCGGCGCGCTGGCGTTGGGGTTGGTGCCTTTGTGGCGCTTGGGTCGAAACGTCGTTCAGCTCCGTGTCGGTGCGTCGGTCGCGATTGCGTTTACCTACGGCGTCTACAGCGCTCTTCACGCCGTGAACTTGGCCGGGTTCCATCTCGAGGTGCTGGCCCTGCCAGCGTTGCTTTGGGCCGTGTACAGCGGCCTTCGCGGTACGTGGGTGCGCTATGGCGTGTTTATCGCCATTGTCTTGGCAGCACGAGCAGATCTGGGCATAGCCGTTGCTGGACTCGGCGTGTTGTGGTGGGTCGAGGGTAAACGGCGTGCAGGCTACCTGACGGTTGCTGCGGGGTTGGGCTGGGCGGCTCTGGCCATCTGGTTCATTCAACCCGAGTACGCCGGTGGCGCGTATCCCCACATCGAGGCCTTTGGAACATATGGCGGCGACAACCCGTTTGAGGTTCTTTGGGGCGTCGTCACAAGTCCAGTCACGTTCTCCCAAGAGTTGTTCTCAGAGAACAACTTCGCCACGCTTGTAACCCTGTTGGCGCCGGTGTTGTTCTTGCCTGTTGCCGCGCCCCGATACCTCATGCCTGCGGTGCCGGTGTATTGCCTGTACTTGGTTGCCGACGTGCCTGCTGGCATCTTTGACGAAGCAGGGCAAACCATCCCGATCACCGCATTCATCTTTGTGGCACTCACCTTTGGGCTGGCCAAGACCGGTCGGGTCATCGTGCAACGGGTCAACGTCGATCGCAGGCTCGTTGGCGCGCTGGTTTTTACCGCGGCGGTGTTCTTTGTGCGCGACTCAGTTACCTCGCCCTACGAACAGCCTTGGGATTGGGGCCGGCGCGACGGCGTCGACGAAACCCGTCTTGCCGCTGGCGAGCTGATCCCCGAAGACGCGGTTGTGAGGGCGGCTCCCAAGTTGTTGCCCTTGCTCACCGAGCGAACGGGCCTCTTCCAACTCACGCTGCCCAACGATCAGAACGCCGATGCTCCCGCCTTGGCCGACGAAGCAGCCGAAGGGGTGAACTGGATCATCTTCGATCTTTCTGAAGTGCCGGAGTGGCGAGCCGAAGATGGCGGGGCGCTTCGGGTGGGCCAGTTCTGCGCGCAGCTGGCTGGCAAAGGTTGGCTACCGGTGCTGCGAGAGCGCGGCATCATTGTCTACACGTTTGCCGACGTGGCCGAGTCGATGTCGCTTCCTGTTGCGTTTCGAGACGCCGAGACCCAAGCGGTCTGTTGATCGGGGTAGCCCCCCCTTTTGGCGTTAGAGCGACGAACGCAGCGAGGCTGCATGCGACGCCAGCTGGCCGTGGTCTACTTCAGTTGCGGCGTTTGCAAAATCTAGATGGGCCATGGAGCCCAGCGGGATGACATGGAGATGGGTGTGAGGCACCTCAAACCCAGCAATCATGAGGCCAACACGCAACGGCGAGAAGATCTCTTGTTGGGCCTTACCTATGCGTTGCGCCAACTCCATCATGTGGGCGTTGGTGGATGCTGGCAGGTCGGTCCAGTGGTCGACTTCAGCAACCGGGACAACCAGTGTGTGGCCGTCGTTGATGGGGTTGATGGACATGAATGCCACTGCGGTCTCGTCGCGCCAAACGAAGTGGCCGGGAAGATCGCCGTTGATGATCATGGTGAACACGGTGGCCATAGCAGGTCCTCTTTGGTAGGGGCGCAGTCATCGTAGATGCTGCGCGGCATCACGGCACTAGGCTTAACGGGTTGAGCCAAGCCGGGGTCAAAGCGACCCGCCAAAATGCAACGGGGGTGTTGTGGCAGAAGCAGCGATTGCTGAGCGCACGTGGAAAGACGAGGTCTTCACGTGGGCCAATGTGGTTTCACTGCTGCGCCTCGCCTGCATCCCGGTATTCGTGTGGCTGTTGTTGGGCGAGGAGCGCCGACTAGCAGCGGCTATCTTGTTAGCGGTCATTGGCGCCACCGACTGGGTTGATGGCTACCTTGCCCGGCGTCTTAACCAGGTTTCGGACCTCGGTAAGATCCTGGATCCAACCGCGGATCGCCTCCTGTTTTTGGTTGCCATTGTGGCCATGATCATCGATGAGTCGGTGCCGTTGTGGTTTGCGGTGGCCACGTTGGTGCGAGAGGGCGTCATTTCTATTGCAGCCCTGATCTTGGGTGCGCTTGGGGCACGAAGGATCGACGTCACGTGGTGGGGCAAGACATCCACCTTTGGCTTGATGTTTGCCTTCCCGCTGTTCCTGGCCAGCCACACGGACATTTTTTGGGCCGACGCGGCCGAAGTGGCGGCCTATGTCATTGGTGTGCCTTCCTTAGTGCTTCACTATTACGCAGGCGTGGGCTATGTTCCGCTTGCGTTGCGGGCGCTACGCGACGGGACCGCTTCGCAAGACGTCACAGCCAAGGAGTAACGTACCTCTATGAACATCCCTCAGGAATTGCGCTATTCGGCAGACCACGAGTGGGTCCGGGTCGAGGGCAATCGGATCACCCTTGGGATTACCGACTACGCCCAAGACGCCCTGGGCGACGTGGTGTTTGTCGACGTGCCCGAGTCTGGCACAGCGGTAGCGGTAGGCGACAGCTTCTCAGAGGTCGAGTCAACCAAGTCGGTCTCTGATATTTACAGCCCTGTGTCAGGGACCATTGTCGAGGTCAACGAAGCGCTTGGCGATGCGCCCGAACAACTCAACCAGGATCCGTACGGTTCGGGTTGGCTGGTAGTCATCGAACTCGCCAACCCCGACGAACTCGAACAGCTCATCGATGCCGATGCCTACCTGGCTCTCATCGAGGAATGAGCACTGATCGCAGCATGAGAACTTTCAGAAGCTGGGCTAGTGCCGAGGTACGACGTTATGCCTGATGGCTTGAGCTGCCGCCGTTGTGGCCACGAGAACGTCCCGAGCGCCAACTTTTGTTCGTCGTGTGGCTCAACGCTGTCAGAGCTTGTCGATGAGCCCACCGAGATGCTGGCGGTCACCAGCGCCGAACCAGCCCAAGCAGAGCCACTGGTCGTCGGGTTCTTGGTTAGTCGTGGCCCTAAGGCTGGGTCGCGCTACCAACTCGATGTGGGTAAGACGACGCTGGGGCGCCACCCCGAGTCCACGATCTTCTTCGATGACGTTACGGTTTCGCGCCGTCACGCCGAAGCAGATTTCGATGGTCAGGCTGTGGTTGTCCGAGACGTGGGATCACTCAACGGCACCTATGTCAACCAAAAAGAGGTACGTGCTGACGTGGAGCTCGCTGACGGCGATGTGCTGCAGATTGGTAAGTTCAAGCTCATGTTTTTCCACGGCGAAAGCTGACCTATCTTGGCGGCGCGTGCATGAGTTCCATGAAGTTCGCGCAGGAGCGCTGTGGTGACTGACGAGCAAGAATGCTCGATCGGCGAGGTGGTAGACGCACTCAACGATGAGTTTGGCGACATCACCATCTCGAAGATCCGTTTCCTAGAGGGTCAAGGTCTGGTCGACCCTGTTCGCTCCGCGTCTGGATACCGTCGCTATCGAGCACAAGACATTAAGCAGCTTCGGTGGGTCTTGCGCCAACAACGCGACCACTTCTTGCCGTTGCGG
>JAUIIS010000234.1 GCA_030431575.1 Acidimicrobiia bacterium | reverse complement strand
CACGGAGCCGCCGCTCGGCCCGTCGCTGGCGGAACCGACCTGCTCCTCGAACTCGACCGTCGTGTTGGCCCTGAGGTCGACGTCTTGGTCGATCTCACCCGGATTCCCGGGTTGGACACCATCTCGGTAGCAGACGGCACAGTGTCTCTCGGTGCGCTTGTTACCCACAACCAGGCCGCCACCAGCGAGGTTGTCAAGCGATACGGGCTGGCACTGGCTCAGGCATGTCTCGAAGTTGGGTCCCCGGCGCTGCGCAACCGCGCGACCATCGCAGGTAATCTTGTGACGGCAAGCCCAGCCAACGACACCATCAGCGCGCTGGCCGCGTTAGAAGCCAGCGTGGTAATCGGCTCCGCATCGGGCGTGCGCAACGTGCCTCTGAGCTCGTTCTACCTCGGTGTGCGCCAAACAGTGCTCGAGCCGCACGAGTTGGTGACCGCTATCGAGTTCCCCGCCGACGCCGAGCGGCTGTCGCTGTTTATCAAAGCTGGCCTTCGCAAAGCTCAGGCCATTTCGGTAGTCCACGTAGCGTTGTCACTCTCGCTGGACAACGACGACATTGTCTCCAACCCGGTTGTGGCGTTGGGTTCTGTGGCGCCAACGATCGTCCGAAGCTCCGCTGCGGAGGCCGTCATTGATGGCCAGTCACTCAGCTCGGAGGTGGCCGCCGCGGCAGGGGCGGCCGCCGCACAAGGGGTCAGCCCCATCACCGACCTACGTGGCAGCGCCGACGGTCTCCAAACGCTTGGAGTCAAGGCGCATCGACAAAGCTTCCCCGAACAACCCGTCACCTTGTCTGGACCCAACGTTGCCGCAGACGCGGCCGAGTGCGGGTTCGGCACCGGCGACACCATCAGCTCCACAGTCAACGGTGAGGCGGTCGACGGGGCATGGCACGCTGGCTCGTTGTTGGAATGGCTTCATCAGCAGCCCAACCTCACCGGAACAAAAGAGGGCTGCGCCGAAGGCGAATGTGGCGCCTGCACAGTCCACCTTGACGGCGTCGCCGTGCTGAGCTGCCTGGTACCAGCGGGGCGGGCCCATGGCGCCAACCTGACCACTATCGAGGGCCTGGCTACCGGCGCCAAGCTCCACGCGATCCAGCAGGCCTTTGTGGATTGCGCCGCGGTCCAATGCGGTTACTGCATCCCTGGCTTCTTGATGGCGGGCGCGGCACTCACCACCGAACGACCCGGCGCAGACGCAGCCGACATAAAGCTTGGGCTTTCGGGCAACCTTTGCCGCTGCACCGGCTACTACGCCATCGAGACCGCTTTCGGGGTCGACCACGCGAGCGCGGAGGCTTCGTCATGACCTTGGGCAACTCGCAGATAAAGCCAGATGCCCACGGCAAGGTCACCGGGGCCGCGCTGTACGCAGGAGATCTCACCGCAGAGCGGTTGGGGACGCAGGGCATGCTGCACGCCAAGGTGGTTTTTACCAACCAGGTCCATGCCCGCGTCACGCTGCTTGACGTGTCGGCAGCCGAGGCGGTCGAGGGCGTCCTGTTTGTCCTCACCGCCGATGACGTACCTGTCAACGAGTACGGACTCACCAAGTTCGACCAGCCGGTCCTTATCGGGCCCACCTCAAGTGGCCGCTCCATCGTTCCCCACGATGTCTCGCGCTGGGAAGCAGACCATTTGGCTGTAGTTGTGGCCGAGTCTGCCGAGGCTGCGACCCTTGGCGCGCAACAGATCGTTAGCGACTGGGAACAGCTGGATATCGTTGCCGACATCGACGCTGCGTTAGCGCCCGGCGCACCATTGGTGCATCCCGAAGACGAGGTCGCCTCCAACGCGTACGCCCACCTCGTCATACGAAAGGGCGACGTCGATGCAGCGTTTGCTGCCGCCGATGTGATTGTTGAAGGCACTTACGAGTTGCCCTACCAAGAACATGCTTTCCTCCAGACCGAGGCTGGAGTGGCCTATACCGACGGCGAGGGTCGAGTCACCGTCGAGACGGCCGGCCAGTGGACGCACGAAGATCAAGAACAAATCGCCCACGCCCTCGGCGTCAACGCCGACGAGGTCAGGGTCATCTACCGCGCTATTGGCGGTGCCTTTGGCGGCAAAGAGGACATGAGTGTCCAGATCGTCTTGGCGTTGGCCGCCAAACGTCTCGCTGAACTTGATGACCACCGCCCAGTCCGCATGGAATGGAGCCGCGAAGAGTCCATTGTTGGACACCACAAACGGCACCGGGGCCGCATCACGACGCGGTGGGCAGCCACCGCCGACGGACACATTCTTGGCGTCGAGTCCAACAACTACCTCGATGCTGGCGCCTACAACTACACGTCCAACAAGGTGCTCGGCAATCTGCACCTCACCGTGAGTGGCCCGTACGAGATAGAGAACGCTCGGGTCGACTCGTGGGCGGTGTACACCAACGCTGTGCCCGGAGGTGCGTTCCGGGGCTTCGGCGGCCCGCAGGGAACCTTTGCCGCAGAGATGCAGATGAACAAGCTGGCAGCAGCCACCGGGATTGACCCCGTGGAGATCCGCCGCCGCAACTTGCTGCGCGAGGGTTCCATTGGCATAACCAGCACTGAAATGCCGGCGGGTGTCTCCCTCCCCCAGGTAGTCGATGCGTGTGCTGAGGCCGCCGAGTGGACCCACCCCAAGCCACCCCCAGTTCCCATTGCGTCGTTTGCCTCGCTTCCGTCTACAACCGACCGGGTCCGTCGTGGACGCGGCTTTGCGTGCACCTACAAGAATGTGGGCTTCAGCTTTGGATTCCCCGAGCGCAGCGAGGCCCGCCTCGTTCTGCACGGCGATAACGACCAACCCACAAGCGCTGAGGTCTTTCTTGCCGGGGCCGACGTCGGCCAAGGCGCACATACGGCATTCGTGCAGATGGCTGCCGAGGCCACCGGCCTCGCCTTCGAAGACATCACGGCTACGTTCTCTGACACCGCCACCAGTGGCGACTCTGGTTCTGCGTCGGCCTCTCGGCTCAGTTTCATGACGGGCAACGCCATCTTGGGCGCCGCCGAAGAAGCCGAGAAGGCCTGGCGCGAAGGCGCACGCCCAGCCGTGGGCGAGTTCCGGTATGTCCCTCCCCCAACCGAGCCGCTCGACCCCGAGGGGGCACCGACCACACCCAACTTTGCGTACGGCTATGTGGCCGAAGCGGTTGACCTTTCAGTAGATCTCGATACCGGCCACGTGGTGGTCCACGACGTTGTGTGCGCCATCGACGTTGGCCGCATCATCAACCGGGCCCTGGTTGTGGGTCAGGTCGAGGGCGCGGTGATCCAGGCGCACGGCTATGCCTTGAGCGAGAATCTGCAGGTCGAGGAAGGTAGGGTGTTGAACCCTCGCCTCAGCGGCTACCTCATACCTGGCATTGGCGACATCCCCGAACAAGTGCGGACGATACTCCTCGAGATACCGGACCCCGTGGGACCGTTTGGGGTGCGGGGCATGGCGGAAATGCCACTGATGCCCTATGCCCCGGCCGTGGCCGCGGCGCTGTTTGATGCCACCGGTGTTTGGTTCGACGAGTTCCCGTTTACCCCTGGTCGGCTCGCCGCTGGTCTTGGCTGACTCTGGCAGTCAACCATTTCTGGACCACGCTGGCCTTGGAATGCCTGTCGAGGGAGTCGTCGAGCATCCGCCAAAACTCGCGCACCTAAGGGGTACCGTCGAGACTGCTAAGTCGGCGCTGTAGGCCCTTGCGAGCGCTGGCCCTTAACCCTCAAGCGCCTATTGCCGATGAGAGAAACCAATGACCGAACACCGCACCGATGGGCTCTTCTCAACAGCAATGGCGCAGTTCCATCGCGCCGCAGATCTCATCGACCTCGACGAGAACTACCGGGCGTTGCTGTCTCAGCCCAAGAACGAAATCATCGTGAACTTCCCGGTCCTCATGGACAACGGGTCCTACGAGGTTTTTCGTGGCTACCGCATCCAGCACAATGACACGCTTGGGCCATACAAGGGCGGGATTCGCTATCACCCCGGCGTCGACCTCGACGAGGTCAAAGCGCTGGCGGCCTGGATGACCTGGAAGACCGCTCTATGCGACGTTCCCTTTGGCGGTGGCAAAGGCGGCGTGGCTTGTGACCCCAACGCGCTCAGTCGCGGCGAGCTAGCCAGAGTCACACGGCGTTTCACCTATGCGCTGGGCCAGAACCTCGGCCCCGAGGTAGACATCCCCGCGCCAGACATGGGCACCAACGCTCAGGTAATGGTGTGGATGATGGATACCTTTGCCGCCTCCAGCGGCGACGCGTCGGCCGCCAAGCGGGCGGTAACGGGCAAGACTGTCGAGTGTGGCGGTTCGCTAGGCCGAGAAAAGGCGACCGGCCAGGGCGCTGTCTTCGGTCTACAGCATTGGGCCGACGAGCACGCCTACGACCTAGGCGGAATGACCGCCTCGATCCAGGGTTGGGGCAACGTGGGCGCCAACCTGGGCCGTCTCTTGCACGTTCATGGCGTGGTCCTCAAGACCGTGTCCGATCACACCGGCGCCATCGTCGACGAAGCAGGGATCGACGCTTTCGATTTGTCGAACTGGGTGGACGAATACGGCGGCGTGGCCGGCTACCCCAAGGCCACCGAGATGGACCCCAACGAGTTCTGGGAAGTACCCGTGCACCTGTGCTGTCCCGCAGCGCTCGAGGCACAGATCACCCCCGAGGTCGCGCAACGTCTTGACGCGAAGGTTGTGGTCGAGGCCGCAAATGGCCCCACCACCTTGGCCGCGGAAGCCATCCTGGCTAACCGTGGCATCGACGTGCTCCCCGACGTGCTTATGAACGCCGGCGGCGTAGTGGTCTCCTACTTCGAGTGGCTCCAAAACCGAACTGCCGAACAGTGGAGTCTCGACACCGTGGACCGGCGCCTCATGGACAACTTGTGGGCTGCTGCGGACCGGGTGGTTTCGGTGATGCTCGAGTTTGGTTGCAGCCGCCGCGAGGCCTGCTACGTCGTGGCTTTGCGGCGCCTGGTTGCAGTCTACGAACAGCGCGGTATCTGGCCCTAGCGGCCATGACACAGCACGCGCCAGCGTCCGCGTGTCTCCTTAGCCGCTACCTCGACGCTGGTGTCGCGTAACAATCTGATGTGGCCCTGTGCAGTGACTTCAACAAAATGTAGAATTTCGCTGTGACAGACGCCCCTCGCGACCTCAGCATCAGCGCCGATCGACTCCTTGGACGACTGGCTGAACTCGCGTCGATCGGCGCGATCGAAGGCACGAAAGGGTGTGGCCGCCTGGCGTTCACCGACGAGGACAAAGCTGGCCGGGATCTCGTCACCACCTGGATGCGAGATCTGGACATGACGGTCAGCGTCGATGGCATCGGTAACACGATTGCGGTGTGGGGCGGACCCTTCACCGACATGACGTTGGCTCCGGTGATGACCGGCTCGCACATCGACACGGTTCGAACTGGTGGCCGCTACGACGGCAACCTCGGCGTCCTTGCTGGGCTCGAGGTGATCGAGACCTTGGCTAGCGCCGGCGTCAGCCCGAAGCGTCCCATCGCCGTGGCCTTCTTCAGCAACGAAGAAGGGGCGCGGTTCCCGCCGGACATGATGGGAAGCCTTGTTTATGTCGGGGCCATGACCGTCGAAGAAGCCCTCAGCGTTGAAGACATCGAGGGCACCTCGGTGGGCGAAGCACTCGACCACATTGGTCACCGG
>JAUIIS010000233.1 GCA_030431575.1 Acidimicrobiia bacterium | reverse complement strand
TCGTTGAGATCTATCGTGCGATTGTCGCTGGCGACGAACCAACCTTGCCGCACCTCCCGGTGCGGTTTCAGGACGCAGCGCGCTGGGAACGAGCCCAAGAACGCAAGGGGGATCGAACCGCCGCTGTCGCTTATTGGCGCGACGCTCTCGGCGGGATCGGGGACGGACCAGAGTTACCCGACGCGCCTGAAGGTGAGGATCAGGCGAATGCGTTGGCCGCCTTTTTACTTAGCGCCGAGCAGATGCTCATGCTGCGCCGTGTCGCCCGCGACGAGGCGACCACGCCATTTGTTGTTCTGCTTGCGCTCACCGAGCTGACGGCCAGGGATTTCTTTGGCGCTGAAGACTTCTTGACGCAGTGCCCTTTTGCAGGACGCGACCGTCCCGAGGTCCAGGACCTCATTGGCTGCTTCATCAACCACTTGAATATTCGCTCCAGCCTTGGACCCAAAGACCTCACCTACCGCGGCCATGTCCAAGCGGTGCGAGCCCGAGTCAGCAACGCGCTGGTGCATCGCGACGTCCCCGCCCGCGAGGTTGCAGAGCAATTTGATGGGTGGCAACGACGCCCCCATACCAGTCGCCTGTTCCTGCAATGGCGGGACTTCCCACGTCGAAATCCGTCGCCTCTGTCGCCCATAACTGTTGAGAGGCTGACCGTGCCAGACCGCACGAGCGGGCTTTCTATCTCGGTCATCCCGGAGGGCGACCAAGGCACCGTTGAGATTAGCTACTGCCGTCGTACGGTCACTGAGGGCGAGGTCGAAGCGTTCTTCGCTCGGCTCTGCACGCACCTCAACGTCTTGGCGTCTGCACCTGACAAACCGGTTGGTCAGCCGATCAGCATCGTCGGTCGAGCCGAATCGGCAATGCCGGATCCCCTGTTCGAGCCAGCAGTCGTGGCGATTGGGCGTCAAGCAACGCTGTGGCCGGAGCTCCCGGCCGTGCGAGCTGCCGAAGGCGAGCTGGGCTACGCAGCATTGTGGCAGCGCAGCGGGAGCGTCGGGGCGGCTCTGATTCGCCATGGTGTCGCCCCCGGAGACCGGGTGGCCGTTTGTGGCCCCCAGACCCCCGGCTATCTCGTTGCCTTGCTTGGGGTTTGGCGCGTCGGCGCCACGGCCGTCGTTGAGACGCCAGCCTCTCCCGCTTCGACTTGGGTGCTGGGCCCTGACATGGTGCAGATACTTGTGGGTTCCGAGTCTTGGCCCAGTGCGGTCAACGCGTGCGATCGCAGTCCCGAAAGGGCCATAGCCGTGGACGATCTCGGGCTTGGTACCCCGGACGACCCGATGAAGCGAATGCTGTATGGCAGCGGTGACGGGCAAGCCGTTGTCGATGGATCGCTCGGAGAGACGTGGTCTGCCAGCCATCAAGAGATCATGCGGCTTGTCACGTGGCAACGGAACCGATGCGGCGTCAAACCAGGCACTGTCGTTGCCGTTGCCTCGCGTTTGTCCCGGGGAACAGCATTACCGTCACTACTGCTTCCGCTGGTTTCGGGCGCGACCCTCGTGTTGGATGATCCAGCCCGCCCGGCTTCTGTCTTGCCCAGTCATCAGCCCCACATCATGATGGTGAATCGTTCGGCAGCGGCTTGGTTGGCCGATACGGTCCAATCCGGCCGGCTTGCAGGTTTGGTTTGGACGGTGTTCGAAACGGCATCCGCCGCCGATGACGTTATTGACTCGTGGTACCGGATCGCCCCAAACACACGTGTTCTCGTAGTCGAGGACGAGGGTGGTCGCCCTCCCCAAGGTGGCACCGGAGCGGTTGTTCTGACTGAACGCGTATCCGGGGAGCATTCGCAGCAGGCTTCTCTGGGCTATGGCATTGGCCCTGTTTTGGTGTGGCCCCAAGGCGATGACTCCCCAGCTGCTGGCTGGCCACAATTGTCCTACGCCCAAGAGCGCTTGTGGGTCGTCGAGCAGACCAATCCCGGCGCTTCGAACTACCTGGTCCACTTCGGCGAGGAGATCCAGGGACCGCTGGACCTCGATGCGTTGAACCGTTCACTATCGACCATCTACGCTCGCCACGAGGCGCTACGCCACCGAGTCGTTGTGGAGCGAGGATCCCCCGAGCTCCGGATCGACCCTGCCTCCGCTCTCCCTGTCGACTTTCATGACCTCACAGGCCTACCACCCGACCAACGCGACGCACGATGCAGCGAACTGACCGCTTCCTTTGTCTCCTCGCCGTTCGATCTTGCCGCCGAGCCTCTCATGCGAGCTCATCTGGTCAGGCTCGACGCTAACCATTGGGTGCTCTACCTGGTCTTCCACCACCTCGTCATAGACGGTGCGAGTTCCACACGGATCTACGAAGAACTTGGCGCCTGCTACCGAGCTTTTTCCGCAGGTGATCGCCCATCGCTTGAGCCGTTATCGGGCACCTACTCCGAGTACGCAGCCCATCAACGCCGCAGAGTTGCCGCCGATGGCTACGCCGAAGATCTCAAGTACTGGAAAGACCGGCTCGCCGCGCCGCTCCCTCACGTGCAACTAGGCTCTCCGGTTCCTGGTGGTGATCAGAACACCGCCGTGGCTGCCCACATCGCCTTGTCAGACGAGACTGCGCAACAGATCGAGGCGGCATCATCTGCGGTGGGCATCACGCCGTACATGTTTGGCCTCCGCGCGCTCTGGCGGCTGATTGTGCGTACCACTGGGCAACGCGACTTCGTTGTCTCGATGGTTGCCACCGAACACGAATGGGCACCGGCCGAAAGCACCGTTGGCTACTTTGTCAACACCGTGCCGGTCCGGCTGTCGTGTGACCAAGGCGATATTGAGCCCAGTCAGGTCCGCCAAGCGGTTCTTGGTGCATTCGTTCATTCTGGCGCTCCACTGGATCTGATCCTTGCTCAAGAGGGTCTAGGTGGCGCCGACGCAGAGCGCCTCATCGGGGCACTGGACTTCGACCTGGTTGACGACATGGAGCGGAGCCTCGACTTTGGCCCTGAGCTGCGAACCGCTCCTGTGCGCCATGACACCCCAACTCCGAAGTTCGACCTGGCCGTGGTGATCAGACTTCGGGAAGGCGGCAGTAGGATTCGGCTGGCCGGAAGAGGTTCGCTCTTCGAGAAGCACGACCTTGAAGAATTGGCCAAGAGGTACGAATCAGAGATTGTCGAAATGTTGCGAGATGAACCGGCCGATGCCACCTCAGCTAGCCACGCACAGGTATTGCGGCCGACCCCTGACCAAGTATCTGAACCGTCGGGATTGCTTCTCCTAGACCGGCTGCTTCAGAGGGCTCAACAGAGGCCAAATGAGACGGTCCTCGAAACCAGCGAGCGTGCAGTCAGTGCGGCGCAGTTCATCGAGACCATCAAATCGTTCGCAGCCCAACTGGCTGAGGCTGGCGTCGGTCCTGGCGATCGAATCGCTCTGGATGCTCACCGAAGCGCAGAAACCATTGCTGCGATGTATGCCACTTGGTGGTTGGGCGCTGCCTATGTCCCGATCGATGCCAGCGCTCCACCCAGACGTAATGATCTCATGATCAGCGACGCCCGAGTCGTCTGCTACGTAACCGCTCGCAATGACGTTTCCGTTTCGGCCGTATCCACCGTTCGGCTCCGACTCGACCATGAAGCGTCGTACCCTGAGCGGGCGCGAATTGCCCAAGCCACCCCTGCCTACATCATCTATACCTCGGGCACCTCTGGCACCCCCAAGGGTGTCGAGGTTGGCCACGGTGCGGTAGCAGCCTTTGTCGAGGGTGCATGGCTGGCCTACGGCTTAGGCCCTGGTGATCGCGTACTTCAGTTCCATTCGTTGGCATTCGACGCATCGGTCGAAGAGGTCCATATGCCCTTGGCTCTCGGTGGCGTACCGGTGCTTCGACCCGAAGCCCTGTTGGGATCAGCTCGCAGGATCCTCGAGTACGTTGCCAAGAAATCTATTGTTCAGCTGTCGTTGCCGACGGCGCTGTGGCACGAGTTTGTCCCCCAGATCTCAGCGAGCACCGACATCCCCGGCAAGCTCCGCAATGTGGTTATTGGCGGCGAGGCTGCTCGCCCGGACGTCGTGCGAGAGTGGCACAGGGTGCTGGCCGGTCGTCGCGGGCCTCGCCTGTTCAACGCGTACGGGCCAACCGAGGCAACCGTAGCCGCGCTCATTGCCGAACTACTTCCCGCAGACACGTCCGACCCTGTTCCCATTGGGCATCCGCTCAATCAGGTGAGGGTCCGGGTGGGGGATGCCGAGGGCCACGACGTCGCGGTTGGTGATTGGGGTGAACTTCTGCTCGCCGGGCCACAACTGGCCTTGGGTTACTTGCACAACCCCATCGCTACGCACGCCGCTTTCGTCGAGCTTGATGGGCAACGCTGGTACCGCACCGGGGACCGGGCCCGCCAACGCACCGATGGCCAATTTGAGGTCTCCGGTCGCTTGGATAACCAGGTAAAGATCGACGGTCACCGCATCGAAATCGACGAGGTCGAGCGAGTCCTCAACGGGCTCCCTGCGGTAGCTAGCGCCGCGGTGGTCCCCTTCGAGGAAGCTGGGGTCACACAGTTGGAGGCGCACGTCGTGCCAGCCCACGACATTGAGACCCGAGAGATTCGACGCCAACTTGCAGGGGCCCTCCCTCAGGCCATGATCCCCAAACACATCACTAAGAAAACGCAGCTACCCACAAACGTGAATGGCAAGATCGACCGTACCCGGCTCAGGTCCAGCGAGAACGACGCCGCTGCCGATGCCGATGTTTCTGTCGATGCCGGGGTTGGGTTGGCGTCTGATGTGGTGGCGCGTTTGAAGGCGTTGTGGGAGGAGGTGTTGGAGGTTGCTATTGAGGGTTCGGATGCTGATTTCTTTGAGCTTGGTGGTCGTTCGCTGAGTGCGGTGCGGATGACGTATTTGGTTGAGGAGCAGTTTGGGGTTGAGTTGTCGGTGGCGACGGTGTTCGAAGATCCGTCGCTGCAATCGTTGGCCGCGCTGATTTCTAGCCTCCAAGCACCAGAGCATCCTGAAGCCAGCGATGACACTGGCGGACCCCCCGCACCTTTACCTGTGGAGCAGCGGGAAACTGAGCCCGACGAGTCCAAGGCAGAGCCGAAGACGTTGCCCCCACAGGACGGAGTCAGGGCCGCAGGTTCGCCGGTGGAGCAAGTAATTGAGACCGTGGTCGACGACATACCCCCGGCTCCTGTCGAGCAGCCGCTTGCTGCGGATCCCCCGACCCGCCAAGCAGACCAGCCAATCTCAGCGCGGGCCGCGTGGCCGGCCGCACCGGTGCGCCTCCATCTCGACCAGGCTCCACTATCTGTTGGCCAAGAGCGACTTTGGCTCCACTCGCAGTTGCGTTCTGACGACATTCCCTATCTCATCCCTGCTCGCTGGCGCATCCGAGGCCCGCTACAGGTTCCAGCCCTGCGGCGTGCGCTTCAACTCCTCGTCCAGCGACACGAGGCGCTTCGTACCCGCATCGTCGTTGGCAGCCAAGGCAAGCCTCGCCAGGTGATCGATCCGCCAGGGGCTTCGACTACGTTGTTGGACACCGTCGACCTCTCGACCACGCATCCGTTGCAACGTCATGCCGAGGCCCTCGAACTCAGCCATGCTGTTGCGGCCCGCCCCATAGACGTGGCGCACGAGCAGCCCATCCGTGCATTGCTCGTCCAATGCGACGAGACCGATCACTACCTGACCA
>JAUIIS010000232.1 GCA_030431575.1 Acidimicrobiia bacterium | reverse complement strand
TTGAGGTTCGGTTCGAGACCCTCGGCTTCCGCCCAAGCACTGGCGACTCGCGACGCCTAACTGCTTGCGTTGGCTTGGATGGCTAGAAGCGCTATGTCGCTGCGGCGTTTGATGCCGGTTTTGCGCATGATGTTGCGGACGTGCGTGGCTGCGGTGGAGGGGGAGACGAAGAGCGCTTCGCTCAGCTGGCTGTCGGAGAGGTGGCCGTCGCCAATAGCGGCCACGACGTCGCGCTCTCTTGGGGTGAGGCCAGCGGTTTCCACGGTGAGCCCGTCGGGTAGGCGGCCCACTAGGTTGTCGGTCACTGCCTCGATGTGCGCGAATTCCTTGGTGAGCTTGCGCAGTAGCCACAGCACCGGTGCCAGCACCGCCAGCCCGCCAAGCACGATGACCACGTGGATGTTGCCGGTGAACTGGCGGCCGACGTCTTCGTCAATCCAGCCCAGACGGGTGACTTGGACCCCAATGTCTTGGAGGGACGCGACAACGCCATAGCCGCACAACAGGATGAGGATTGCTGTCTGCAGCCGGGCAAACCGGGTGCTGATACCTAGACCGAACTTCCAGGCCTTCCAGCCAATACCCACCAAGACCAGGTTCGTTAGCAGGGTCGTTGCTAACAAAAAGCCAGCCATCACGCCTCTTTGGATCTGTCCGGAGCCCACATATTGCCAAGGTTAGCGGTGTGGGGAAGTGCCAGGAGAAGGTGCCAACGCGAGATCCACGAAGCGATGTCGAGCGAGTTGGCCGGGCACGATCCACAGGCTCGGGCGACCCGGCCAACTCGTCGGGGACCTGTAGCGCATCAACGAGTAGCGGTACTCGTTGGAGCAGGACTGCGGCGCTGGGACAAAGCGACGAGTCCGTTGGGTCCCACCTAGCACGATCGCAATCTGCGGCGCGATCGACAATCCCAAATCGCTGGTGTTTGCGTACCAAATTGCCGGTAGTTGGCCTGTTTAGGCTGTTCAGGAACCCAAATGGGCATACGGACGCCTGGCGCATGCAGTGACACTTCCACGCCGTTGTTGGGTGCGACGGTGCCTGGTAGGCAGCTCGCACATCGGCAGGGTGGTTGCGCAGGGTGACGTCTGCCGCACGTGCGCTTTGAGGGCCAGCCTTGCAACAGCTGTCGCATGGCAACAGCGGTTTAGGCTGGCCTAGCGGTCGTAGGAGAGTTCGCTTGGGTTGCAGTTGCGGTGGTCTGGCGCGGGCAGCTCGGTCAGGCGAACAGCCCTAATCGTGCGTCGGCCCTCAAGAATGGCTCGGGCGATGCGGTGCATGCCGTCCATGACTCGCCCGTCTGGGCTAAGGATGATGGGGTATGAGGTGTCGACTTCGTTGACGAGCCGGACGTGTTCGACAATGGCTCGCACGGTTGGGCGATTGCCTTCTTGGTCGAACCAGTAGACGCTGTCCACGTCGTCGATCGAATCGATGGCGACGTCGTGCACCGGTAGATGTGCTGAGAGATCGATCAACCGATCGACGTCCCAAGCGTCGACACCATCGCCGGTCTCCGGTCTCCAGAGGTGGTATTGCTTGCGCACCAGTGCAAGTGTCGCACAGCGTGGCAGGCCGCCGCCTCTTCGCAGCGCCGGCCCGGTTGCTCGGGCTAGATTCCGGCGATGTCGACGATGACGAGTCACGAAGCCAAACGGGCCATTACCGAGTCCCTCTACCGCTACTGCAGGTCTATGGATCGCATCGATGCCGAGCTTGGATACGGCGTCTGGCACCACGACGGGACCGCTCAGTACACGGGGCTCTACGAAGGGTCCGGTCGTGGCTTCATCGACTGGGTGTGCGACCTTCATCGCTCCATGGTGGCCACGTCGCATCAGGTCACCAACGTGCTTATTGAAGTCGATGGAGACTCCGCGGTCAGCGAGGCGTACGTCACGGTGCGTTTGCGAACCAACAACAACGACGGTGGCATGACCGACATCATTGGGGCCGGTCGCTACTTGGATCGTTGGTCCTGCCGGGACGGCGTGTGGGCCATAGATCACCGCCAGTACGTCAGCGACGTCAGCACATCGTTGCCTGTGCCTTCGGGCAGCTCACGTGCCACAGTGCCTCCTGCCGGGGCTGTGCAGGTCGTTCCTAGCAAGCCCGACCGCACAGACCCAAGCTACGACCTGTTCGGGTAACGGCTGGTTGATAGCTCGTGTGGTGTCATTGAGCGGCTCTGCCTCAGGCAATCGCCACGCTGTGGTCTAGCCTGTGACGGTGGACACACCAATGTGGAAGAAGGCGTACGACAACGTCGAACAGCAAGCGGCCCCAGCCATTCAAAAGATGCTGTCGAATCCAGATGTGATCGAAGCCATCACCATTGGAGCAGCGGTCCAGCGCCGCGCCCGCGACGACACTGCGAAGTTCATTCGGCGCCAACTTCACGCCCTCAACCTGCCCTCTGGGACAGATGTGCGAAGTGTCTCGAATCAGATTGCAGGCCTCGAGCGCCAGATTCGGCTCCTGGCAAAACAAGTCGATGAGCTTCAGGAAAGAAACGCCTTGCTCGAAGCCAAGGCAACAGGCAACGGCGTCGAGGCGTCCTCAGACACGACCGCCGCCGACGGGAACGACGATGAGTGATCAGCCTTCGAACCCGTTGGATGTGTTGATTCAGCGCGCAAACACCACCGCCAGCCGGGCGGCCCGCAGCGTCCGGAACGGACTTATGCACTACGCGCGGCTTGATCGGCCGCCGATAGCCAGCACCCCCAAGGACACCGTGTGGCAGCGCGACAAAGTAGAACTGTGGCGTTATCGCAGCGACCAACGCCGCAGTGGTCCACCGCTTGTGTTGGTGCACAGCTTGGTGAACCGCAGCTACATCTTTGACCTCGTGCCGGGCAACTCGATGGTCGAAGTGCTTTTGGCTCGCGGCGTCGATGTGTATCTCATCGACTGGGGTGTGCCAGACGCAGCCGACGCCAACAACGGCCTCGAGACCTATTGCGATGACTATCTTCCCGAGATTGTGCGCGTGGCCACCAAACTCAGTGGGGCCAAGGAGGCGAACGTTTTGGGCTACTGCTTTGGTGGCATTCTCAGCTTGTTGTACGCAGCAGGCCATCCCGATGACCCCATCAACACGCTGATCTCGTTGGCCACCCCGATTGATTCGACCCACATGCCTCAGCAACTCAAAGCAAGTACGGTCGGCAACTTCGATCCTGAACTCGTCATCGACGAGTCAGGCAACGTGCCCGGAAACGTCATCGGCAACGCCATCCGGTCACTAGCGCCAACCGCCGATTTGTCGGCCAACGTCAACCTTGTCGCCAACCTTTGGAACGACGAGTACGTCGCTGCACACAACGCCATTACCAGCTGGGGCAACGACCAAATCCCCTTCGCTGGAAGAGCGTTCCGTCAGACCACCGAAATGCTGGGCGAAGCCAACGGATTCGTCAACGACAATCTCAACTTGTCGGGAAGGCGCATTTCGTTGAGCGATGTCAAGATGCCGTTTCTTAACGTCTTCGGTACCAAAGACCACATCGTGCCCGCCGATGCCTCGCGTCCGCTCAGCGGGCTCGTCGGGTCAGAGGAGAGCAGTGACCTCGAACTCAACGCTGGCCACGTCGGACTCTTTATTGGTCGTTCCGCGCATAAGCATGGCGTCCCTGCAATGGTTGACTGGATCGACGAACATAGCTAGAGAGCAGCGATGCTCCGGGCTCCATGGCTCGCGCTGGACCTAGACTCTGCCCAAGCAAGTTCGGGAGGGGCTGTTGTGAGCATCAGCGAGATAGATCCGGCGACGATCGCGTTGGAGGACATCGACGTCATGTCCAACATCGCCCACGACAATGGTGTGCCGCACCAGTTACTTGAGCGGTTGCGTCGAGAGCGGCCCATCCACTTTCAGAAGGTCCCCGACCCGGCTCTCTACGACGAATGCTGGGTGCTGCTCAAGCATGAGGACGTGTTGGCGGCTAGCCGTGACACCGAGCACTTCATCAACGGCCACGGGCTCAACCTGCGCGGTGACTACACCGACGAAGAGCCACGCCATCTCCTCAACGTCGACGACCCGTACCACTTGGCGCTGCGCCGCATCACCAATAAGGGCTTCACTCCCAAGGTGGTGCGACGTTACGAGGAGCACTACACCGACCTTGCTGGTCAGCTGCTTGACGAAGCCATCGCTAAAGGTGCGTCGTTCGATGTTGTCGATGCGCTCTCGGTGCCGTTGCCGCTGATCGCCATCTGTGAACTGTTGGGAACCGTGCCCGAAGATCGCGAGATGCTCATCGACTGGAGCAACGCGATCATCACCAACGCCGACCCCGAGTACATGGTCACTCCCGACGCCCGCAACGAAGCCCTTGCTGGCATGGTCCAGTATTCGTTGGACATCTTGGCCGACCGCCGAGCCAACCCGCAGGATGACCTGGCCACCGTGCTCGCTCAGCATCTCGAGAAGGGTGACCTCTCACAAGAGGAGTACCAGGGCTATGTCGTCCTGCTCTTCGTCGCTGGCAACGAAACGACGCGCAACAACATCACCCACGGCATGCTTCAGTTGGCTCGCCACCCCGAGCAGTACCAAGCACTTCGCCAAGCCGTCGCTGACGGCAACGACGACCTGGTGGATACCGCCGTCGACGAGATCACCCGGTGGGCCAGCCCAGTCACCTATATGAGCCGCACGGTCACCAAAGCGGTGGACTTCAAGGGGCATACGTTCCTGCCCGGCCAGCGGGTGGTGTTGCACTATGCCTCTGCCAACCGCGACGAAGACGTGTTCGACAACCCGCACCAGTTCGACATTACGCGCAACCCCAATGATCACATCGCCTTCGGCTTCGGTGCCCACTTCTGCCTTGGCGTGCACCTAGCGAAGCTCGAAACCAAGTGCCTCCTCCGCGAACTCGCCAAGCGCGTCGAGAGCTTCGAGCTGAACGGCGAACCCGACTACCTGCGCTCCAGCTTCATCGGCGGCATCAAACGCCTGCCGGTGAGCGTGACGCCGGCGTAGGCGTCGTTCGGTTGTCGGGCGTTGAGGTGCAAACGGTTAGGAGCCGGAGTAGAGCCTGTCGAGGTCGATTAGTTCGACGTCGTTGCGGCTCTGTCCTTCGTCGGTGAGGTTTGTGTCGAAGCCTGACGCTGAGAACAACAGGAGCTTTGCTGTTGCTGCGCTTGGATGTTTGTTGGAGATGAGGTTCCGGAGTTCGACGAGCCGGTTGAGGTCGCCGAGCGCCCGTCGCCGTGTTGTGTGTTTCGCCTCGCCAATAGCCAGCACCGATGTGGACCCGTCGTCTTGGCGAGCGAGAGCCACGACGTCGATTTCGTGTTGGGTCTTCCCCTTCGGATCGTTGAAGAGCGCTGGACTGACAGAGGCCAGCTGCCCGCCCATGGTGTCGCTCGAAGCGAATTTGAAGGCGAACTCTCGTGTGAGGGTCTCGAAGTGGGGGCCGAGGACATGAGCCTTGAACCTGGGTTGTGCCTCGAGCCACGCATCTGCGGTTCGCCGATCTTCGAAGCGGGCAAGGTCGCGGCGGGTCACGACGTGGTGAAAGCGAACGATCGGATCCGCGATTCGGTAGATGGGTCGTCTCGACCTGAGCGCGTCTTCTGCCGCGATGACGAAGCCGGCTTCTTGCAGCGCCCTCAGGGGGTGCTGGACCGAGCCGATGTCTCGGCCTAGCGCGTTGGCGACCGCAGTCTGGTTGGTGTTG
>JAUIIS010000231.1 GCA_030431575.1 Acidimicrobiia bacterium | reverse complement strand
CGCTGCTAGTTGGTGGAGCTTCAGCGACTGGGTGGGAGCGCTGCTTGAGCTACCGATGTTCGAGCCACCATTCGGGCGTTGGCTCTGAGTGGTTCGCAACGTAGTTGTTCCAGATCTCGCCCTTTTTGGGATTTGGTTCGCTGGCGGTCTCAGACGGCTCGAACCCGCAAGCGTTTGTGACTGGATCGATGTGCTGAAGCGAGAAGGACTCGAAACAGTCGCCAAAGCCAGCGTTGTGGTGATAGTCAGCCACCTGGTGGACCATGAAGCTGTCGAAGTCCTCAAAGATCAAGAGCACGAAATAGTGGCGGGGTTTGGAGCCACGCCAGTATTCGTAGCGGAGGCAGCCTGGCTCGTTTTCATGCGTCGCCCCCCACACAGTTCGAGCAATGCCTTCCCAGTGGGTTTCCATCCCGGGCTTCACGGTTACTTCGGCAAGTAGAGCTGTCATGGTGCAAGTATTGCGGACGCAGCGTTCGCTGTCTCTCGAGCACCGCACCCTTGGCTAGGACCTCCGGGTGGGCTTGCGGACGTTCGCTAGTCGGTCGTGTTGGCCTCGCCGCCCGCGACAACGTTGGGGATCAGGCCGACGACGTCGGCCATGGCGTCGCGAAGCTCTGGTACGGGTCGTGCTGTTGCCCCGCTGGGGCTCAGAAAGAGCAACACGGCGTCGACCACGGTCCTTCCGGTTGCAGCCTCGACGGCCACTGCGTATGAGGCTGCCTGCAAGCGATAGCGAAGGACTTTGTCGTTGAGGGAGCTTTCGTCGTCCCATGCGTCGGTCTTGTGGTCGACAACAACTAACCCGTCGCCTCGATCGTAGAGGAGGTCTACGTAGCCTTCGAGTACGCGATCGCCCAGCGGTGTAGCAACGTAGATCTCACGCCAATGGGCTGCGTTGGCGGCGTCGGCCACAATGTCGGTATCCAGCGCCGACAGGGCGAGCTGCGCTATCACCGCTTCTTGACCAATGATGCCTTCGGCAGCGGCTTGGGCGCGGACCGCAGGGTCTAGGCCGTCGCCTGTTGCCAAATCGATGGTTTGTAAGACGCCGTGCACCGCCCTGCCCACAGCGGTGCCGTAGCGCCCCTTCTGCCAGGGCGGTAGATCGAGATCACGGCTCCCTTTGGCCAGTCCGGGATCTGCGTCGTCGGTCGCTTGCAGCTTGGCAATAGTGGTTGCAGCGACACTGTGGGAACGTTGTGCGGCCTCAACGGCATGGTCGCGCTGGCGCTGCCATGTCTGGTGGTCGAGCAGTTCAATGTCGGTCTCGGTAGTCGTAAGTTCGGGAAGGCCGTCTCGTTGGGGTTGGATCTGGTGCGCCCCCATGCCTCCATTGGCGTTGGCTATGACATGGGCCAAGGTTGCCGACGTCCCCTCCGCGGGGCGATGCATGGACACAACCAGGTGATCGCGGGCTCGCGTGCACGCTACGTACAACAGTCGCAGCCGCTCGTGGGCGTCCATCTGCTCGTCAACGGGCACAAAGTTGTCGTACTCGGGTGTGGTGTTGGCCGAACCAAGTTTGTAGCCAATCTTGTCGCCAGGGGGCCACACCACCTGCACGCTTCCTGGTTGTGAGCGCATTTGGGTGGTCAGCCCTGAGACGATCGTGATGGGGAACTCGAGACCCTTTGAGGCGTGGACCGTGAGAATCCGCACCGCGTCGGTATCGGTCTCGGGCAGGACCGACTCAGCCACCCGCGCCGAGTCCGAACCCTGAAGCCGAACCCAGCCCAAATAGTCTCGCAGATCGCCTCCAGTGGCGTCGGTCCACGCCCGGGCTTGATCGATGACAAAACGTAAGCGCCTCCACACTTCGCGGTGGCGCCCTTGACACACCCCCAGTTCCAGCAGCCGACGGTCCTTTACGATGCGGTCTAACAGCAGCGCCGGGGGTATCCACGAGCGTTCGTTGTGGAGGGCAGCCATCCACCTGAGGCCGTCCTCAACGATGTCCACTGGTTCCCCGGGCGATTGCCGCTGTTGCGGCACGATCTCGGGAAGGGCCTGATGATTCCACGTGCTTCCGGGGCGCTGCTTGTAGGCAAGAAGATCGTCGTCGCCACACCCAAACGCGGCTGTTCGTAGGGCCATGACCGCCGCGAGTTCGTCGGTGGGGTCGTCGACTGCACGAGCCACCATCATGAGATCGCGCACCTCGGGCGTGGCGTAAACCAAGCTCTGCGTCTCGGCGCGGTAGGGGATGTGGGCGGCCTCGAGCGCGGCTTCAAGCGCCGGAAGCGATGTACGCGCAGGGAGAAGAATGGCAATATCGCCGAGCCGGGCAGGGCGTTCGATGTTCTGCCCCGATGCGTTGTTGTCCAATACGGTCCAGCCTTGGCTGATGGCCTCGGTAATGGCGTGCACCACATCGTCTGCTTCTGCCGCCCTGAGTTCGTTGGCGCGAAGACGGCCGGGATGCGCCGTGGCCCCCATGACGGCAACGCCTGGACCTGTGGAACACCGCTGTCGGGATGCCACTAAGGCTGTGTACGCGGGTTGGCTGTCCTCGACGGGCTGGATGATCTGGGCAAAGGTACGATTCACCCAAGAGATGATTGGTTCGGTAGAGCGGAAGTTGGCCTGGAGCGTGACCTGGTTCTCTTCGCCGCCAAAGACCTGTTGTGCAGTGAGGTACGTGGCTATGTCAGCGCGTCGGAACCGGTAGATGGATTGCTTCGGGTCGCCTACGAAGAAGAGACGCCCGGGCGTGACATGGGCGTCCTCCCAATCCTCTGCATCGGTGTCTTCGGCAGCGATAAGGGTGGCTAGCTGAACTTGTATGGGGTCGCTGTCTTGGAACTCGTCTATGAGGAGTCGCTGATAGCGATCGCGCAAGGCCGACCGTACCCGGGGTCCAGACTCGGGATCGGCCAGTACTCCGCGTGCAAGCACCAGCAGGTCGTGGAAACGGAGTCGGCCCTCGCTACGACGCTGCGCCACCCCGTCAAGAATGAAGCCGCCTATGGCGCTAGCAAGCTGCTCGATGACCTGTGCGGTCAAGCTGTCCCGTGCTGCGTCGCGTACCTGGCCCGCGGCAAAGAGCTGCTCCTTCACCTCGTCGAGACGTTCTCGACTGGGCCAGTTGGCAACGGCACCCTTCTGCTTGAACACCGTGCCGCTTTCGGTGCCGAAACGAGGGTGGGGCGCAGACAGTGCTTCTGCGATATCGACGATGCGATCGACAGGATCTTGGGTTGACGCCGACAGATGTTCGAGGTGTGCGCAATAGCGCGCCACGTCGTCGAGGAGCTCGACCATCTTGTCAGCGCCGTTGCTGGCTTCGGGACGCGCCTGCACCACCTGGGTCATCGCGGCGACAGCATTGCTCAGGTCGACCTGGAGTTCGGCTGGCCCCGGCTGAAGCCGTGTCTCCAAAAGGTCCCAGTTCTGTTCGAATTGTTGTGCGAGGGCCTTCAGCGCGTCGGGGCGTATGCCAAGCACATCAGCGGCAAGCAGTGCCCCCGCGAATGCTGGGTCTGCCAGCAGCGACGGCAGGTACGCCTCCCAGCGTTCTTCAAAATACACCTGCGACGAGAGCTCGTCGAGCACTTCGACCCCTGGTGGAAGCCCCGCCTCGATGGGATGTTCGAACAAGACTCGTTGGGCAAATGCATGCAGTGTCGAGATCGCGGAGGCATCAAGCTGGTGCAGTGCTTCCTGTATGTGGTCAGCTGGCGATTCGGCGAGACGGCGCTCGAGCGCTTCGCGGACGCGCTGGCGTAGCTCGCTAGCCGCCTTCTCGGTGAACGTGATTGCGGCGATGTTCTCGAGCGCAATCCCGGCATCGACGAGGCCGGTTATGCGACTGACAAGGGCTGTGGTCTTTCCCGATCCAGCGCCTGCTTCGACGAAGAGGGTGGTATCGAGGTCTTGCGCGATGCGGTCGCGTTGGTCTTGATCGATTGGCTGTCGAGCTTCGACCAAGGTCCGGGCCGCGCTACCAAGCGGGCCCAACTCGAGGTGTAGTTGTTCGGTCATGAGGGCTCGAACGTGGCTGCGGGAGCCAACGATGGTTCGGCCAGGACGAGATAGTCGGTAAGCGCCGGCGAAACAGCCTTCCTCACGAAGCGGCGGCGTGCTTCTGCGGTTCCGAGGCCGTCGGGGTCGCAGATGTCGCAACTGACCCATTGTGTTCGGGTTGATTCTTCAGGATGTTGCGTGAAGACGCCCGCGGCGATGTTGTCGATGATGGTTTCGACGGCGCCGAGGGTGGCTTGCTGTACTTCTGGAGACACCTCGTACCCCTCGACCTTGTACTTGGAGGCAGCATGAATGTGCCAGTAGTAGCTGGAAACCGGTGTGCGGCTGGTGACCTGCGCTGCTGCGTTGTTTGCGGTGCTCAACACTGACCTGGCCGCATTGGCGTAGAGGACGAGTTGTAGTTTGGTTCCGCCCTTGTGCGGGTCGGACGCGGTCATCTTTTGTGACCTGCCCGTTTTGTAGTCCACAACCACCAGGTGTCCATCGTCGGCAATGTCAACGAGATCGATTGACCCCCGCAGCAGGAACGACTGGCCACTGGGGAGCAAGATCTCAACCGGGGGTGCTCCACCAAGGCCAAAGGCCAGCTCAGTGGCCAGGGGCGTGAGGCGGTTGGTGTGCCGGCGTTCGTGGTCGAGCTCGACAAAGGCGGCAAGGTCGCGCCGAATGAGGACCTGATCTCGCCTCCAATAGAGTGGCTCGCCAGTCAGCCCTTTTGCTTCGACCTCTGCGAATGCTTCTGAAGCAACGTCCTGCATCCGTTGCCGGTCTGCCGAAGACCAGCCTCGAGTTGTTGACTCCGGCTTGCGGTGTGCGCCGATCTTGGCTGCCACGAACCGTTCCAAGATGGTGTGCACCAGCGTGCCTTTGGACAATGGGTCGATGCGCTGGCGCTGTTCTGGCGTGTCGAGCGGGGCGACCCGCAGCACCTGTTCCATGAAATAGCGTTGGGGGCAACGAGCCCATGTTTCGAGCGCTGTCGCCGACGTGGGCGTGGCGAGTTGGGTGGGGGATGGGATGACGGCCCCGGCGAGATTGCCATCGAAGCGGGTAAACCGGGCGCTGGCTCGTGCCGACTGAAGTTGATGGCCTGGAGCGAGTGGTCCACCGGCTTGAACCATGGGGTGCGAGTCAACGTCACCATGTTCGCGTGCGAACCGAACAAGAGACTTGAGCGCATACTCTTGATCGGTCGGTGCAAACGCTGAAGCCAAGACGCCGCCAGCAAACGACGGCACGTGGGTGACCCAGGATTCCCCGAGCGTGTCGAGGCCCTCGGTGGATCCCCCCGCGTCGACTACGCCCAAGACCTCCGGTAGCCAGCGACACGGCGCCCGCTCGTTAGATTGGCGGAGATCGCCGCGCGGTCGGAGTAGCGTTGCTTGTCCACCAGCGCCAGCCGACGCCAAGGCGGCGAGGAGGTGGCGATGTTGGTCTCCTGTGGCCTCCGAGCGAAGCGGCAGAGTTGCGGTGACCAGCCGTTCTCGGTCGGGTAGTAACGAGTCGTCTCTCTGGCGAGCAGGGAACGTGCCTTCGCTAAGACCCACAACCCAGACACGGTCGAGGTGGAGGCCGGACGCCAAGCCTATGTGGCCGATGAGCACCCCGTTCCCAAACGAGCCGCTGCGACCCAGGCCGCTCTCGAGGTCGAGATCAAGGGTGCGACGAAACACGTCCAGGGTGGCTTCTGGCTCGACTGAGTCGAGGGTGCCA
>JAUIIS010000230.1 GCA_030431575.1 Acidimicrobiia bacterium | reverse complement strand
CTCCACCAAAGACCAGCCACTTGCGGTCGCCGCCCAGCACGCCGGCAAAGATTGCTTTGCGGCGCGCGTAGACCATGGGGCGAAGGAAGCGAAGGAAACCTTTGATCACGGGTGCCTCTAGGCGTCAGAGTCGGCGGATCTCGACGACGGTCTTGTTGGCGGCGCCTCGTTTGCGTCCGAGGACAAACGCCAGGATCAAGATCAGCACCAGCGCAGCAATGCCGGCCTTCTTGCCCAGGTCTGCCGCTGAGGCTGCGGCGTTGTCGAGGTTGGTTTGTAACTCGACGAACTTGTTTTCGATGTCTTCTTTTGAGATTTCCTGCGTGCTCATGATGTCCTCACTGGCCCGGTTCGTCGAACGTGCGCTTGGCGGCTAGGCCTGCAGCGATCATGCATACCAAAAGTGCCCCGAAGGCAATCAGGTAGGGCCAGAACGAACCACCGTTGCTTTCGAAGGTGTCGATCTCCTGGAGTCCGCGTAGAAGTGCAAACGCGAGGTAACAGACGCCAATGGCGATGAGGATGGCTCCGGCAACGCCGAACGCCACCCACTTACTCAATAGCTTCAGTGGCCCAACAGTCTCTTGGCGCGCATAATCAGTGAGCATCGCCTTGAGTTCGTTCGCCGTTTCTACCGGGGACTTGTCTTGCTTTGTGTCGCTCACGTGGCCCTTCTCGAATCGTCGCCCAAACCGTTCGTCACTCTAGAGCCGAAAGGGTCGCACTGCGAGCCAATCGGCCGAGAACCTCATTCAAGCCCAATCTGGCGGGCGAAGTCTTCTTCGGCGGCGCCAAGCAGTTCGGCCAGGAGGCTGAGCCGTTGGCTTGGGCCAGGAGCTGCCAGGAGCCGTTGGCGGTCGAAAGATCCTGTGGGCGAAACCGCGCTCATCTGATACGACGCTACGAGAGGATCTTCGGCAATCTCGACCGTAGGAGCGGTCACCGCAGCACCGGCTTCTGTTCCCAGCGCCAGGACCCTGCGCAGCTGAGCCAGGGTTTGTTCGCAACGTTCGTCCAGACTGGATCCAGCGGGCTCGTCGGGCCAATCGTGTACCTCCGCAGTTGGGTAAGGGGCGTCTTCTCTCCAGGTATCGACCCGGAAACGCCACGTCCCTACCCCGGCAATGGCCCATCGGCCATCGGGAAAACGCTGTGCATCGACGATCTGAGCCACCGTGCCAATCCCAGATCGGACATCGCCTCCGCCGACTTCGTGGCCGCGCTCAATGAGACAAACGCCGAACTCCTTGTCGCCCTCAAGACAGTCGGCAACTAGGGCCCGGTAGCGGTCCTCAAACACGTGCAGCGGAAGCACCATCGTCGGAAAGAGCACGCTCCCCAGCGGAAACATTCGAAGCCGGGCCATGCGACGTGACTACCCGTCGCCTGGGTCGGTGGTGCTCGTCCCGTCTTCGGCTGTGCTTGTTCCGTCTTCGACGGGGTTTGTTCCGTCTTCGGCTGTGCTTGTTCCGTCTTCGACGGTGGAGGCTTGCGCCTCGAGATCCTCGGCGGCGGCCTTGGCCGCATCGAGGTCGGCTTGGGTAACCCCAGTGGGAGCCAAATCGACAATGGGGGGTCCTGCGGGATATGGGGCCAACAGGTCTGGTAGCGGTCGCTGCCAGCCGCTGACCTGGTCTGGGGTTATGGGTTCTTCGCCCTCGGTGTTGATAATGAGCGAGAACGTCAGCTCAACCCCAGGGTCGGTCACGAAATAGCCCGACAACGCACTCGCGTTTGCCAACAACCCGCTCTTGGCCCGAATGCGACCCTCCCCGGCGGTGCCGATGAAGTCGTCGGCCAACGTTCCGTCTTGCCCAGCGACCGGAAGCGCAGCGCGAAAAATGTCCTTGTGCTGGCTGAGGTTCAAGGTGTCATGAAGCACCTGGCAGCTGGCCTTGCTCTCTGCGTTCATGCCGGCGCCGTCAAAGGTCAGGGCCTGGCCCGCATCAACACCAGCAGTTGTGAGCTGATTGGATAGCTCCAACAACCCAGCGGTTGAGCTACCGGGAGCGTTGGCGTTTGCGTAGACGGCCAGTTCTTTCACCAGCATCTCGGCTGTGGTGTTATCTGAGTTGACCAACATCTGCTGGACGATCTCGCTCAGGGGTGGTGACTGGAAGGTAAAGAACGCAGAGAACTCGGCCGGTAGCTCGGCATCGACCCGCGCCCTGGCCGCAATACGAACGTTGCGAGCCTCGAGCAGGTCGTCGAAGTTTGCCGCGAATTGGGTGCCCGGATCGGTCGACCTTGGAAGCGGCGGCGCCGGGTCGGCCACTTGGCTGGCGTATTGCTCACCAAAGCCAACAAAGCCTTGGTCGAGGACTGCGCCGCCCAACGCACCGAACAAGCCGTTGTTCAAGAAGAAGTCCGGGATGCCCTCAGGTTCGCGGGCTGCGTCGTAACGGTTCTCGATAACCACCACCGCGCCGGCAATGTCGGCAATGTTGGTCGCAACGGTTTGGTCCGCCAACGTGTCAGCGTTGCTGTGGACCCTGCTGTCGGTGCCAGCAATGGTGGCCACGTAGGCGTCGGTCATGAGGACCGGGTCTCCACCACCAACTACGTACAGGTCACCCGCCAGCAGACCGTTCTCGTCGGGCTGAACCGTCGCTCCAACGGCGGTTTCGAATGTGTAATCGCCGCCTAACGCCTCGAGTGCGCCCGCAGCAGTGAGGATCTTCATGTTCGACGCGGCCGACAGCGGAAGCGTGGATTGGCGTTCGTAGATGATCTCGGCGCCGTTGGAAACTATGAAACAGCTCTGGGGCGGCAAGGTGGCTACCCAACTATCTAGGCCAGCGGTGAGCTCCTCGGCAGCGCGAGGTGATGTCAACAACTCTGGTGTACGACGCACAGAGAACACTGGTGTGTCCACCGCGGTCGTGGTGACCTCAGTAGCCATAGGCTCGAGGTTGTCGTTTCCGAAGCGGCCCAGAGCAACAGACGCGGCAATGAGGGCCACGAGAAGAACAGCGGGAATGGCAAGACGCCTCAGCACAGCTAGCACTGCGCCATGGTAACCACCTCAGCTACCCGGGTTGGGCCACCCCCCGGTGCTATCGGTCGCGGGCGTATGCCCAAAGGGCATCGAGAGCGGTTATCCCAGCGCCAGGTGAAGCAAAGCACGGCCAACCTAGCTTGTTGAGCGTGGCAATGCCGGGGTTGTCGGGGTCGCCAATAGCGAGCTCGCTGGCCACAATGATGGGCTTATTCTCGCGTCGAGATATCTCCACCGCGGCGTTGGCGTAGCGGACTTCCTGGCGTTCATGAAAGCTGGCAATACGTTCCATGCCCTCGTTGGGCATGTACGGACTCTCGCGATACGCCCGGGCGGTGTTGCCCTGAATGCCTAGGCCAAGGTAGACCAGGGCGTCCACCTCAGGGTGCGAGGCAATCAGGTCGAGTACCGCCGGGATGGTGTCGCGGGTTTCTCCACCTGCGAGGTCGATGGGGTTGTTGCGCGACCATCGTGGCGGCACCAGCTCGCCAATGGCATCGTGGAGATCTGGGGGCAACGCCATGAGGTCGAGGCCCGATGCAGCCACGGCATCGCTGGTAAGTACGCCCCAGCCGCCAGCGGTGGTCAGCACGACCGTTCGAGGTCCGTTGGGTAGCGGCGTGGTCGCAAACGCCGCAGCCAACGTGTACGCCGCGTCGATACCTGGCGCCCGGATAGCTCCGGCTTGGCGAAGCATGCCGTCAAAGACCCGGTCGTTCGTGGCCAGCGAGCCGGTGTGGCTAGCGGCTGCTCGGGCGCCATCCTCTGACACCCCGCCCTTCACTACGATGACTGGCTTTGCTGCGGTCGCGGCCTTGAGGGCTTCATAGAACCGCCGACCGTCCGGAACGCCTTCGACGTAAGTGACAATGACTGCGGTCTCGGAGTCTTGGGCCATGTAGTCGAGGTAGTCGGCAATCTCGATCATGGCTTGGTTGCCCGCACTGACCGCGCGGCTTATGCCAACGTTGCCTTGGCGAGCCAAGTTCATGAGCGTTGAGACGAGGTTGCCCGATTGGCTGGCAATGCCTATGCGTCCAGCAGGCGGGTACGGGGCCACAATCTGCGACCACAACTTGGCCGGCGTGGAAACCAAGCCTTGACCATTCGGGCCAGCGAGCACCATGCCGAGTTCTTGGGCAAGCGCCACGAGCTCGTTCTCAAGTGCTTCGCCTTCGGCACCGGCTTCGCGGAAGCCTCCCGAAACAACAAACGCTGCACGAACTCCCTTGGTGGCTGCGTCGCGCAACACCCCTGGGATAGCGGGACCGGGGGCGCAGACCATGACCAGGTCGGCAGCGCCGTCGGGGACATCGGCCACAGAGGCGCTGCACTGCACGCCGAGGATCTCGGGACACTCGGGGTTGGTGGCAAAGACGTTGCCTTCGTAGCCCGCGGCCAAGATGTTGTGGAGGGACACGAATCCAAACTTGCCCGGATGCGTTGAAGCTCCGGCCACGATGACGCCTTTAGGCTCAAAGAGCGGAGTGAGGTCAAGTCGGGTCATTGGAGCACCACCAGTGCGTCGACGGCGATGGGTAAGCCGTCAGAGACGATCAAGGGATTGATGTCGATCGATTCGACATCGGAGCGTTCTGCGACACAAGCAGCGAGGCCGCTGAGCGCGTTCACGAGCGCCTGGCGGTCAACCGCGGGCTCGCCGCGGAACTCGCCGAGGATGTGTGGGTTCGCTAGGTCGTCCAGCATGGCGTCGAGTTCTTCGTCTGTCGCGGGCAGAAGGCGAAACACAACATCGGCCAGCACTTCGGCGAAGATGCCCCCAACGCCGAACATAAGCGTTGATCCAAATTGGGGATCCATGGTCACTCCAGCGATGAGCTCGCGGCTGCCACTGACTTGTTCGGCCACCAGCAGTTCTGCGCCATCGGGTCCCTTGTTTAACAGTTCGTTGGCCGCGGTTTGGACGGCCTCGTCGCCCACCAACCCAAGCTTCACGCCACCAAGTTCGGTCTTGTGCATGATTGCGGCACCGCAAAGCTTGAGGACGGTGGGGTGTCCAATCTCCCTTGCAGCAGCCACCGCCTCGCTGGGGGTGGCCACCACCTTCTCGCGGCTGACGGGAACTCCAAAGCCTGCCAGCAGCAGTTTGGAATCGTGCTCAGAAAGTGCGGGTTTGTCGCTCACATCCGCCGAATGTAGCGGAGCGTTGGATAGCGGTTCGAATTCGTAACCAAACCACCCAAGGTCCAGTCCCAACAACAGCGGGCAAACATGGTCCTGGTCGAGCGTTATCGGCCAGCCGACCTCAGCGAGGGAGATCTCACCGTGAGCACGATTGTGGTGGCCGTAGTTGTCGCCTTTGTTGTTACCCAGGTAGCCATATTCACCACCACCGTCTACCTGCACCGCTCTCTCACGCATCGCTCCGTGAAGTTCCACCCCGCAGTCAACCAGACATTTCGTTTCCTGACGTGGTTCACCACCGGCATCCGCCCCCGTCAATGGGTTGCGGTGCACCGCAAGCATCATGCACACACCGACACTGCCGAAGATCCGCACTCGCCTGCGGTGCTTGGCTGGTGGACCGTGCAAACCAAGAACGTGCTGCTTTACCGCAAAGCAGCTGGAGATAGGAAGCTTGTGGCCAAGTACGCCAAGGACCTCCCGGCTACACGCCTAGACCGCGTCTTGTTCGACCATGCCCTCGTGGGACTCGGTTTGTTGACGGCACTGCTGGTGGTGGCCTTTGGCCCAGTTGC
>JAUIIS010000229.1 GCA_030431575.1 Acidimicrobiia bacterium | reverse complement strand
ACGCTCTTTGGCCACGACCTTGACGATCGAGGAATCCGGCGCGGCCTCGAATCCACCTACCGCGAGCTTGCCCGCCTTTGCGCGAAGCCCGCAGAGAAGGCCGAACTCGTCGACCGCGCAAACACGGTGCGACCAAGGTCGCTATTCTAATGCGTCACGCTCAGGACACCCAGCCATGATGAGCCGCTGCCCCCAGTGCGCCCAACCCGTGGTGCTCGGCGCCTCGTTCTGTGAGGCCTGTGGGGCCGGGCTTGCCAAGACGGCCGAGCCCACGCCAGCTTCGGTCACCGCCGAGCCCACCTCGTCAAGCGACCCGCAACCCACGGTCGTCTGCGTGAGCTGTGCCTCCGACGTTTCGGTCGGCGCCGACGGGTACTGCCCCGTTTGCGGGCACCGCCAAGCCGGCGAGCGCGATCACCTCGAACAAGACCACGGGTTTGTCGCTGGCGTCACCGACGTTGGCAAACGCCACCACCACAACGAAGACGCCATGGCCTTCCAGCCCACAGCGTCCGGTGTCGCCATCGTGGTGTGCGACGGTGTCTCCACCACAGAGAACTCTGCTGAAGCGAGCCAAGCCGCGGCCGATGCAGCGCTGGCTGTCCTCGTGGCAGCCGACCCCTCAGACCCAGACGCGGCGTTAGCAGCGGCTGCAAGCGCAGCCCGTGAAGCCGTCGCCGAAGTTCCCGCCGGCCCCTCCGGCACCGGCAACCCTTCATGCACGTTCGTCGCTGCGCTGGTCGCCGGCAACGTACTAAGCGTGGGTTGGCTCGGTGACAGCCGTGCCTACTGGCTGGGCTCCCAAACCAAACTCCTCACCCACGATCACAGTTGGGCCAACGAGATGGCCGCATCGGGAACCATGCCGCTCGACGAGGCGCTCAAGCACCCCCAAGCCGCCAGCATTACCCGCTGGATCGGAATCGACGCACCCGAAGTGCAACCCAGCGTGGTCACATTCGAGATCGGCAGCGGCCACGTAGTGATTTGTTCCGATGGGCTCTGGAATTACGCCGAAACCGCCGAAGCCCTGGCTGCCAACGCAGCCATGACCCGATCCACCCCGCTCGAGCAAGCCCAAAGCTTCGTCGATTTCGCGCTAGAAAGTGGCGGCCACGACAACATCACCGTTGTCATCGCGGCCCACGACGACAACGACCCGACCCCAACGCTGGCCGAATCTGGGGCCGTGATGACTGTGGAGCACCCAGGGCCTAACGTGTCAGGCGAGCCGCCACCCACCGAAGCACCATAGGAAGCAGCGGATAGTTCGCTCACACTGAGCCCGACCAAAGGACAATGCGTTGGCCGCATTTAGCGCCGAGGTTTTCCAGAATGAGTACTTGGCGCAGGGCGCCGACGTCGTCGACGCCGTGATCACCGTCACCAGTTCCGGCGGAGGGCCAGTGGTCACCCGCACCGGCGAAACCGTCGAAATCATCGTCATCGACACATCAGGCTCCATGGCTGGCGATCGGGGCCGCAAAATCGTGGCCGCACGCAACGCCACCATGGCCGCCATCGAAGCCATCCGCGACGACGTCCTCTTTGCCGTCATTGGCGGCACCGACCACGCCCGCATCATCTACCCCGAACAAATCAGCCTCGCCCGCGCCAACCCCCAAACCCGCCAGGCCGCCCAACAAGCCGTGTCGGGGGTACAACCCCGAGGCGGAACCGCCATCGGCTCATGGCTGCTGGCCGCTGCCCAACTTGTCGAGTCAGCACCTGGCGCGCTTGCCCACGCCATCTTGCTCACCGACGGCAAAAACGAATCCGAAAGCAACGCCCGGCTGCAACAAGCCATCGACCACTGCACCGGCCTGTTCCAGTGCGACGCCAGAGGCCTCGGCACCGACTGGGAAGTCGACGAACTGCGCCGCGTAGCCTCAGCGCTGCTCGGCACCGCCGACATTGTCCCCGACCCCGACGAACTCGAAGCCGAATTCATGGCCCTCATGCAACAAGCCATGGCCAAAGAATCCTCCGTCGCCCTGCGCATGTGGACCCCAAAGAGCTCAATCATCGAATTCGTGCGCCAAGTATCGCCCGCCGTGGAAGACCTCACCACCAAAGCCACCGCCATCAACGAACTCACCCAGCAATACCCACTTGGTGCCTGGGGCGGCGACGAATCCCGCGACTACCACGTACGCGTTCGCATCCCCGTCGGCGACGTCGGCGATGAACGCCTCGCAGCCCGCATCATGCTCGCCGTCGACGACGTCGACCAGCCACCCGCCCTCGTTCGGGCCGTCTGGACCTCAGACGAAGGCCTTTCCACCCGCATCAACAAAGAAGTCGCCCATTACACCGGCCAAGCAGAACTCGCCGAAGCCATCCACGACGGCCTCGCCGCACGTGCCGCCGGCGACGAGAAGTCGGCCACCGTCAAACTCGGTCGAGCCGTACAACTCGCCCACGAAGCAGGCAACGGCGACACCGTCAAACTGCTCCAAGGCGTCGTCGAAGTAGACGACCCTGCTACCGGAACCGTCCGCCTAAAACGCGACGTATCCGAAGCAGACTCAATGGCGCTCGACGTGCGCTCCACCAGAACTGTGCGCGTCCGCAAAGACGGAGCCTGACCCAATGGCGCTGACCTGTAGCAACTGCGGCGAACCCCACGGAGATGCCGACGTCTTCTGCGAAAGCTGCGGGTTCGACTTCATCACCGGCACCCTCCCCGAACCCGAACCCCCCGTGACCTCGCTCGGTCTCACCCCAGCCACCCCAACCGTGGCCGGCGCCGCCACAGAAGTCGTCACCATCGCCGTCGACCGGGCCTTCTACGCCCGCATGGACACCGACGGCGTCCTCGAATTCCCCAACCCCGAGCCAGATCAGCTCACCGTCGAAATCACCGGCGACCAGGTCCTCATCGGCCGCGAACGCCCCAGCCGCAACATCTTCCCCGACATCGACGTCGCCGCAGACCCCGCCGTCTCCAGCCGCCACGCCCTGCTCGCCCGCCGCCCAGATGGCTCCTGGCAAATCACCGACCTCGGCTCTACCAACGGCACCTACATCGCCGACTCCACCGTCGCGATCACCCCCCACGTCCCCGTCCCCGTCGCCCCCGGCACCCCCATCTTTGTCGGCGCCTGGACCCGCCTAGACCTCAACGAGGCCCCCGGTATCGCGTGAGATTTGGGGTCCGGAGCTTCGCTCCATTTTGGACCCCAAATCTCACGCCTCTATTGCCGCAAGGCTCGTTCCGCTTCGCTTCTCTCGCGCTGCGGATTTTTCGGTGGTTGAACAGCTTCGCTCCATTTTGGACCCCAAATCTCACGCCTCTATTGCCGCAAGTGCGTGAGCTTAGGCCCCGGGCCTTCGGCCCATTTTGGGGCCTTCGCTTCACGCATTCTCTTGCTGCAGGGCTCGTTCCGCTTTGCTTCTCTCGCGCTGCAGATTTGCTGTTGCCGGTTCGGTCGAGTGCGGGGTGCTTGGCTTCATGCGTGCTTTTGCTGCAGGGCTCGTTCCGCTTTGCTTCTCTCGCGCTGCGGATTTGTTGTTGCCGGTTCGGTTCAGTGCGGGGCGCTTTGCTTGTCTTGCGCTGCGGATTTGTTGTTGCCGGTTCGGTCGTTGACAGCCGTGGCGCGCTTCGGTGTTCTTGGGGGGCCGCGGCGTGTGTCGGGGGTTGGTGGGGTTCTAAGGTTGCGGGGTGACAGAGATGGTTGATGGTGCGTACACCGAGACGTTGGAGGCGCTGCTACGTCGCTTTGACGATGCCCGTCAGAATGGTGTCTACGGGTACGACAGGGTGCACTACTACGACGGGGGTGCGCACGACTTCCATGTGGTGGTGGGGGCGGTCGTGCATGGGGATGAAGTAGGCAGCTTGCCCGCTGTGGTGGCGCTGGTTGAGGGGCTCAATGCTGGCGATCTGCAGTACGGGGGGCGGCTCAGCGTATTTCTTGGGAACCCTGAAGCCAGCGCGGCAAACACGAGGTTTCTTAAGGCCGACCTGAACCGGGTATTCATCGATGAGCCGCCCGCGTGTCACGAAGGTGACCGGGCGCAGGAGCTCAAGCCGATTCTTGCCAATGCGGACGTGTTCTTGGATCTGCACCAGACCATCCTCGATACCGACCGGGCGTTCTACATCTTCCCGTTCGACACCGAAGGTTGGCGCTGGGCCAGAGCAATCGGCGGAGCACAAACGTGGGTTACCCGGCGGGCCACCGAGTCGTTTTCGGCTGGGACTTGTTGTGCCGACGAGTACGTGCGCCTCCACGGCAAACCTGGGCTCACCCTCGAACTCGGGCCAAAAGGATTCAGCGCCGCGGCTGAAGCGCGAGCGGCAACGGCCATCGCTCAACTACTTCGCGTGGCGGACGCCGCGGGCGCCGACCCAGCGGCGGTGGATGCTCTGGCCGAAGGAGCGCCCGATCTCGAGTTTGTGCAGACCACGTGGCGCCAGAGCTTCGACGATCCACACATGCGGTTGCGGCCGGGGCTGATCAACTTCCAGCACGTGACGGCTGGCGAAACGATTTCGGCCAAGGGAACGCCTGAGATTTGCGTCCCCGACGATGGCATGGTCTTGTTCCCCAAATACCCGCCGTACACGGCAAGTGGCAAAGTCGTCGAGCCACGCCCGGGCGACATCGTGAATTTCGTTCAGCCGCTCGATGTGCACCCAGCGCAGGCGTGGACCTAGTGCCGTGTCTGGGAACGTAGGTGGTGTTGGGGCGGAGATGCTGTGACGTCCGGCAAGGCCCGAGCAGCCGTGGACTCCTTACCCGGAGTGGAGGTTGCGGGTACGCAGCCGGTGGCGGAGAAGGTTCGTTCGAACAGCGCAAACGTTTTCTGATACGGCACTAGTTGTCGCTTCGGCCTGACAGGGCACTAGCTGATCTTGGTTAACCAGGCGTCGGCCTTGGCTAGGCGGCGCTCTAGCTCGGCGACGGTGGCGTCGGTAATACGGCCAATGCCAGCCTGCTTGTTTAGTTCGCTGTTGATCTGGGCGTGGCCGTTGCCGGTGAGGTTCACCAAAGCCCGCACCCGGTCGGCGTTGCGGGCCCGCAACGACTCCTTTTGCTGACGGCGGGTACGGATGTTGTCGAGGCCGGCGGGCGCGGCATCGCTGCCGCCTGCCAGGGGTGGGGGAGGGGGAAGGTCTACATCGTGGCCCGCCAGGTCGGCGGCGCTAGCCACAACATCGTCTTCGGTTGGGTCGAGGCCGTCGACCGGCGGTGAATCCGACAGCACCGTGGACGACAATGCCGCAAACAGCGACATTTGTTCCTCGTCTTGAGATGGCCGACGCAAGTCGTCGATGATGCCTGCTTCTTCCTCGCGTCGGCGCTTTGATTCGATGCTGTGTCGGCGCTGTTGCGCCAAACCAGCAGCATGGACCCGCAACCGGGGGTCGTCGGGCAGGTACATATAGGCACGTTGGGTGCGCTGCCCAGGGGTCCAACGCGCAATGCGGCCTACGGCTTGGCGGAAGAACATGGCGGTTGTTGTGGTGGTGGCAAACACGCCCACCCGTAGCCGCGGGATATCGACACCTTCGGAGATCATGCGCACAGCCACAATCCAGGGTTCGTCACTGGCAGAAAATTGGTCTATGACCTTCGACGCTTTCGGGTCATCGGACAACGCGATCCTGGCCTTGACCCCATGACGGTTTTCGAGCAGCTGGGTGATCCCGCGTGCGTGCTCGTGGTCGGTGGCAATGATGAGGCCGCCAGCATTCTTGTGCTTTTGGCGA
>JAUIIS010000228.1 GCA_030431575.1 Acidimicrobiia bacterium | reverse complement strand
CCATAACCGATCGTCAGGAGACCATCACATGAATGTTGCCCGCATTATTGATTCTGTACTTGAAGCGCCGGTTATTCCTAGCTTCACCAAGATTGGCTACAACGCCCGTCGTCGGCTTGAGGGTTGGACCGAACTCGACGACTACGACCTGCATGGCAAGGTTGTGCTCCTCACGGGAGCGACTTCGGGCCTAGGTAAGGCCGCAGCCCACCAGCTGGCCCGGTGTGGGGCAACGCTGGTTCTGGTGGGGCGAAATGCAGATCGCAACCAGCAGGTCTGCGACGAGATGATCAACGCCACCAACAACGGCGCGATATCCCAAGTTGCAGCCGATATGGGCGACTACCGCCAAGTCGACCACCTAGCCGAGGAGGTCCTTGACCGGCACGATCGCCTCGACGTGCTGGTCCACAACGCAGGCGCGCTCAGTCCGAAACGTCAACTCGCTCCCGATGGCACAGAGGCCACAGTCGCAAGCCAAGTAGTTGGCCCATTCTTGTTAACCACGAGGTTGCTTGATCGTTTGGCGCAAAGCGCCCCGTCTCGGGTAATCACTATGTCGTCGGGTGGCATGTACACCGCGGGTTTGACGGTCTCGAAACTCCAGATGGACCCATCGAGTTATGGGGGGAGCGAGCAGTACGCAAGAGCCAAACGCGCGCAGGTGGCCCTCAACGAGATGTGGGCGGCTCGCTATGGACACCTTGGCATTTCGTTCCACAGCATGCACCCCGGCTGGGCTGATACCCCTGGGGTCGATGCTTCGCTCCCAACGTTCGCAAAGGTGGTAGGTCCGTTGCTCCGCTCGGCCGACCAAGGCGCCGACACCCTGGTGTGGTTGGCCGCCGACGAGGAGCCACTTAGAACCAACGGCAAGTTCTGGTTGGATCGCAGGGAGCGATCGACCCACAAGATCCCAACGACCAAGAAGACCGATACCCCAGCCCGCCGTGTGGAACTGTGGGACTGGGTGGCAGAAACCGCTGGGGCAGCCCCGCCAGCGGTCTAGCCCGCTCAATTAGACACGGTGGCCCGATCGATCCTCGACTGACTACTCGCCGCAAAGAGGAACCACAACGCAGCCACGCCTATGAAGGCTGCATTGGCCCCAATGGCAAAGGGGATGCCAACGCTGTCTGCCAGGAGGCCGCTGATGATGGGTGAGCCCACAACGCCGAGGTCTCCAAAGGTCCGGTAGAGCCCCATGGCCGCGCCTCGTTGATCTTCGTCCACCAGGTTCGCGACAAAGGCAGCCGGGGCGGGACCCGTGACGCTTGACCCTACGGCCGACACGGTGAGGCCGACAATGAACACCGTCAACGTGTCTGCAATTGCCACTACCCCAATCCCGAAACTGATCAGGAACGCGGTCGGCACAATGATTGACTTTGGCCCAAACCGGTCTGCGGCCCAACCCGCTGGCCATATCAAGACGAGTCCAATCACGCCAAGGGCCGTAAAAAGAACGCCGAGCTCTTCGACCTCGAGACCGAACACTTCGTTGAGCTGCAACGGCACGAGGGTCTGACGCACACCGGCTCGAATGGAGAAGACGCCGGCTGATACCAGCCCGACCGCTACAAAGTCGGGGGATCGCAAGAGTGCGAACCGCGAGATGGTCGAGATCCCCGAGTGAGCGTGCGCCTTGGCTTCGGTGGCGGCCGAACGAGTCTCGGGAAGGCGCCAGAAGCCATACCCGGCAGTGAGGACCGAAGCGGCGGCAACGACGTAGAACGGGGTAGACAGGTCGTACCGTCCAGCCAGGAGGCCGCCCAGCGCTGGGCCGAAACCAACGCCAACAAGCAGCGCGCCCTGGTTGGTGGCGATGAAGCGGCCTGTTTGCCCAGATGGAGCAATGTCGAGCAGGTAGATCTGGGCCCCAGTCATGTAGAGGCCCGACCCGAGCCCGGCCACGAATCGGAACACCAACAGCATCTCGATGCCGGTCGACAGGCCGGATCCGGCCATGCCCACTGCTGTGATGAGCGGCCCACCAACCAGAAGGAAGCGACGACCGTGCCGGTCGGCGAACACGCCTGCAGGCACGTTGGTAACAAGTCGGGCTAGCCCGAACGCCGTGACGGTCGCTCCGACGGCAGTGGTGGACACGCCAAAGCTGTCGGCGTAGAGCGGCAGGATCGGGCTGACAATCCCTTGACCCGCCATGACCAGCACTGTCGACACACAGATGGCGACTAGTTGTTCGTACTCTCTCATTGCGGCGGCACCATCACTGGTGCCAGTGTCTCCCAAACCTGTACCTCAATACCAACATGGTGCGCCTCGCTAGGGGTCGCCCGGACCACGCCCGGCCAAAGTGTGGGTCCGTCGTAGCGGTCTGGGCAGGCTCAGGTGCTGTTGCTTTGCACTAGTGGGATTCGCACCGTGAACGTGCAACCGCCACCCACGCTGGTCTCAAGCTGGATGGTGCCGTTGTGGGCCTTTGCGACGGCGTTGGCGATGGCTAGCCCAAGGCCAGAGCCGCCGCGCGCTCGGGCTCGGGCTTTGTCGCCGCGGTAGAAGCGATCGAAGACCCGTGCGGCAAGCTCGGGCTCGAGGCCTGGCCCATTGTCGGTGACGGCGAGGACAAGGCTGTCGGCGTCAGGGTGGGCCGACACCGTGACGTCGGCGTCAGGGGCATGCACTAGTGCGTTGTTTACTAGGCCTGCCACTAGCTGGCGTAGGCGGTTCCCGTCTGCGACCACCACTAAGGCGCCGCGGTCGGGTGCATCGACGGTGATGTTGCGGTCGGGCCTAGCCACGCGAGCGTCGGCGGCGAGGTCTTCGAGGAGGAGTCCAATGTCTACCTCTCCCAATTCAAGTGGGTTTTCTTCGTCAAGTCGGGCGAGCCGTAAAAGGTCTTCGACAAGTGATGTCATGCGAGCGGACTCGGCGCGCATGCGTCGCACCGCATCGTCGAGTTGGCCTGGTTCGCGAAAGCCGCCCGCTGCATAAAGATCGAGGTAGCCGGTGATGGAGGTAAGTGGCGAACGAAGCTCGTGTGACGCGTCGGCCACAAAGGCTCGTAGTCGCGCGTCCGCTTCGTCTCGCTCGTCGAGCATGACATTGAGCGCTGTGGCCAGCTGGCCTGCTTCGGTTCCAGGTGCTGTCACGGGGGCTCGTTCTTCTGTCTCGCCGTTTGCGATGGCGAGCGCAGTGTTTGTCATGTCGGTCAGCGGCTTGACCCCGAGTCGGATAACCCACCAACCCACCGCACCAAGCATGAGCGCAATGACCCCAACGGCAACAGCGAACGTTGCGGTGAGTCCAGAGATGGTGTCGTCGATATCGGCTGTCGGCAGCCCAACGATACTTGTGGTGGTGCCGTTGGGGGCTGGGGTGAGGAGGACCCTGAAGTTCATGGAGCCGTTGGCGGCGCTGAGGTTGACGAAGGTAGGCACCGAGATCGACGCCACATCTGTGGCACCGAGATCCGGTGTGTCGCTAAGCAGCTGTCCCACGACGCGCACGGTCGTGGTGCCGTCAGCGGCCACTTCGGCCACGTAGAGCTCTGAAACCGGTGTCTGTACTGGCGGAGCGGGGCCGCGACCGGGTTGGCTACCGGGGCGCTGAAGTGGGGCTGCCGCCCTGAGTCGGCTGTCGAGCTGGTTTTCAAGCTCGCTTCGCTGGCTGGCCACGACCACGAAACCCAGCAATGAGATGAGGACAAGAACTAGGGCCAAGGCCGCCAGGACCCTGGCTTTTAGGCTCATTCCTCGACTCGAAGGCAGAATCCGACACCGCGGATGGTGTGGATGAGCTTGGGCGGCACATGGTCGCATTTGCGACGGAGGTAACTGATGTAGGTGTCAACCACCGAGGAGTCACCGTCGAAGTGGTAGTCCCAAACATGGTCGAGTAGTTGAGCGCGTGACAGGACTCGGCCCGTGTTGGCCAGCAGGACCTCTAACAGCTTGTACTCAGTGGGCGAGAGGTCTACTGCTTGGCCAGCCCGGGTGACCCGATGAGCGTCGGTATCGAGGACGAGGTCTGCGCAGCGCAGGACGCTGGGATTGCTCACGTGGCCCAATTGGTGAAGCCGCAGCTGCACCCTGGCGATCAGTTCGGCTATGGCGAAGGGTTTGACCATGTAGTCGTCGCCGCCTTCGGTGAGGCCGCGCACGCGGTCTTGCGTGGCGTCGCGGGCGGTCAAGAAGATGACTGGTGTTTTGTTGCCCGCGTCGCGTAGTCGTGCCAAGACTTCGAAACCGTCGAGTTCGGGCATCATGACATCGAGCACTATGAGGTCGGGTCGATGTTGTTGCACTTGCGCGAGACCATCGCGCCCGTCGACAGCAGAAATGGTGTCGAGCCCTGCCAGCTGGAGGCCAGACTCGATGAGGAACCGAATGTTTTCCTCGTCATCGACAACGAGCACAACGGGTTTGTCTGGGGAGCTCACACGACCAGAGTAGGCACCTTGTCTGTGGACTCAGCGGCAACGTTTTGTGAGTTGCCTGTGAATACGATCGCGGTTAGCCAGGCTGGCGCTGTTGGTCGGGTGCCTCGTCAACGAGGGACACCCGCAGCGTTGGGTCCGGGGGCGTGCTCGCCGGGGCTTCGGTCTGCGCTTCGAGGCGTTGCTGTGCCAGGTACTGCTCGGTGAACGCAACCTGGGAAGTCAGCCGGTCGATCTCGCCTTGAGGGCTGCGTTCGCGGTGGTCGAGGCGATCGATGGCGTCTTTGGTGCCATAGAGGACAGCGATGTCCCCAGGGTGCATGGTCGTGCTCCCCGAGGGTGCGCCGATCCAACGGTTGTTCGCTCGGTCGATGCCGAGGACGACGATTCCTTCTTCGGGTAGGCCGAGAAACTGCAGCGGCACGTCACACATCCAGTCGTCTTGTTGCACTTCGACTTCGGCCACGACCCAGTCGCCCGACAGCCGAAGCAGTCCCACGTAGTCGCGGGTATCGAGGTCAGTGAATCGGCGTAGCGCTCGTTCGATCATGCGCGAGAGCGCCCGATTGGCCAGTTTGGAACGGGCAATCAGCCCCACGAGCACGAGCCCACCGACCAAGAACAGCATTCGTGTGAGGGCATCGGCGGAGCCGTCGACATTGGAGAACGAGAGCAGCAGCGACACCACGACGGTCACCACACCAGCGTTGCCCAACAGGACGAGGGCCATGATGATGCGTCGGCGTACCGGGTGACTAATGACGGACTCGGACTCTTGGGTGGTGAAACCAACACCGCTGAAGGCTGACCTCGCTTGGAACTGCGCCACTTCTTGGGAGAGCCCCGTCAGCGTGAGCATGATGGTGCCCACCCTGGTGATTACCAGGGAAATGATCACCAGGATGAACAGGCTGACGAGACCGATCATCAGCTACTTGCCGCGACTGCGGAGGTCTGTGCCGGTGCAGAAGTACCCGTAAGAGCTGCGATGTCGCCTGCGGGCCCAGCTGGTCCGGTGGTTGGGATGATGTGGACCATCATGCCTTGGCAGATGGCCGAGCGGATGATGGCGTCAATGAATCGGGCCTGCACGTCGCAGCTGTCCCGCTTCATGATGCATAGCGCGCTGGGGTCGGTGGCGCTGGTCCAGATGCGGCGCTGGTCGTTGGGGTCGTCGTGGATGAGGAGAACATCTGGGGTGCCAGACGTGACCGCTTGAACGGTGGCCGCAGTCCCCTCGACGGCGTCTTCGTGGCTGGCGAGAAAGCGGAATTCGCGGAGTTTGGTGACGGTGTCACGTGCTGCGGTGTCAAGTACGTAGCGAACCGTTGCGTCGGCAAGGTCGTCAACGGTGCGGGTGTCGTCGACAAGAACTCG
>JAUIIS010000227.1 GCA_030431575.1 Acidimicrobiia bacterium | reverse complement strand
TCTCAACCGCCAGCGCAGATGTCCCGCTGAAAGGACAGCGGTTCCTTCTCGAAGCTCTAGCCAAAGTCCGGGCCCAATATCCCGAAGCCCACCTCGAACTCGTTGGCCGCAACCGAGAAGGCAGCACCACCTCTGACACACTGAAAGAACTCGACCTCGAAGGCGCAGTCACCTTCAACCACGGCATCAGCTACGAGGCGCTGGTCGAGCTCCTTGCCTCGGCCACCGTGGCCGTTGTCCCTTCGTTGTACGAAGGCTTCAGCATCCCCGCGATCGAAGCGCTCAGCTGCGGAGCTCCGCTGATCGCGACCACGGGCGGAGCGCTCCCCGAGGTTGCAGGCCCACACCTAGAAACCTCGCTCGCCGTCGAACCCGGCAACAGCGACGCACTGGCGCAACAGATCAAGTTTGCCTTCGAGAACCCCGACGTCTGCGATCGCATCGCGGCCGCCGGACGAGAACGCGTCATCCAGAAATGGAGCTGGCGAGAGTCTGGTGAAACAACCGCACAACACTGCCGCGACCTACTCGCAGAGTTCCACCAGGAGCAAGGCTGATGCTGACCGTTGACTACGACCGCCTCGGCCTGAAATCTGGGGAGCTCGTGCTCGACCTTGGCTGCGGTTTCGGACGCCACGCCTACGAGGTCATGCGTCGCGGCGGCCACGTCGTGGCCTGCGACATGGCTCTGCCCGAGCTCCACGAAGTCCGCAGCACCTATGCCGCTATGTCCGAAGCAAACGAAATCAGCGCAGAGACTACCTGCGCTCAGGCAGCTGGCGACGCCACTCGTTTACCGTTTGCGGACAACACGTTCGACCGCATCATTGCCAGCGAGGTTCTTGAACACGTCCCGAACGACCAAGGCGCTCTAGACGAACTCCAGCGGGTCCTCAAGCCCGGCGGCATTCTCGCCGCCACCGTTCCCGCATTCTTGCCCGAACGCATCTGCTGGGCGCTCTCAGACGACTATCACGCCCCGGCCGAGGTTGGCGGCCACGTGCGCATCTACACCAAGACCGAACTCGAAGCGAAGATGCAGATGAGCGGTCTCAGCCCCGTCGACTACCACCGGGCCCATGCCCTGCACTCGCCATACTGGTGGCTCAAGTGCGCGGTTGGCACCAAGAACGACAGCAACCCACTTGTCCAGGCATACCTCAGGCTTTTGACGTGGGACATCGTCGAACAGCCAGCGGTCACCAGGATCGCCGAAAAGGTGCTGTCGCCGGTGCTTGGCAAGAGCGCCATCTTGTACGCCCAAAAGCCGGCCATCACACCCGAAAGGACGCCCGCCAATGTTGCTGCCTGAAATCGAAGGCGTCATTAGCGCCGCCCAAGTTCGCCAAACCGCCGAAGCCATGGCCGACTGGCAACTCCCCAGCGGCATGATCCCGTGGTTCCCCGGCGGGCACGCCGATGCCTGGAATCATGTCGAGGCCGCCATGGCACTCGACACCGCCGGGCTGCACGAGCCTGCGAGCAAGGCGTACCAGTGGCTTGCCGACATCCAACGAGAAGACGGAGCGTGGCACCACTACTACGTGGCCGACGGCATCGAACAAGACAAGCTCGACGCAAACTGCGTGGCCTACATCGCCACCGGTGTCTGGCATCGCTACCTCATCACCAACGATCGTGGCTTCTTAGAGACCATGTGGCCAGTAGTCGACCGGGCCATCGAGTTCGTTCTGGGCCTCCAAACCGCACGAGGCGAAATCCTGTGGGCCCGTCACTCCGACGGCACGCCTTGGTCGTTCGCACTCCTGACCGGCAGCTCGAGCATCTCGCACTCCATTCGCGCCGCTGTGGCCATAGCGCACGAACTCGGCCACGAACGCCCCGACTGGGAGTTGGGCGGCGCGCAACTTGCACACGTCTTACGCCACGTCCCCGAAGCCTTTGCCCCCAAAGACCGCTGGGCAATGGACTGGTACTACCCCGTGCTCGTGGGTGTGCTGCGTGGCCAGGCTGGCCTCGACCACATGGCGTCCCGTGCCGCCGACTTCGAGATGGACGACCGCGGCGTGCGCTGCGTGTCGGATCGCCCCTGGATCACGGCCGCCGAGACCTGCGAATGCGCCATTGCCTACCTAGGCCTGGGTAAGGCCGACCGAGCCATGCAGCTGTTCACCAGCATTCAGGGCTACCGCACCGACGACGGCCACTACCTCACCGGCATGGTATTCCCCGAAGAGCTCACCTTCCCCGAAGACGAGCGTTCCACCTACTCCGACGCGGCAGTGGTGCTCGCCGCCGACGCGTTGGCCAAAGCCACGCCAGCACATGCGCTGTTCAGCGACCATGAGTTCTTGCCAGATCTCATGAACATCGAGCTGGATGCCGAGCGCTCGCTCAACCAGTCACGGCACGATTAACCCTCGCCGCGCCATCTTGGGGGAACTACCGCAGCGCTGTCCCGCCTGCGACCACGCACAAGCGGGACGCCAGACAGTTTGTCTGGTTGTTGGCGCTACCTGGCCCGCAGCGCTTCCAATGCCTCGTCGGCATGGGTGGTCATATTGGTTTCGCTGGTGATCTTGGCCAGCAACGTGCGGTCCGTATCAATCACCACGGTCATGCGCTTATTGGGCACCGGCCCGAACCGTTTCGCCCCGAGTTGGGCGGCAATGACGCGCTTGGGGTCTGACAACAACGGGTAACCGAGGCTGTTCTTGTCGTCGAATTCCTTCTGCCGATCCACCGGATCGGCGCTGATTCCCACTCGCTGCGCACCAAGTTCACTGAACTCGGCACCAAGGTCGCGGAAATGGCAGCTTTGCTTCGTTCAACCCGGTGTCATGGCCTTTGGGTAAAAGAACAACACCACGGGCCCGCTAGCCAAAAGGTCGGACAGCTTCGTTGCCGTCCCTGTTTGATCCGGGGCCTCAAAGTCTGCGACCTTGTCGCCAACTCTCATATGAGTCCATCCTGTCGTCGTCTCGACGCCAAGAGTAGCCGTCCAGGTTCAACACACCGATCACAGGGCCAAGCCGGATGGCTATTGGCCAAGCCGGGTACGGCGCAGGACCCGCAACGAACCTTGGTGGCCGGTCTCTGCAAACGAGCCCGACTCGATGGCACGGCAGTAGATCTCATAAGGCGGCCGCCCGCCGTCGGCAGGGTCGGGGAACACATCGTGAATGGCCAACACGCCGCCAATGGCCAAGCTGGGCAGCCATCCCTCGTAGTCGCGGTGTGCGGGTTCGTGGCCGTGGCCGCCATCGATAAACAGGAACGCCAATGGTGTCTTCCACGAGGCCGCGACCGCAGGAGAATCCCCTACCAAAGCTACGACGGTCCCCTCGAGGCCTGCATCGTGGATGGTGCGCCGGAACACCGGCAAGGTGTCCATTTTGTTGAGCTCAGGGTCCACGAGATCGGCTTCGTGGTGTTCCCAACCGGCCTGGTTTTCTTCAGATCCCCGATGGTGGTCGAGTGCAAACAGCAGCCTGCCTTGGGACCGTGCTGCTGCCCCCAGATACACCGCAGACTTGCCGCAATAGCTACCAACCTCTAGCAGCGGCCCTTCTACCTCAAGCCCCAGGGCCGCTTGATACAGCGCGTCGCCCTCGTCTTCGGGCATGAAGCCTCGAGCGCCGCGTGCGTGGGCCAAAAGATCAGCATCCATGCCGCTTAGGCTAGGAGCACTGGGGTCAGAGTTGTTTCACGTAGCGGCCGCGACGCTGACGTGGCTGCAACAGGCGCGCCGCGCAACCTTTGCGCCTGGGCGTGTGAGGCGCAGTCGTTTTCGAAGGGGTCGGGTGTGGTGCATTTCATTTCGACAGCGATCGTTCGCCACGGTTGACGTGCCGAAATGAAATGCACCACACCCGACCCCGCCAGCAGAACATGCGCATGACCAGTGGAAAACCCTCACACGCTTGGAGCTAGTACGAGTCTGCTGGTGCGCAGGCCGGTGATGGATCGTTTTGAGCGAAGAGGACCTTTTCGAGCACAACAAACTTGAGGATCCAGATCACGCCAAACGCAGCCAGATTGGCGCCGTTGATAACCCACCAGGCAGCGGTACGTTGCTCGGCAAGGTGGACCAGGACGTTCGACAGGAGCAGGCCCACAAAGGCCAAGCCCCAGAACGGCATGATTTCGGCGGTGAAGCTGTGGTTTCCGTTCTTGCCCCATACCCAAGCCCGGTTAAGGAGATAGCTCGGGACCGTGGCAATGGCCACAGCGAGCGTGTTGGCCAGCACGGCGCGCAAGCCAAAGACCTCGTAGAACAGGAACAGCAGCAACTGGCCGGCCGTGACGCCAACGCAAGAAACCGCGGCGTAGCGCAGAAGTTTCTTGCCGTGATTGTCGAGTAGTTGTCGCACCATGAGTAAACGGTCCCCTTGTTGTGGGACTCCATCGGCAGAAATGACCCGAAACAAAAGCGCGCCGCTGCCAACCCGGCCATTATTGCCCGCCGGAGCGGCAAATGAGATGGCGGGGCCATAACCCGTCCACCTGACACGACTGAGGGGTCAGGCGGTGTCATTCTTGAGACATGACCCACCGACGCCCCCTGGTGACATCGCTTCTTCTTGCCTTCTGCCTCATTGCCGTCTCCTGCGGCGAAGACGAGCCGCCCAGCTTCGAAAGCACCTTTGGCACGTCTTCGGTTGAAACCGAAGACGTCAACGACGGCCCCGCTGACACCGATGCCGAGAGCACCGAGACCCCAACGACGACCAGCGAAGAAGCAACTTCTGCGACCGAAGCTTCGCCAGACGATCCCGCAGACCCGGCCCCCACACCACCCCCAGCTGCGGTCTTGCCTAGCGACCTATCGCTCTCGCTCACCGAGATTGTCGAAGTAGACCGGCCCATCGACATGGCCACGCGCGCCGGAAGCGACCACATCTTCATCGCCACCAAAGGCGGGCAAGTAGTGGAAGTCGACCCTGCCAGCAAGCAGGTCGTACAAGAACTCATCAACATCAGCGACCTCATCGACGACGCGTTTGAGAGCGGTCTTCTTGGCATCGACTTCAGCCCCGACGGCGACACGTTCTTCATGCACTATTCGGACCTTGACCACAACAACAACGTGGTTGCGCTCGCCATGGACGGCGACTCCATCGCCGTTGGCACCGGTCGCACCCTGTTGTTCGTCGAACAACCCGCCGACAACCACAATGGCGGCGACCTGGCTTTCGGGCCCGACGGCTACTTGTATGTTGCGTTGGGCGATGGCGGCGGAGGTGGCGACCCGTTCAACAACGGCCAGGACCCGTCCACACTGTTAGCAACGATCCTGAGAATCGACCCAGCGGGCGACCCGTACAGCATCCCCGCAGACAACCCGTTTGTGTCTGGCGGCGGAGCGGAGGAAGTATTCCTCTACGGGGTTCGCAACCCCTGGCGTATCTCGTTCGACCGTGCCACCGGAGATCTGTGGATAGCCGACGTGGGCCAAGACGCCGTGGAAGAAGTGAACGTGGCCTACGCCACTGAAGGCGGCGGCCTTGGGGCCAACCTCGGCTGGAACGACGTTGAAGGCACAAGCCCTTTCGCATCCCCCGGCCCGCCCGCAGGGGACAACTACCTTGCCCCCATCTTCGAGTATCCGCGTTCGGAGGGGTGCTCGGTTACCGGCGGCTACATCTACCGGGGTGAGGCCATCCCAGACCTCCAAGGAAACTACGTGTTTGGCGACTACTGCACCGGTGAACTGTGGGGCATCACCACCAGCCAGGACGACGGGCTTGTTGGCCGATTCGACCTCAACCTCCGCCCCCCGGGGGATGGTCTTGTCTCCTTCGGGGAAGGCCCCGACGGCGAACTCTATGTCCTGACGTTCCCCGAAACC
>JAUIIS010000226.1 GCA_030431575.1 Acidimicrobiia bacterium | reverse complement strand
CCACCCGCGCCACGCGCCGAAGGAGCACAATGAATGGCGCAGTTAGCTTCTGGGTGAGGCGCCGACCCGGCGTTGCCAGTTTGAACAGGCGCCCATCAAGGAAACGGGCCAGCTTGTCTGGGGCGTCGAGGAAGTCGAGCGCGTTGCGCGATGGCGGAGTGTCGACAATGACCAGGTCGAACCGGGGGTCGTTGTGGAGTTCGTAGAGGCGTTCCATGGCCATGAACTCGCGGGTGCCCGAGAGCCCGGTTGAGAGGTTTCGGTAGTACCGGTTGGTCAAGATGCGTTGGGCTTGCGCATCGTCGGCTGCGTGGCGTTCGATGAGGAGATCAAAGGTGGCCTTGGTGTCGAGCATGGTGACCCACAATTCGCCCTGCCAGTCGCCTTGTACTTGGACACAAGAGTTGTCGATGCCATCGAGGCCAAGGGCGTCGGCCAGGCGCCGTGCAGGGTCGATCGTCACGACAACCGCGCGTCGGCCCAGCTGCGCAGCGGTCAGCCCCAAAGCCGCAGAGACGGTGGTCTTGCCCACGCCACCGGTGCCGCAGCACAGGAGAACATCGTGGTCGGTGACCAGGTCGCTGAGCCCGCTCATGCGAGGTCCGGAGCATTCTTCAGTTGGTTGATCAGTTCGTCTGCCATTGCGTGGATGTCGGACTCGTCGAGACTGGTAGTCAGCCGCTTCGTGACGACGAGCTGGTGTAACGGAAGCTCGCTGCTGAGCCGGTCGAGTTGTTGGTGCTGGTCCGCCTCGCGTCTGTCCCAGAACTGGGTGGCGGCTGCGACAGCGTCTGTGAGCTCGTGATCCAGTGGTGGGTCGTCCTCCACCAATGGCCGTTTGGGGTAGACCGCGTTGGCCACAACGGGTCCAAGACGAACCCCAACCTCGTCCTCGAGCGCGTACGCGGTCTCAATGAGCTCGTTGACCGGAGTCTCCTCGGGAAGCGTTACCAGGACCACCTGGGATCGCTTGGGGTCGGTGAGCAGGGCAACCACCTCGTCGGCTTGCCGCCGAATCGGGCCGGTGTCGATGGTGTCTTGGAGGCCCTTTGCCGATCTCAGGAAAGAAATGGCGTGACCCGACGCTGGAGCGTCGACAATGATCACATCAGCGTCGCTGGCCGCTTCGAGCTGCTTGATCTTGCCCATCACGATGAGGTCTTTGAGCCCAGGGGTTGAGGTGGCCAGCGTGTCGAGCACGCCAACTTTGGTGAGCGCTGCACCAAAGCGTTTCAGGCCGTGTTCGTGGAAATAGTCGACCAGGGCGTCGTTTGCCCTGATGGTTCTTGCTCGAAGCTGCCCTACGGGGTTGGGGCCCTCCTTGGAGGCGATGAGTTCGGTGTCGTCATAGACCAACCCGGGTTCTGCGAACAACGTGGCCAGGCCGCGCTTTCCTTCGATCTCGACCAATAGAGTGTTGAGGCCTAGCTGCGATGCGGCAACGCCCAGCGCAGCAGACACCGTGGTTTTTCCTACGCCGCCCTTCCCGGCCACGATGAGGATGCCACAGCCAGTGAAGAAGTCCGAAGGGTCCATGCCGATGTCGAGAGTAGTAGCCGGAGTGGTCACAACCCTCGCTGGACTGGCCGTTCTGTTGGCTGGCCCGTTTGCGTCGGCCAGTTTGGCCCAAGACGACACCGATGGCCCGAGCCAAAGCGAGCTCGATGCGGCCGGGTTTGTGGAGATCTTCGAAGTCAGCGGCCTCCTCGACGACGTGGTTGCGGCCTCCATCGAGGACGCCATTCGAGGTGTCAACCAAGACGGGGCCCGCGCTTTGGTGTTGCAGGTCAACTCCAAGCAGGCCGTCATCAGCGACGAACGCCTCAATGAGCTGGCCGTCCTAATCGCCGAGTCGCCAGTCCCGGTCGAGGTGTGGGTGGGCCCGTCGGGATCCCGTGCCTCGGGCAAGGTTGCTCAGCTGGTTTCGGTAGCCGACACGGTTGGTTTGGCCATTGGCGCCAAGCTTGGCCCCACCGGCGAGCAAGTCCTCGACGAAGAGCGCTTTGGGCTGGTTTGGGGCGAGAACCACGAACTGCTCGAAGACACCGCCCTCACGTGGGAACAAGCCATCGATGTTGGCATCGTGGAGTGCGACATCATCACCGAGGACGAACTCGGCGGTCCGCTCACCGAAGAGCAGGCACGTGCTCGCTGCGCAAACCCAACTATTGGTGATTTCTTGGTCAGCCTCGACACATTCGATTCGCGCATCATCGAGGGAGCCGAAGGCCCTCGGCTAGAGCCGCTCACCGGCGCCCGGTTCCGCGGCTTGTCGTTGCTCGACCAGCTCATGCACACCGTGGCCAGTCCACCAGTTGCCTATCTCATGGTGGTGATCGGTCTGGCGCTCATCATCTTCGAGTTCTACTCCATTGGGGTTGGTATCGCAGGAGCGCTAGGCGCCATATTCTTGGCGCTAGGTGCCTACGGATTGGCCGCACTACCCATACGCACGTGGGCGTTGGTACTCATTGTGTTGTCCATGTTGGCCTTCGCTATCGACGTTCAAACCGCGGTGCCACGGGCCTGGACTGTCATTGGCATGGCCCTGTACACCGTTGGCACGTTGTTTCTGTTCTCCGAAAGCGATGCATCTATGTCGTGGATCCCCATTTTGGTATCCCTCCTGGGCATGGGTGTGGTGATGTTTCGGGGCATGCCCATCATGGTCAGAGGCCGCTTTTCGACTACGGCGATCTCTCGAGACTTCCTCGTGGGTGAGCCCGGTACCGTTGTTGACGCCGACGATGACGATTACACCGTAAGCGTTCGTGGTGTGACGTGGAATGCGGTGCCAAATACAGATCTTCAGCCAGGCGCTCAGATCGAGGTCACCGACATTTCTGGCCTCCGTGTTGTGGCTGAACCGCGCAGCTGACAGTTTCCGCAAAAGACCTGTTCAAGCCAGGTATTTTCGACCTATTGGGATTCTAGTGACCCCAAAAATGGCTAGGTTTCGCCACCCACACCGGTGTTGTCGACGCGCCCAGCGCGCAAAGAAATCCAATGGCATGCATCGATTGGCCCAGCCTGGTCTTGTCAACCACCCCATACTGTGAGTAAGTTCCCCTGTGAAAGGGGGACTACGTGAGCGAACTGCTAGCTGACCAGGCCTGGCAGATCAAGGCTGCGTGCCGAGGGCCGCAGTCTATTGTCTTCTTCCCTCCGCCTCATTTTGAGCGGAAGGATGAGAAGCTCGAAAGAGAGCATCGAGCCAAGGCGATCTGTACAAGCTGTGGAGTAAAAGCCGACTGTCTGAGCTATGCCCTGAACATCAGGGAACAGCATGGCATCTGGGGTGGCTTGAACGAAGGGGAGCGCAAGGCTCTTCTCGCCGAGCGAGAGGCCGTTGGTAGCCGTTAGGCACCAACGCTGACATTAAGGGCCGCTGCGGGACACAGCGGGGCCTTCACTACATCTGGCTGCGCGTACTGTTTTGCGCGCTTTGTGAGAGCTACGCTACGGCCAAGGCAACCTTGATCATGCGATCAAAGGTGTCTTCGCGGTCTTGAGAGCTTAGGGCGGTGCCGCGAACCAGGTCGTCGCTGACCGTTAAGAGTCCCAAACCACTGACGCCTTCAGTGGCGCACAATGCGTAAAGCACGGCGATTTCCATCTCGACGCCTAAGACCCCGTTGGCCTGCAACGCCGTGAACGGGTCGGACTCGGGCCCGTAGAACAGGTCAGAGGTAAAGACCGTGCCTACCGACATGGCAATGTCTTGGGCTTCGGCGGCCTCTACCGCGGCCCGTAGCAGCGAGAAGTCGGCTACTGCGGGGATGTCCATGCCATGGGTGATGCGTTTGATTGCGGCCGAGTCGGTGCCTGCCGCTGTTGCGGCAATGACATCTCCAAGCGCGAGTGACTCGGCCAGTCCGCCACACGAACCGATGCGGATGAGCTTGGTACACCCGTAGAAGCGGATGAGTTCGGTGTAGTAGATAGCAGCGGAGGGCACCCCCATACCAACGGCCTGAACCGATACTGGTGTGCCGTTGTAGGTGCCGGTGAATCCGTCGGCGCCGCGCACCGAGTTCACCTGGCGCACGTCGTCTAGGTACGTGTCAGCAACAAAACGTGCCCGCTTTGGGTCGCCGGGGAGCAGCACGGTTGGGGCGTAGTCGCCGCGTGTGCCTTGGAGATGCGGTGTTGGTCCATCAGTCACGCTTCGATCTTGCCACACCTGGCTGCTTGGGGCGTGCGAAGCTAGACGGCGTGACTCTCACCGAGCTCGACCAAGCCCCACCCGAACGCGGCGTCTTTGCCAACCGGACGCTCAACCTGCGGTCTGTGCGTGCCATCGGGTATGACATGGACTACACGCTCCTTCACTACAACGTTGAGATGTGGGAGGAGGCTGCGTTCCGTCACGCCAAGGGTCGGCTGGGCGAGCGTGGTTGGCCCGTCGAGGGTTTCGAGTTCGATGCCAACGCGTTCAGTCTCGGCCTCACGTTTGACCTTCAGTTGGGCAACCTGGTGAAAGCCACCCGCTTTGGGTATGTGGTCAAGGCCCAACATGGCCGAGCCGAACTGCCTTTCGACGAGCAACGCGCCGCCTATTCCGAGATCGTGGTTGATCTCAGCGAAGATCGCTTCGAGTTCATGAACACGCTGTTTGAGCTGTCTCGGGCTGCGCTTTGGACGCAACTTGTTGATGTCTTTGATCGGGGCTTGTTGGCCGACGTGCGGTCCTATGCCGACCTCTATCGCCACATCGACGACGCGCTCAACGAGTCGCATATGGAAGGAGCGCTGAAGGCCGAGATCATCGAGTCGCCCGACAAATTTCTCGAACCTGACCCGGAGATCGTGCAGACGTTGCAGGACCAGCGGGCCGCGGGCAAGAAATTGTTGCTCATCACCAACTCCGAGTGGGCGTACACCCGGTTCATGATGGGCTACGCCATCAATCCGTATTGCCCGCACGGCACAACGTGGCGCGACCTCTTCGACGTGGTCATCGTGTCCGCGGCCAAGCCGAGGTTCTTCTCCGAGCGCGACCAACTCCACCGCATTGTGGACGAAGAGCAGGGCCTCATGGCGCCACATCGCGGCCCCCTAGTGCCAGGCGGCATCTACTTCGGTGGCAACGCCCGCCTAGTAGAGGAGACGCTTGGGCTGGGTTCAGCACAGTTCTTGTACGTGGGCGACCACCTCTTCGGTGACGTGCACGTCACAAAGGACAGCCTGCGCTGGCGTACCGCACTGATCGCCCGCGAGATCGAGAACGAGGTCCGTGTGGCTAGCGAGTTCAAGCCCCAAGAGACCGAGCTGGTGGAACTCATGCAGCAAAAGATCGATCTCGACCGTCAGCAGGCGCGGGTTCGTCTGGCCCGGCTGCACGGGGATCGAGACAATGATCTGGATGCCTTGGTAAGAGAAGCCACTGCGCTTGACGACCGCATTGCCCCGCTCGCCAAGGCCGCTTCCCAGCTCGGTAACCGGCATTGGGGACCCACCATGCGTGCTGGCAACGACAAGAGCTTGTTTGCTCGCCAGGTCGAGCGCTGGGCCGACGTCTACACGTCGCGCGTTTCGAACCTCCGCTACGAGACACCCTTCGGCTACCTCCGAGCCGCCCGCGGCAGCCTTCCTCACGACGGCTAAACACCCCGTGCCTTTGTAGGAATGGGCCAAGACCCGACCCCGTTTTTCCGCCTCCTAGTCCACCGGGAGGCGGCGGCCTCCGATGCGGAGGTCGTCGCGGCGGCGGGTCATGCCGGTGCCGTCTAGGTGTGCAAGTAGCGGCATGGCGTATTTGCGGGTAGTGCCTAGGGCCTCGCGGATCTCGGCCACGGTGATGCCGTCGGGTT
>JAUIIS010000225.1 GCA_030431575.1 Acidimicrobiia bacterium | reverse complement strand
TACGAAGAGGCCCGAGCAGAACAGGTTGCCTCGATCGCTGCGGGTCGTCTGGGCCGCCCCGAAGAGTTCGGTGATGCGTTCGCCTACCTGTGCTCGGCCCAAGCCGGGTACGTGTCTGGCCAAAGCCTGCAACTCGACGGCGGCAGTTACGAAGGGGTCTTCTAAGGTGACTCCTTCATCTCCAAGCGCAGCTTCCGGGACTCTGGACGGTTCTGGCGATTCGGGCGTTGATGTAGACGTCGATGTCTTGATCGTGGGCGCAGGGCCGGTGGGAATGCTGGGCGGGATCTTGGCGTCGCGCCATGGCCTGTCGTCGTTGGTAGTCGAGCGGCGAGACGGACCCCAGCGCGCACCGGCAGCGCATGTCGTGAATGCCCGTACCTACGAGATCTTCCGTCAGGCTGGTCTCGACATGGACCGGATATACGCGGCAGGCAAGGACCCTGCCGATTCTGGGCACGTCAACTTTGTGACACGCTTGAGTGGCGACTTGATCGGTCGGCTGCCTTTTGAACGTCAGGGCGACGAGTGCTTGGCGTTCACGCCCACCCCGTTGCGGAACCTGTCCCAGCATCGGCTCGAACCGATTCTGGTAGATGAGCTTGATGTCTCCAATGGCGCCGAGCTTCAGTACCGCCAGCAATGGGAACACGCAGAACAAGCCGGCGATGTCGTCCTGTCCGACGTTACGGATCTCGACACCGGGCGGACCCGCCGCGTGCGTAGCCAATACCTCATTGGCTGCGACGGCGCAGGCAGCCGAGTTCGCAAGATGCTGGGCATCGAGATGGTGGGGCCGCCGCTGCTTCAGTGCTTCTTGATGATCCACTTTGGTGCCAACCTGCGCGAACTGGTCGCGGACCGGCCCGGCGTCCTGCATTTTGTACTTGACCCCGAAGCCTCTGGCACCTTCGTCGCTCACGACGTTGAGTCTGACTGGGTGTTCATGCACAGCTTCGACCCCGAAACCGAGTCGCTCGATGACTACACCGACCAGCGCTGCCACGAGATTGTCGACAAGGCCGCTGGGGCGCCGCTAGACGCCAAGATCTTGGGCAGAGGCACATGGTGGATGAGTTCCCAGACCGTCGAATCCATGGGTGAGGGCAGGATCTTCCTGGCTGGCGATGCCGCCCACCGATTCCCGCCGACTGGAGGTCTGGGTTTGAATTCTGGTGTCCAAGACATCCACGGTCTGATGTGGCGTCTCGGCGCGATTGCTGCTGGTCGGGCCGAACCGCAGCTGCTCACCACCTATGAGATCGAGCGCATCCCGGTGGCTCAGAACAACGCGCATCAATCTTTGACCAACGCCCTCAAGATGGTCGCGCTGTCTGTGGCGTTGGGCACCGATGCCGAGCCAACCAGCGAACGTATGCGAGCGTCGATGGCCGACCCGGCGAAGGCGGCCGAGATAGCCGAGGCTGTCGAGACGCAGCGAGAACACTTCGATCTCTTTGGTCTTCAGCTTGGCTACGTCTATGGAGACGGGGCGCTGGTGGCCGAAGGGTCCGCCTGCGAGCCTGGCTCGCCAAGCGTCTATGAGCCGACCGCTCGGCCAGGCGCTCGTTTGCCGCACGCATGGGTGGATCGGGTCGGCGGCGCATCGACGCTGGACCTGGTGCCTATTGACCGGCCGGTGCTGTTCAGCTTCGGCGCGCACGACAAGTGGGCCGAGATGCTTGACGCCGCCGAGGTAGCAACGGTGCGGGTTGGCGTTGACACAAAGCCGCTCGACGCCTGGCGCGACGTCTGCGCAGTGGGCGAAACAGGAGCGCTTTTGGTGCGGCCCGATCACCACGTCGCCTGGCGGGCACGTGCAGCCGACGCGTCGCCAGGACTTGGTGCTGCTCTCGATGCTGTTGCCGGACGGCGGTGATTCCAGCAGACGAGTCGGCGCTGGTAATGGTCTCAGGGCCTACAAAAGGTTGAGGTCAAGGGGCCCTGGAACCTGCCGCCAATCAAGCCAACTAGTCTCGCAAGCATGATGCTGACTCCGAACGAATTCTATGCGACGCCAGGGCGCCACACTGATGTCGCATCGTACGGAGTCGCTGCAGCCGGCATCGCCGAGGTGGTCCAGACCGTCCAAGGCATCTTGATCTACGACCTCTTCGCCAAAGACCTCTATGGGGTCGACCTGGCGCCATTGCAAGCCGAGACCGTCCACCTACGTAATGCCTCCCAGATCCTCGATGCTGCGCTGGAGGCCGATCCGCGGCCGCTGAGCGAAGCCCGCGCACCGGTGACTCGGATTGGTGGTCGGTGCAACACGTACTCGCTCCTCACCGTCGCGCTGTTGCGCGCCGCGGGAATCCCGGCCCGTTCGCGCTGCGGGTTCGCCACCTACTTCGTGCCCGGCTACTACGAAGACCACTGGGTCGCCGAGTACTGGGACCAGTCGGAGCAGCGGTGGGTGATGGTCGACGCCCAGCTCGACGCAACTTGGCAACGCCTGCTCGGCATCGAGGCCGATACTGGGTTCGTGACCATCGGCCCTGAACAGTTCTTAACCGGCGGCCGTGCGTGGAAGAGGTGGCGCGCTGGCGAACTCGATGCAGATCGCTGTGGCTTGTCATCGATCCCCGAGCACGGCGCGTTCTGGATCGCCCAGAACACTCGCCTGGATCTCGCAGCATTGAACAAGGTTGAGATGCTGCCTTGGGATATCTGGGGCCTCCACTGGGAACCGCCCGAGGAGCCAACGGAGGAAACCCTGGCCACCTTCGACGCCATCGCCGAACTCACCACCAACGTTGAGACTCGGTTTGGTGATCTCCGCCAACGCTACGAAACCGATGGTTCCCTCCGCATGGACGGCAGCGTGTTCAGCGTCGCGTTGGGCGAACAGCAGGAGGTCTGAGATCATGAAGCTGCCCCAGGATTGTGACCGCATCGGCCAGCGGCAACCCACAGGATCACCCGAACTAGAGCCGCCAACTCTCGCTGGGTTTGACCAACTCGCCTCCCGAGGTGGCGCCCCTGCTTTACTGCCGAGCAAAGGAACGAGCGACCGTGACTGACGTGCTGCTGTGCACCGACACTTTTTGGGCGCAGTGGGGCGACCGCGTCCGTGGCATCGCACCAGATATCGAGGCCATCACGCTTGTTGAGGGTCAGCAAGTCTCCGAGCACGATCTTTCCCGAATCACGATCGCGTTCTTCTCCCACGATGCGTGGCCCGAACGGGCAGCCAATTTCTTCGGGGCAGCGCTGAGGGCCCCGAACCTCGCCTGGCTGCACACGATGTCGGCCGGCGTCGACAGCCCCGTCTTCGACACGATGAAGGATAGGGGCGTTCGACTCACGAACTCTTCCGGGTCAAGCAGCGCGCCAATCGCTCGAACCGTGATCATGTACCTCCTAGCGTTAGCCCGAGATCTCCCACGGATGATGCGAGCACAGGCCGACGGCGAGTGGGCGTGGGAACGATGGAGCGAGTTGACCGGCAAGCGGGTAGCCGTTGTCGGGTTCGGCCCGATTGGACAAGAAGTCATCCGGCTCACCCAAGAGTTCGGCATGAAACCAATGGTCGTGCGCCGCAGCTCCCACGGCTCCGAGCCGTGCCCGGTCCGCACACTCGATGAGCTACCGGTGGTCGCATCTGAGGTGGATGCCTTGGTGGTGGCGCTGCCGCTGCATGACGAGACGCGCGGCATCATCTCTGCCGCCGTGATCGGCGCAATGCGGACCGATGCGTTCTTCATCAACGTTGGCCGTGGCGAACTCGTCGATCAGGCTGCCCTGACCAAAGCGCTGGCCCAAGGTCGCCTTGGCGGTGCCGGGCTCGACGTCACCGACCCCGAACCACTACCGAGCGATCACCCGCTTTGGCGACTGCCCAACGTCATCATCACGCCACACAACTCCGGAAGCACCGACGGAACCGCCCGTCGGGCCTCGGAGAAGTTCCTGACAAACCTTGCCGCCTGGTCAACGGGAGGAGCGCTCCTCTTCGAGGTGTGACCGGCTGAACGAACAGGCAGCGGGTGGCGATCCAGCGACCGGACTTCAGATCTCGGCTGACTCGGGCGTTCGCTTGGAGCGGGTGACCGGAATCGAACCCGCATGGCGAGCCTTTTCAGACTTGGTGGGTGTTCAGCCGGTATAGAGGTCGCCGGCGAGGTACTTGAGACCGGTGTCGCATGCGACGGTGACGACGGTCTTTCCGGGCCCGAGTTCGCCGGCCAAGGCGATCGCTGCGGTGACGTTGAGGCCGGTGGACGTTCCGGCCAGCAGGCCCTCCTCCTTGGCGAGCCGTTGCGCCATCGCTCGCCCATCTGCTTCGTCGATCGGGCGGACTTCGTCATACAGATCGGGGTCGAGCAGAGGCGGAATGAAGCCGATGCCGGTCCCCTCGACACCGTGTGTGCCGGGCTTGCCACCGGAGATGACTGCGGTGCTCGCTGGTTCGATGATCACGATCCGTGTGTTGGCACCCGCCTCGGCGAACGCGGTGGATACGCCCATCGCGAGACCGGCGGTACCGACCATGGCGCAGAACACGTCGATCGGGCGGTCGATCTGTGCAAGTAGCTCGCGGCCGATCTCTGCGTAGCCGACCAGCGAGTCGGCGTTGTTGAGTTGGTCGGTCCAGTAGGTGCCGGGTTCGGCGGCGAACTCAGCCGCCTTCGCGATCATTCGCGGTGTCAGTTCGGGGGTCACCTTGCCGCCGTCGCTGTCGATGATCGTGAGTTCCGCCCCGAACGCTCGCATTGTCTTGAGTTTCTCGGCGGCGAACGCGTCCGATGACACCACGTTGAATTTGTAGCCCTTGGCTGCGCACACATAGGCAAGTGACCCGCCCGTGCTGCCACCGGTGTACTCCACGACCGTCATGCCCGGGGTGAGGTCGCCGCGGCGTTCAGCCTCGGCGACCATTGCGAGCGCCATCCGGTCCTTGTAGGAGCCGGTGGGGTTGAACCATTCGAGCTTCACGAAGACGTCGGCAGCGTCCTCTGGAACGACCTTATTCAACTTCACGACCGGGGTTTTGCCCACCATGTCCAACATCGATTCGCCAACGGGCATGATCTTCTCCGGACTTTGTGGTCACGCGAACACTACACCGCCCGAGGAACGGACTCGGCGAGCGCCGACATCATGGACTATCGCCCTGCCACATATGAACCCATTCTTCGATCAGAAAGGGCATGGGCCCGGTGGTCTTGCCCCCCCCCACAACATCATCGTCATAGGCTGAGAACACGGGGTGTGTTGCCTGGTCGTACCTCGCTGATTACCAGGAGTATTCTTTGGAGCGGGTGACGGGAATCGAACCCGGCGTATTCAGCTGGGGAAGCTGCCCGGCTGGGTCGGCGCATTCGGCAGCTGACCAGCGTTTTCGCAGGTGAGACGCGGTTTCTCGCAGGTGCTCACCTGCCCGGTGGGCCCCGCTCGCGACCCCTGTTCTCCGATGTTCTAGGCACGTTGTAGGCACGGGGCCATCGGGCGGAGGTCAGTCGGTCACCAGGCGGTCCAGAGTCAGCAGGTACGGCATGACCTCGTCCCGGATCGCGTCGAAGCGGGTGGGCGGCGCGGTCAAGGTCGCAACCACCGCCTGGTCATCGCCGACGGCGAACACGCCGAGGTACTGCAAGCCGCCCCCCGTGTACTCGATCGCCGCCAGAGGCTGGCCATTTGCGCCCGCAATGATGTCTTCATCGATGAGCTCGAAGTCGTCGAAGAAGGCCGGTGCATTGTCGATGCTTAGTTGCAGGTAGCTCTCGGTGGTCATCCCCGGAGCGGCCTGGGTAAGCACGTTCACGTTTGGAGCGAAGCCGTCTTGTGCAGAGGCCACGAGCCACACCTCGATCTCGGCGGCGAAGGCCCCATGATTCGCCTGTCACTCAGGTCCGATCTCAA
>JAUIIS010000224.1 GCA_030431575.1 Acidimicrobiia bacterium | reverse complement strand
CTCGGCTACCCGGGCCGAGGCCGGGTTGTCGGGGTGCATTTGTGCCTCAACCCGGCTGACCCCGAAGTCGGTGAACAGGTACCGAACCATTGCCTGCGCTGCCTCGGCGGCATAGCCGCGCCCCCAATAGTCGGGGTGGAACGTGTAGCCGATTTCTGCGCTGCGTCCTCCCCAGTTGATGCCGACGGCGACGTCACCAAGGATGTGTTCGGGCTGGGCAGCGTCGACAACGGTTGCGGCCCACCAAGAGCCGTCGGTTGGCCCGTCCATTGCTGCGGCTGCGGTCACGCCTTCTACCGCTCGCTCGCGGGTGTAGGGCATTTCCCAATCTTGGTAGCGGGCCACTTCGGGCAGGCTGCGCCGCTGGTAGGCGGCCTCGGCATCGTTAGGCAGCGGAGCCCGCAAGACGAGGCGTTCAGTGTGGATGTCTGCAAACGTCACGGCTATCGAACGTAGTCGAATCGACCTACCCGACCACCCCGTTATGAACCGCTAACGCGCCCGCACACGACAGGAAGGTATGAACTCGACGCTGGCTCCCCCACCCCCGCCACCTCCCTTCCTGTCCGCAGGCCGACAGCCCACCCCAGCGCCGGGCGCTCAGCCGCCAGGTCCGCCACCGCCACCGCTAGGCAGCGGACCGCGCAGGTTTGCCCGGTTCGCGAGGTTCTTCTCGCTGCTGGTTGCCGCAGGACTGATTGTGGCCTCGGTGCTGATGGATGCCGGGGCGCTGTTTGTGATCCCGATTCTGTTTGTGCTTGTGGTGCCGTTTGAGAAGCTGTTCCCTCGCCACAAGCAGCCGCTGCGCCGGCCCCTAGCCTGGCTCGACGTGTCCTACGCAATGGCCAGCACCGCCCTCAATGCGTTGGCTATCCCGGTGGCCGTAGTGGTTGCGGTGATCAGCCTGGCCTGGCTGCCCGGCCTGGCTATCAGCCCGCTGGTTGGCATGATTCCGGGCGGGCTGGCCCCCTTTGTCGGGATTGCGTTGTTCGACCTCGCCATCTACTGGACGCACCGGTGGTATCACGAGGTCCCGTTCCTGTGGCGCTTCCACGCCATCCATCATTCGACCGAGCACCTCGATTGGGTCAGCGGCTTCCGCAACCACCCGCTGGACGGCACACTTCTCGCACCGGCGTTCGTGTTTCTGCTGGCCGCCGGGTTCAGCCCGGAGTTCACCGGTGTGTTGGCGGTGGTCCAGATCGTGCTTGGCATCTTCTTGCACGCCAACGTCCGGTGGCGCCTGCGTCTGCTTCACCGACTGGTCATCACCCCCGAGTTTCATCATTGGCATCACGCCAACGAACCGGGTGCGATCAATAGCAACTACTCGGTGTTCCTGCCGCTGTGGGACACACTGTTTGGTACCTACTTCATGCCGAAGGATCGCCGTCCCCAGCGCTACGGCGTCAGCGAACACATCCCGAGCGGCATGGCGGCCCAACTCCGCCACCCCTTCCGCGGCATCGGCAACCCGCTGCGTGTCCTGCGCCACCCCCGGCGTTCCGTTTGCTCTTGCGCACGCTTCACCCGCTCGCTCCTCCGCGACATGTGGCGCTCGGCCCGCCGCCCCCGGCGCAACGCCGAAGGCCACTACCAAGTGCGCCGCATCTAACCCTGGCACAACCGAGCGCAGTCGCCCGTCCTGCGCAACAGCATCGGGTTCCCGAGTGTCCCCTCCAACGGGGTCGGGTGTGGTGCATTTCGTTGCCAACGGGGTCGACGTGCCCACTCGAACGGGGTCGGGTGTGGTGCATTTCATTTCGGCACACCAGACCTTCCATCGCGCCACCTACCGAAATGAAATGCACCACACCCGACCCCACCAGCAAACCTCGCCCCACTCCAACACCCGCTGCACCATCAGGGCGCACGCGATTGGCTGATTGCGTCTACCCGACCAGCCAAGGCGGAGGCGTTAGTTGCGGCAGATGTCAGCCGGCCAAGTGCCGGTCCCTTCGATGTCGGGGAGCTCGACTACCTCCGTGGTCCCCGAAGTGGTAGTGATCTCAACATTGATGCCTTCGGCCGGGCCCTCGATGGCAGCAACCACCCAGTCGTTTCCCCCGGTCTGACCCACCCAGGGCACAGATCCGCTGAAGCTCACTCCAATCGAGGTATCGATGCACGGGATTGTGCTGATGTCGAGGACGACGTGGGTTCTGCTGGTGCCGTCTTCTAGTTGCACGGGGCCGAAGACCACGAAGTCGTTGGCTGGCGCGCATCCGGCGCTGACAGCTTCGCCGAAGGTGACTATGCAAAGGTCGTTGCCCTTTGTCCCAAAGGCGACCGGCACTCGGTCGTCGCCAAGGTTGGCGATGACGTCGAGGTCGGCAATGCCAGAGGCTTGTGCCGAGGGGTTGGAGGCAACGTCGAGGGCGAAGGCTTCCTCGCCGGCGGACAGCTCCTCGACCCCGGCCTCAAGCGTGGCCACAACCTCTCCATCGACGATGACGTCAAACCTTGGCTGCACGTTGCTGGGACCAACCGCCACGAAGAACTGTTCGCCAGAATCACGCCCGCCAGCAAAGGTGACGTAATCGTCGCCTGCCACGACGATTTCATCCACATCTGCACCAGCGACGATGACGACTGACGCCAACGTGTCGCCGAACCCGTTGTCTATGACCCGAGCTTCGGTTGGATCATCTACCGAAGTGCTGCCGCCGCCACACGAGCCGGTGCTGCCCGAACCGCTGGCCAGGTCGAAACAGAGTTGGCCACCCTGAAGACCGAGGACAAAGGCGAACGCTTCGTCGCCCACAGAACCCTCGCCTCCGAGGTAGATCTCACTGAAGTCGGCGGAGTTGGCGCTCACTGCTGCCGCTTGCTGTTGGTAGGCAGCCCAGGTGTCGTCGTCCAACTCCACAGCAGCGCTAGCAACTTCGACGATGTCGAAGTCTGGGTTGTTGCCGAAGTAGATGACGCTGGCCACCACGCCGTTGGAAGGCGTCCAGACCACAGTGCGGCTGGTGAATCCATCCTGTTCTTCGGCCGGATCGCCGATGATTCCGTCGAGGCTGGCCGTGTAACCGGGTCGGCCATTGACGGTTACATCCTCAGTTTGGGCACCCCACCATTGCAAGGCTGCTCGTTCCGATCGAAGCTCGCCGACGCGGCTGGTGACCACCAACGATTCCGACAGCGCTTCGGGCGAGCGTTCGTAGGCAACCAAGTAACCCTCGTCGGCCCCCCGGAATGAGTCGAATGGTGTGGCGTTCTCGGTGGCCACCAGTTCGAGGCCGGTTTCGATAGGCGCCGCCGTGCCTGCAGCAACGTCGACTTCGAGGTTCTCGACCACCGCGATGAGCTCTGCCTCCGTAAGCGATTTGCTGGCAGCGAACAGCTGCAGCGGCGGCAAAGTTGGGTCTGCGTTTGGTTCTTCCCATTCGAGAGCAACGGTTTCATCACCCAGGCCCTGTCCAGCCGAATCGACTACGACGGCTGTGACACCGCGTACTTGCACGGTGCGATCAGTGTCGCCGGACAGGCTGACAGCGTCGCCACCTGCCTCGAAGCTGCCAATCAGCAGGTCGCCTTCGCGGTATGGGTCGGCGCTTTCGCCTGCCCCGTAGTAGCTGAAGGTCATGACAGTGTTGACGCCTTCTTCTTCGGCGATTTCGCTCACGTTGTATGCGCCGGTGACTTCCCAACTATCGAACGCGGGGAACCCAAGCCGAGGCACTTCGGGAGCTGCGGCGGTGCTTATCTCGCCATCGTCTCCAGAGTTGTTGAGCAGCACCAGGGCGCCCACGCCAAGCAGCATCAACAGCCCAGCAAAGCCAATGAGGGCCGGGGTCGCGAAGCGTCGTGGTGTGGGTTCGGCGATGGGTGGCGGGTCGAGGTGGACGACGCTGATTCGGGCAGCGTCTGAGGACTTGCGTGCGAGTTCTTCGAGCTTCATGACTCCTCCTCGGGGTCAACGGCGAGCGTGGTGGAAAGCGTCTTACGGGCCCGGTGGAGCTGGGTTTTGACGGTGCCGGCTGAGATGCCCAGCAGGTTTGCGATGTCGTCTACGGGACGGTCGTCGAGGTAGTGGAGGGCGATGATCTGTGCTTGTCGGTCTGGGAGCTTGCGCACCACCGACCAGAACTCGTCCGCGCCTTCGGGAAGCTGCGCCGGCAGTTCGCGTGCAGCGAGGGTGTGTTTTGCATAAGCACGTGCTTCGGCGCCTTTTCGCCGGCCCCACGAGCGGGCTTTGTTGACCGCAACCTTGCGCACCCAGGCGCCAGGGTCGTCGTAGTTGCTGATGGTCCCCCACTTGCGATGCGCTTCAACAAAGGCATCTTGGGTGAGTTCCTCGGCGGCCCATTTCGAGCCGCTGAGGACGTAGACCAACGCCACCACTTGGTGGTATTCGCTGCGATACCAGTCGGCGAATGCTCGCCTGGCCGCAGGGGTGAGGTCGATGGGGTTGTCGATCACCCCATCATGGGTCTTGTTCATGCCGTTAACACGCACACCTGGCCTCGCCAGGTTGACAGCAACGGGATTTCTTTTTGAAGCCGAATTTCTAGGGCCGGTGGCCAAGACTGCGGGTGGGTCGAAGTCCATGGTGTGGATTTTGACGTCGTGGAGCCCGGCGGTCTCGAACTGTTGGGTGAGCTTTTTGGTGGCCTCGTGTGCGGTGGTGTTGGCCGATGGGGGTTGCATGTACAGCAGGGCGAGGCGGCCGCCTGGGACAAGCCGAGCGGCTAGCGCGTTCACGGTTGCGGTTTGGTCTGACCAGAATTGCCAGACGTTGAGGCCATAGATGAGGTCGAAATCTTTGAGCGTCGGGTCGAGGTCTTGGGCGTCGCCGACATAGAGAACGAGGCGCCCGTTGCGCAGCAAGTCTCGATTTCGTCTGCTGGCCTGTGCCTTCATGACATCGGAGGAGTCGACGCCAACGAGCGTGCCGCTGCTGACCAAGGCCCCGGTGATGCCAAGGGCAACACCAGGCCCGTACCCAACTTCAAGAACGCGGTCTGTGGCCTTGGGTGCCAACTGGTCTATGGCCCAGCGACCCCTAGCGGTGTTGGATTTCTTCTTGGCCATTATCCGCCCGGCGAGGCGACCGAGCAGGCCTTGGGGGTGAGCAAAGTTGGCGAAGAGTCTCTCTTTGATCATTCCGACCCCTCCAGGTCTGCGCTCAATTCGTCGAGCCCGAAACGAATGGTTCGCAGTGTGCGCTCTGCGCTGGCTACATCTGCGCTGGGTACCGATGCTTCGAGGCTGGCAAGCAGCTTCGCTTCGGTGTCGGCTATGGCCTCGATGGCCTGGGCACCGGCGGCACTGACCATGATGAGCCGGGATCGCCGGTGGGCGGGGTTGTCGACTTGAATGACCAGGCCGGCTTCGGTGAGGTCATTCACGATTGTCTGAATGTGCTGTCGAGACACGCCCCGTGCGTCCGCGATCCGGGGAACGGTGGCGCTTCCTTGGGTGTGGAGGTACTCAAGCACCGCACGCATAGGGGCGCTGACGTTCTGCTCGGCATGTGCCAGGTCACTGAGGCGCGCCATGGCGTGAAACAGCAGCCGAACTTCTGATGACAAGGTGTCTATCCATGTGTTCATGACAACTAACTTGCCATATTGACAACTTGATTGTCAAGCTTTCATTCGTCATCTTTGGTCCACCGATCCGGTTAGTTGCAGGGGCATGTTCCCAGGCTGCTCACAGAAATCTCACAAGCGCAGGTTTCACAATCGCTCAATGAGCACTAAAGAGACACTCCGCAACTCGATCGCAGCAGCCGTCGTTGCTGCCACGCTCCTTGTTGGGGCTTGTGGCGGCGACGGCTCTGCACCGACCTCGGCAACTGAAGTGATCGAGGCTCCCAACAACACAGACGAGCAGGCCGCCAACGCCAGTGACGCAACCA
>JAUIIS010000223.1 GCA_030431575.1 Acidimicrobiia bacterium | reverse complement strand
GGGCCTCGGGCTCTTGCAGAGGTTTCAACTCATCCAGCTTGCGGATCTTGAAGGTGGACAAGAACCGCTGGATGGCGGCCGGCGAGAGCGCGCTGAGCCGCCTTCGGAAGTCCTGGATGACGTGGTCAGGGATTTCGGCCCACGGCGCCTCAGGTTCGTCTTTGGTCAGCGCCTCTAGGTCGTGAAGCTCCGCCGCCGCAATGTCTGCCTGCACGTCATTGTCGATGCGCTCATCGGGCAGAATCGTGTACCGCGTCTTCGGGTCACGCGCCTCGCCGAGACGTTCGATTTCAAAAAGCCAATCCGAGAGACCGTATTTGTCCCGGACCTTGAGCAGGTCTTTGAGCCACGCCGTCCCGCCCTCGATGACCTTCATGCGTTTCTCGGCCGGGACGTAGAAGTTGAGCATCACTTTGAGGCTTGGCTTTTTCCCATGGTGGGCTGCCTTGTCGAACGTCTCATAACGTTCGCCGGTCCAGACGACCTCGCGGGTGAAGGGTTGGCCGACAAAAGCGCCGACCACTTTGTCGTGGTTGTTGGCTAGGCGAACGAAGATACCGCCCAAGCTGCCGTGTTTCTCTGCCAGTTCTTCTGCTTGTTGCCATGCGTCAATCATGGATTCTCCCTCGATTGTGAGTGGGGTTGTTCTCGTGGTTGATTGGAGTGCCGCCTACGCGTGCAGGCGGTGTTTGCACCTTGGGCAGCGGCTCAAGCTGAGTCGCCGCAGCCGTTGCCGAAGCTGTGCGGTGAGTGTCGAGCGTTTGTGGTGAACACGCCGATAGATTCGTTGCTGGTCGGTCTCGCTCAACGCCGGATAGTGCTCCCTCACCCAGTCCATCAGCGGCTCGTTGTGCGCGAAGGTCGTGCGGATGAGGTCCAGCTCTTCGACGGAGAAGTCGTGCAACGCCATGGAGACCAGGTTAACAAGGTCAACTTCCGCCCGCTCAAGCTGCACCATCAGGTCTTCCGGCGAGCCGGCCAGAGAGGCTTTGAGCCACGACTCGCACTCCGGTGAGTCAGAGCGACGAGCGTGGTTGACCGCGGTCTCGACGGCCCCTCGCGTCGCCAGAATAAGGTTGGCCACAGAGCGATTGCCGCGCTCACGAAGCGGGAAGCTCTGAACCTCTTCGTAGAACTTCTCGAACACCAGCTGCCCTAGGTCATCGCGCGTGAACCCGGGCACCGCCCGGAAGGCCGTCCTGAGTCGCCCAAGCGCGGGCAGACAACCCAGGGTCAAGATGGTCAACGCCAGCTCGCTCTTGTCCTGTGCCAGCTCGATGAGAAGCGCCGTCAGCCAAGCACGCTCCCGGAGCGCATCCAAGCTCTGCGTATCACGTAGCGCGCTCGCCGCCTGCAAAGCGGTCTCGTAGGGCGCCAGGGTGTGGTTCTCCGCTCGCACCTTGTCGTACGCAAGCACGAAGCGGGCACGGTTAAGAGTCATTTCAAGGTGGTCTTTGATGTCGCTGTAGTTCATCGGCTCATGTCCTTCTAGAGTTGGTTCTGCCCGACAGCGGCGGAGGTGCACGCCATCGACAAAGGTGACTCTGGCCCTCGCCGAGGTACGATTGGGGTATTGTTCAGGACGGACAGCCCACGCAGCCATTCCTCGCCTATATGACGGGGTTAAGCGGGTTGAGGAAAAGGTTTGGTGGGCGGGGTCTTGTGGCTTGGGAGGAGCAAATCCGGACGATTGGGTTGACCAGTTGATTGCGGTGCACACCTTCCCGGGCAGTGGCTACCCAGCACACACTGGCCGACCGTCGATAGTGAGCGGACTCGCTTGGTCTTTTCGCCGATGTCTTCGTCATCCCTTGTTCCCGTATTACAATACGGGACGACAAGGTTCTCCTAAACCTCAACGAAAATCCCGGCGCCATTCCTGCCCACTATCGCCGCCCAGGACAGTGGCCAACCCGAACGGCATTGGCAGCAACCCGACTGCGATATCAAATACAAACGGCTGGGTGGCCACCCAATCTTCTCCTCACAGACTCTGGGCGGCCTCGTACTCGCCGAGCTCCATCATGTATGACCTGAGGGCCCGGCGAAGGAACTCCATCCTGCTTGGCAGGCCCTGCCGAGCCCATGCTTTATCGATGGCTTGCACGGTGGTCTCTGGGAGGCGCAGGGGCAAGACCTTGTGTGGGACCTGCTCCTTCTGCGCCTTGGGGCCGACCCGCACGCGGCCCTCCTCGGCTTCTTTGAGCTTCCAGAGAATGTAGCGCCTATTGGTGCTGGTGGTTGGCCTGCCTACCACCTGGAGGTAGTGGGCTTGAAGCTCTTCGATGCTGTAGGAAAGAAGCGTTTTTCGGTCGATAGCGTTCTGGGTGTCTTGTGTGGTTGCTTCCATTATTTGGCCTCCTTGTTGAACATGGCAAGCTCGCTGGCTTTGGGGTCGTTTGATGCCCATGAGAAGCGGCCTTCCTTGGCGATCCAAGGGCGGACCTCGATGCGGTCGCCAGGTTGCACGCCGCCGGCGTCTTTGATGGCGAGGTCATCCCGCAGGTAAAGCCCGTCGCCTTCTGGGTCGTCGGTGGCCTTATAGAGTGACCCATCAGCCAAGGGGATCTAGCCCAACCACCTGAAGGTACGCGATCATCAACCGCTACCCAAGCGGGAGGTGATGGATGAATCTCAAGAAACGAAGAAAGATAAGAGACCGGCAAGACGCAGAGAAGTGCCTGAAGAAATGGAGGAAGAGCGGGCTGTCCATGAGCGAGTGGGCGGCGGAGAATCGGGTCGATGGTCGCTCGTTGAACGCCTGGCTGCAATCCATGAAGCGCCAAGCGGATGTGGAGAGGGGGAAGCGGGCTGGACTGGTCGAGTTGGTGCTGCCGGAGAAGACCAAGGCAGCGGAGTTCCAGCCATTTGTGGTGAAGGTCGGCGAGTACGAGGTGGAGGTGCCCCCGAGCTTTGACGATGCGGCCCTGCTCAGGTTGTTGAGTGTGGTGAGGTCGGCATGTTGAGCATCGGCCAAGGGTTGAGAATCTTCGTCGGGTTGGAGCCGGTGGATATGCGCGGCTCGTTCAACGCGATGGCGGGGCATGCCCGTCGTTTGGGGCTAGAGCCGACGGACGGACATCTCTACCTCTTCTTCAATCGCCGAAAGAAGCTGTGCAAGGGCCTTTGGTTCGACGGCTCGGGGTGGTGCCTCTTCTGCAAGCGTCTGGCAAAGGGAACGTTCGAGTTGCCCGAGCCTGACCCCGATGGCACCAGCCCTCCGAAGGTTGTGATCGACCCGGCGTCGCTCGCTTCCTTGCTCGAGGGCATCGACCTCAAAGCCGCACGGCGTAAGTGGTATCGTCTCAAGAAAACTCACAAATAGGGGATCGACAGGTTGGACGCTTTGTGATCTAACTTGGCCATGAACGTTTCCGCCGCAGCCCACGCCGAGTTGAGAGCCAAACACGAGGCACAAGGGGTTGAACTCAGGGCACAAAAGTCAGCGCAGAAAGTGCTGCACGATCAGGTCGTAAAGCTCACGCAAGCCCTATTGCACGCGACCGCTCAGTCCGCCAAACAAACCGCGTTGATAGAGGCCCTGACGGCGGAAGTCGCGAAGCAGAGCGACCGCATCGAAGAGCTGCTCGCCATCGTCAACCGCAAGAAGCGAAGACGGAGCGAGCCGAAGGAGAAGGCGGCTGAGCCCGAGCCGGCCGTCGAACTCTCGCCGGAGCAGCAAGAGGCCTACGACAACCGGCCAACACCTCCGGAGCTGCCCGACAAGCAGAAGAAACCCCGCAAAGAGCGCACATCATTTGGGCGCAACAAACTTCCCGACCATCTTGAGCGAGACGAGCACCACCTCAAGCCCAGCGCGTGCACCAAGTGCGGCGGCGAGCAGCTCGTCGAGATCCGCAGACACATCGAAGAGAAGCTGGACGTCGTCAAGGCGCACACCCGGGTTCGCCGCACCGTGCGTGTCACCTGCGAATGCCACGATTGTTGCGCTCGCTTCACGCCGGAGGCCTTGCCCTCACCATTTTCGAGGTCCAAAGCCACATGCGAGTGGCTCGCCTGGTTCATCTGGGAACGGCACGCGATGCTCGTGCCCATGGACCGGATTCGCCGCAATCTGCTCGCCAAACACATACCACTGGCGATGAGCTACTTGGTCTCACAGGTCGAGCGCGTCGCAGACATCCTCGCGCCAATCGACGGCGAGCATTGGAAACAGATTAAAGCCAGTCCGTGGATGGCGATGGATATGACGGGGTTGAAGGTCCTCATCAAGGACGTCGGAGCCCACAACGGCTACCTCGAGGCATTCCGCACCGATGACGCCGTAGTCATGAACTACGAACCGACGAAGGGCGCCGAAGCCCTGTTGGCCAAGCTTGACGGCTACAAGGGCGTCATCGTCGCTGACGCCGAGCACCGCCACAACCAACTCTTCGGCGACGACAAGGCGACCGAAGCTGGCTGCAACGCCCACGGGCGCCGAAAACTACGTGATGCAGAGAGCACTCAACCCAAACTCGCCAAGGACGCTGCAAAGTTCATCTCCGCAGTCTACATCGCCGAGGCCAAGGCAAAGGAGCTCGGCCTCACCGGCTCTGAGCTCCTATCATGGCGCCAACAACACTGCCGTCCCCACTTCGACAACTTCAAGAAATGGGCCTCGGCCACCGCACCCACGCTCTTGCCGGACGACCCGCTGCGCAAGGTAATCAATTACTATACGAACCACTGGGCGGCCCTGACGCTCTTCCTCGAGCGTCCGGAGATACCCATCGACAACTCTGCCACCGAGCGCATCTACCAGGACGTTGCCAAGCTCCGAAACAACGTCCTCTTCGCGGGCAGCACCGAAGGAGCACACCGACTCGCCGTCATCCTCGGCATTGTCGCATCGTGCAAGCTCCTCGGCATCGACGGCGAGGCCTATCTTGGCTGGGTCCTTACTCGTCTTGGCACCCACCGCAAGCACTACAACCTTCCAGCGTCGCAGCTCACACCGGCAGCGTATGCGGCCAGTCTACGTGCTTAGATTCGCACGGGCTAGAGGGAAAGGGAACCTCCCCTTGGCTGATCGGTCACCGAACAGGGGCGATTGAGTACGTTGTATGCGCATGCCTCAGAATCACTTGTGCACGAAGGTTATAGTTATGACTCTCGTGACCGCCTGACACGGCGTTGGGACTTGGAAGATACGGTGCTAACCGTAGGTGGTGAACTTGCTCATGCCTATCAGCGATACGACTACGATGATGACGACCAGGTGACAAAGTGGAGCCAAGGGCAACTCCAAGAGAGGGAACTCGGAACCTACCACTACGACTCTCTGACCGGGGATATTCTGAAAAAAGAGGGCGCGGCCTACACTTACAACAGGTCACTCTTGAAAGAGGTAGATCACCCGGACGGCACTGAGACGGCCTTCGAGTATGACTCGATCGGACGGGTCACTACCAGAACGAATGACGGCGATTCGGCCAAATTCGCCTGGGACCAGTCGTCACTCATCCGGACGTACGAGTCAGCCGACGGAAGAATCGACTTCCTGTATGACGGCTTCGACCGCCGCGCCGCACGAAACGTCAAGAACAAGAACGGCGACACATCAGAGACCTACTATCCAGCGGACGACTTCGAAGTCGTCAGAACAACCACCGGAGGTAAAACGAACTGGAGATACATACTGCACCTGTTCTCCCCAACCGGGCGGGTTGGAGAATACACCTTCGACGAGAGTGACGGAACCGAAAGCGTAGGGCTGTCGGTTGTTGACCACCTTGGCAACGAAATTGTGAAGACAGACGAGTCCGGGAACCTCCTAGACCGGCAAGTTTTCGCCCCCTTCGGCATGCACTTCGACCCAGAAGAATGGGTATCGTCGACCTTGAGGAGTTCGAATGGTCGGACGTTCA
>JAUIIS010000222.1 GCA_030431575.1 Acidimicrobiia bacterium | reverse complement strand
GGGTGGCCTTTCAGCCGAACGCCCGGTGCTTCTCGACCGGTTCCTCGAAGACGCCACCGAAGTCGATGTCGATGCCATCCGAGACGCTACCGGCGAAACCCTGATTGGCGGCGTGATGGAGCACGTCGAAGAAGCAGGCGTCCACTCGGGGGACTCGGCCTGCATGCTGCCCCCGGTGAACCTCGTGCCTTCCACGGTGGCCACGCTCGAGGAGTACACCCGTCGCATCGCCGAACGACTCAATGTGGTGGGGCTCATCAACGTCCAATACGCGGTCAAACGGATCGAGGGCTCCGAACAGGTCTTTGTTATCGAGGCAAATCCTCGGGCCTCGCGGACCGTGCCCTTCGTGGCCAAAGCTACGGGCGTCCCATTGGTGAAGGTGGCGGCCCGGGTGATGCTAGGGGAGACGTTGGCGCAGCTTCGCGCCGCCAACGTGTTGGTGCCGCGCACAGCCAGCCAGCACATCTCGGTCAAAGAAGCAGTTCTACCCTTCAACCGATTCCCCATGACCGACGCCGTGCTCGGCCCCGAAATGCGGTCCACGGGCGAAGTCATGGGCGTTGACCTCACCCCGGGTTTGGCCTTCGCTAAGGCGCAAATTGCCGCTGGCATGGTGTTGCCCACCACCGGCACCGTGTTCATGTCGCTGGCCGATCGAGACAAAGCTTCTGGGATCGAAACCGGCAAGCTGCTCGTCGGGTTGGGCTTTAATATCGCGGCCACGCAAGGCACTGCCGCTGCGCTGCGTTCCGCTGGGGTCGAAGTCGCCGTCGATGTTGCCAAACTCGACGACGAAGACGGCACCAACGCCGTCAGCCTCATAGAGTCTGGCGACGTGCAGTTGGTCATCAATTCGCCGCGCGGGCGCGGGCCCCGAGCCGATGGATCCCACATCAGACGCGCAGCGGGGGAGCGGGGCATCCCGTTGCTCACCACCGCGGCAGCGGGCCTGGCGGCCGCGAACGGCATGGTGGATTGGGACACCCACCCTCTTGAAGTGCGTCCGTTGCAGGAGTACCACACCACCTCGGGTACGCCGGCCTGATGCGGACTGACCTCACCACCACGGTTGGTTCGGTTGCCTTGCCGAACCCGGTAATGACCGCATCGGGTACCGCCGGGCATGGCGATGAGCTCGCTGGCTACGTCGATTTGGCCAAGTTGGGCGCAATGGTGGTGAAGTCCCTGTCGGCGGCCCCGTGGGCGGGTAACCCCGCCCCACGGGTCCACGAGACCCCCGCGGGAATGATCAATTCCATTGGGCTCCAGGGGCCCGGTATCGAGGCTTGGGCTCGCGATGAGCTCCCGGCGCTGCTTGGCCGCAAGGCCCGGGTGGTGGTGAGCATTTGGGGGCGGTCGGTGGCCGAATATGCGGAAGCCGCAGCGATGTGCGCTGAGCTGCCTGAGGAGGTGGTTGCCGTTGAGGTCAACGTGTCTTGCCCCAACGTTGAAGATCGCCATCGCATGTTTGCCCATGCGCCCGAGTCCACCTGCGAGGTCCTCGAGGCCACTGCGGTTGCGGGTCGCCCGCGTTGGGCGAAGCTCAGCCCTAACGTCACCGACATTGTGGCTATCGCAGAGGCCGCCCAGGAGGGCGGCGCCGAAGCTGTCACCCTGGCCAACACGTTGATGGGCATGGTCATCGACATTGAAGCTCGGCGCCCGCTTTTGGGCGGCGGTGGTGGCGGATTGTCGGGCCCAGCCATTCACCCGGTGTCGGTTCGGGCCGTGTACGACGTGCACGCGGCCTTCAAGGATCTGCCGATTATCGGCGCTGGCGGTGTAGCTTCTGCTCATCAGGCGATCGAGTTCATTCAGGCCGGGGCGTCAGCCGTCCAGGTCGGTACCGCAAGTTTCGCCAACCCACGCGCCTCGGTGAACATCTTGGATGGCATTGGCAAATGGTGCGCCAAGCACCGGGTCAAGTGCGTACAAGACCTCATCGGGGCAGCACACAGGAGATAAATATGACCGACCAGATGGGTGTTACTGACGAAGTCCGAGCCACGTTGGCTCTGGCGCTCGACGTCGACGACCTTGTCGCAGCAACGCGCATGGCGCGTGAGCTTCAACCTTGGTTTGGCGTGGCCAAGGTTGGCCTCGAGCTCTATTCTGCGGCTGGCCCCGATGCTGTGGCGGCAATGCGCGACCTCGGCTACGACGTGTTCTTGGATCTCAAGCTTCACGACATCCCCAATACGGTGGGTAAGGCTGCACGGGTCCTGGGTGCGTTGGGCGTTGACTACCTCACCCTCCATGCCTTTGGCGGCGTCGACATGTTGAAGGCGGGCGTCGAAGGCCTCAACGAAGGTGCCTCGAACGCTGGCCTTGAGCCCCCGGTGGCCCTTGGTGTCACGGTGTTGACTTCCGATGCGGGTGCCCCCGACCACATTGTCCCCCAGCGGGTTCGCGTGGCTGCCGAGGCCGGCTGTGGCGGCTTGGTGTGTTCGGCCAAAGACCTCGTGGATGCTCGCACTCTGGCGCCTCGTTTGGTGCGTGTGGTGCCCGGTATTCGGCCCCAAGGAACCGATCACGGCGATCAAGCCAACGTTGCCACGCCGGGCGAGGCCATGGCCGCCGGCGCCGACCTGCTGGTGATTGGACGCGCCGTCACTGCGGCCAAGGACCCCAAAGAAGCCGCACACGCCATCGTGTCAGACCTTTTGGGCTGAACAGAGTGGCCGTGTCAGACCTTTTGGGCTGAACAGAGTGGCCGTGTCAGACCTTTTGGGCTGAACAGAGTGGCCGTGTCAGACCTTTTGGGCTGAACCCTCCACCACTCCACTGACCTGCGCATCTAAGGTTTCGCTCATGGCAGCACCCCCCGTACTCACAGATGAACAGCGCAAGGCCGCGCTGGAAAAGGCAGCCGAGGCTCGCCGTATTCGGGCCGAGCTCAAGGATCGCTTGAAGATGGGTTCGGTCACCCTCGCCGAAGTCCTCGAGGTCGCCGCTGGCGACGAGATCATTGGCAAGACCAAAGTTCTAGCCGTCCTCGAATCACTTCCAGGCGTCGGCAAGGTCAAGGCTCGGCGGCTCATGGAAGACATAGGCATTGCCGAGAGTCGCCGTTTGCGTGGGCTCGGCGATCAACAACGTGCCTCCCTCCTCGCCGCATTCGCCTGATCCTGGTCCGCTCTACATTGTGATCTCCGGGCCCGGTGGGGTCGGGAAGGGCACGATTGTGGAAGCGCTCTTGCGCGCTGATCCACGGCTTTGGCTGTCTCGTAGCTGGTCCACTCGTGACCCTCGCCCAGGCGAGCCCCTCGATGCGTATACGTTTGTCAGTCGCGAGGCGTTCGATCAACACATCGCCGAGGGTGGTTTCCTCGAATGGGTCGATTTCCTTGACTACAGGCAGGGAACCCCGGTTCCCGAGGTTGCCGCAAGCGCCGACTCTGCCTTTGGCACCCCCACCCACATCGGGCGCGACATCGTGTTCGAGATAGATGTGCATGGTGGCGTGGCGATTGCTCAGAAGTTCGACTCGCCGTTGTTGCTTTTCATCGATACCCCGAGCCGCGAGGAGCAGCGTCGCCGCCTCGAAGGCCGCGGCGACCCCGAACACAAGGTGACCGCTCGCATCGAGCGCGGCGACCAAGAGCGTGAGATCGCGCAAAACAACGGGTACGTGACCGTCATCAACGATCAACTCGACACCACGGTCGAGGAGATCCTCCAGCTCATTGGCGAAGCTAGGGCCAACCTGACCACGTAGGCCATGAGCCGCGGTTGGGTCAGGCACTGCTACCATTGTGGGTTCGGATTGGTCGCGCCTGGCGGCCTGTGTCCTCTGCTCGTGGAGAACTGCATTCTCATGCCTGTTAAGAACGAAACCATGATTGACCCTTCGGTCGAGGGCCTGCTCGAACGAGCTGGATCCAAGTTCCGCCTGGTTACGCTCAGCGCCACTCGCGCCCGTCAGATCAACGCCTATTTTGGTCAGTTGGGTGACGGCATGGGCTCGGCAGTTCCGCCTCAGGTCACCTCGGTTTCCCGCAAGCCGCTTTCCATCGCCTTCGAAGAGATCACCGCAGACAAGATCGTCGCTACTGACGCTGTAGATCCGTCCGATCCCGAGACTCCTGCTGGCGACGGTGCCGACGCCAGCTAACCCTGGGCTGAGCTCGCTCGCAAACAAACGAGTTGTTCTTGGAGTCTGTGGCGGCATAGCGGCGTATAAGGCCGTCGAGGTTGCTCGGCGCCTGGTCGATGCAGGCGCGCACGTGGCCCCAATCATGACCAATGCAGCGCACCGCTTCATCGGCGAGACCACGCTCTCTGCGCTCTGTAGCGAACCCGTCCAGAAGTCACTGTGGGACGAGACCAGTCCCATCCCACATACCAAGTTGGGTCAAGGCGCTGACCTCATTGTGGTGGCCCCTGCCACCGCTCGTCTGCTGGGCTCTTACGCAGCTGGCATCTCCAACGACCTCCTGACCGCTACGTTGCTGGCTACCGCAGCACCGGTTGTGGTCTGCCCAGCCATGCACACCGAAATGTGGGAACACCCCGCGGTGCAAGAAAACCTCGCCACGCTCGCCCGTCGTGGGGTCACCGTTGTCGATGCCGAGCCTGGCCGCCTAGCCGGCGGCGACATTGGCCACGGCCGCCTGGCTGCCCCTGCCACTATCGTGGCTGAGGTCGAACGTTGCCTCGGCCCCAATGACCTCGCGGGAATGCAGGTGATTGTCAGTGCCGGGGGCACCCAAGAAGCCATCGACCCGGTGCGCGTTATCACGAACCGTTCCACGGGCAAGCAGGGATATGCCCTAGCTGCCGCTGCCTACGCACGTGGCGCCCAGGTCACGTTGGTGTCTACGGTAGACCAGCCAGCGCACCCAGGCGTTGAGGTCGTGCGGGTCGAATCCGCCGCCGACATGCAGGCTGCCATCATGCCGCTTGCCGCAGCGGCCCACGTCATCATCATGGCTGCCGCCGTCGCCGATTTCCGGCCTGCTTCGGTTGCTGAGAACAAGATCAAGAAGGGCGATGGGATCGACGCCATCGCGCTCCAGCGTACCCACGACTTCCTGGTCGATCTCGGGGCCCAGAAGCCAGCTCACCAGACGTTGGTTGGCTTCGCTGCCGAAACCCAAGATCTCGAAGCCAATGCCCGCGGCAAGCTTGAGCGAAAGAAGCTCGACCTCATCGTCGCGAACGACGTGTCGATGGATGGTGCGGGCTTTGCCCACGACACCAACCAGGTGGTCATCCTCTCCGAAAACAACCGCGTTGTGGTACCCATGGCCAACAAACGTGTCATTTCTGATGCCGTGCTCGATGCGGTGGTACAACAACGTGCCAGCATCGCGTCCAGCGTCAACGATCGCTAACCCCTACGTAGAACACGAGGTAGTCCAAACGTGAGCTCATTCACCTTCACATCAGAATCGGTGACCGAGGGTCATCCCGACAAGATGGCCGACCAGATCTCCGACTCGGTGCTCGATGCACTGCTTGAGCAGGACCCTATGAGCCGCGTGGCCTGCGAAACCATGGTCACTACTGGCCTGGCCATTGTTGCCGGTGAAATCACCACCGAGGCCTACGTCGACATCCCCGGCATCGTTCGTAGCACCATCAACGACATTGGCTACGACAACGGCGACTTCGGCTACGACGGCAACACCTGTGGCGTCATGGTTGCTATCGACGAACAATCACCTGACATTGCTCAAGGCGTCGACGCTTCCGAAGAAGTTCGCTCCGGCCAATCCGGCGAAGAGGACGAGCTCGACAAGCAAGGCGCAGGCGACCAGGGCCTGATGTTTGGCTACGCGTGCAACGAGACTGATGTGTTGATGCCGCTACCTATCCATGTGGCGCACCGCATGGCCGAGCGCCTCACCGATGTGCGTCGTTCCGGCGTCGTGCCTTACCTGCGCCCCGATGGCAAGACT
>JAUIIS010000221.1 GCA_030431575.1 Acidimicrobiia bacterium | reverse complement strand
CAGCGCACGGCGCCTCTGGCTACCACGGCGCGGAACGCTCGATCCGATCCAGTGTTGCGGACGATTCCTCGAAAGTCGGGGGTGAGGAGCCCGCCGACGCTATGGATGTCCAGGTACTGAACAACAAGCGAGAACTCGCCGACTTCGCACGTCGTTTCCCCACCTGAGTTCAGCTGCCACGTGTCCGTCGGCTGGGCCAGTGTTGGTCGACGGCGAACGCCTGCCGCGTTCAGCCGGACTGTCCCCCTTGGCTAAGGGCGGAGTGCGGCTCGGGTTGCGGCAGCGGTTGCGATGATGTGGGTGGGGTCTATGAGACCCCACCAGCCCTCGTCGCCGGTGGGTTGGTGGCCGCTGGCCACCGAACGCCGGTAGTCGAAACAGGCCAGGTACAGGGGTCGGATGTACATGACCGCCTCGAGACGGTCGAGTTCGCCGTCGGTCAACTCGACGTGTTGACAGTATGCGTTTGCGGCTGCCTCGATACCGCCTCCGCCAACCCAGGGTGCTCCCCACATCAGATAAGCGAAGTCCGCGAGGCGCGGGCCGCGCCCTGCCGCCTTCCAGTTGATGGCCACCGGACCTTCGCCTGTCAGAATCGCGTGGTCTGGGTTGTGCATGAGGTTGCCATGGAGCAACGCCTCGGGAAGGCCGTGGCCGTCATCAGCGGAGCGCACCTGGTCGCGGAGCTGTTCGAACCGTTCGCGATGGGGTGTGGCGACCTTTGTGGCAACCGCATCGAGGAACGAGAGGGCTGCCATTAGGTCCTGACGCGGGCTGCCCTCGCGGCTGGGGTCGTCACCACCGGCGCCGCCGGGGCGGTTGACTGAATCGTCGATCGCCAGCGCATGTAAACGTCCAAGCAGCTCGCCCATCATGGCGAACTTCTCGCTGCCAGCGGGCAAAGATTCGCCTCGGACGAACTCTGTGACGAGAACCGAAGCCCCATCGAAATTCGAAATCGCATCGTCGACTGCAAGCCGCTCCGACGGGTACTCGCGCTGTTCCAGAAACGCGAGGATGGCGGCATCGCCTTCCACGCCGGCTCTTGGACGAGCGGGAGGGTACACCCGCGCAACCCAGGGGTCGCCGTCGCTGCGGTCGATCCGGAACACGTGATCATTGTGTTGGCTGAGCTTGGTCGCGCCAACAGCGTCGATGCCATACTGCTGCCGCAGATGGTCGAGCAGGAGCTCAGCGTCGGGCTTGTGGAACAGTCGCTCCTCGACCCCCTCTAAGCGGGTCAACGCTTCGGTATAACGCTGACCGGTCTCGCGGGCGTGGCGTCGGACAACTTTCTTGAAACTGCCGTGCTTAGTCATGGACAAGCCTTCCTGAACACTCTCGTCCCCCGCGACGCGTGTTTCGAAACAGCCTGCAACATAGACAACCGTGAGGCCAGCATCCCCTTCGCCAACAGAACCCCGGTCGGGGCGGACGTTCCACAGCTCGGCGGTCGGTCGACGCCGTGGACCAATCCTTTCAGACGTGTTTGAGCAAGGTCAATCGCAAGCGCGGACCAGCGCATCGGATATGCCGCTTCGCTTAGCCTGCGCCGGCGCTCAGCGCGAGCTCGCTATCCTCAGCGTCCCCTATTGGTACCGGGCGCCCGGGCTGTGGCAGGCTGAGCTGAGCCGAGCGAACGAAACCGAACACCTGGCTGCCGACATCCAGCGGCTGTCTCTCCAAGGCGTGTGCGTGGTGGTCCAGACCACCGCAAAGGCAGCGCTCACTGGTCGCAGTGCCGCTCGATGAGTCGAGGTGGGCGAGATCTTTCGGACGTCGCGAGATGCGCTTGTAAGCGACCACGGCATCCAGTGGAGCGAATGGCAGACCGCTGATGAACTCCGCAGAATCGATGAGCTGGTCGGTGTCGACTTCCCCTATCGCCCAGCGCGTTCCGACCGTGATGTGACGTCCAATGCTGACCACAAAAACGTCCCACTGCTCCAAGTACTCGAGCGTTCCCAGCTGTTGAGCGCGCTCCCATGCTGGAGCTCGCGCCACGATGTCGATGTCGCCCACATGGTCGATCCAGCCGCGAACCAACAATGGTCCGCTGCCGAACACAACGAAGTCGTCACTCGGCAAACCGAGGTCGAGCACCTCGTCCAACCACGAATCGAAAGGCGGGTAAGGGGACGGATTCACGGGTCGACCCTAGGCGCTCAAGTGACAAGCCATGTCGTACAAGCGACTCCCCCAGGTGGGCAAGGCTTGGCAACGGCGGCCTCAGCTACTGTTGGCCGGGGGTAAAGCTTCCCGTGGTGGCCTCCTCCACCGGATCAAGGTTGAAGAGGAGATGCTCAACGAAGCTCTGGAGCCGCAGTACGCCGAGTACAGCGAACGGACGTCACGGCTCGTGCCCTCGGTTTGGTAGCGCTGGTTCGCCATCGGGCTTCCCAGTGGGGTCTCGGCCGCGAAGGTCCAGGGCAACCCACGCGTTAGCGTTGATTGATGCAGACCAACTCGCTGACCAAACCCGGGGTCATATCTGCAGTGTCTCTCGCGTTGGTCGCGGTGGTCGGGTGCGGTAGTGGCCAGAGCTTGGTCTTTGGCGAATTCGACCAGGCGTGCCCGTCATTTCACCCCGATTCGGCGGACGACAGATTCGAGGCCGCCAGCTGCTTTGCCACCGAGGTTGAGGCCGGCCGACCCGTGGTGTGGGATGTCTTCACCGTCACCATCGATTCAGGGCCCATCATCATCCGTTACGACTACGACGGGGAGATCATCACAGTCACCGAGGACCGCAGCCGAGACGCGTTTGGCGACGGCAAGGTCTCTGTCAAAGAGTGCGACGGCATACACGTCGGAGCGAGCGGCCAGACGTACCCCAGCGACTGCAAAGACACCAACGGTCCGGGCTTCTCCGACGAAGGCATCTAGCTCGACCATCGGGTTCAGCGCCAACTGACGCAACCCCGTTGGCCGACCGGCAACTTGGTGAAGGCCCGGTCACGGAATAGAAGTCGACGTCCATCAGGGGCACGGTAGTTGGCATCTTAAGCTGCGGTGGGCCCGTGGACTCACGACGCTGGCCCTGCGCCGAATGTTGCCGATAGAGAAGCTATGGCTCGACGGATCATCTTGGTGCTAATCGTGATCATGTTGTCCCCACCAGGCAACCGTGGTTTTGGTGCCGGCCGGGATCTCGGTGAAGCCGCCGTCGTGGATCTGGACCGGGGCTTGCTCGACAAGCTCGGACCACAAGGTCGGGCTGGGCCAGATGACGGTGATGGGGCGTCCGCTCCAGTCCCAGGTTTCGGCCACTCCTGCATCGGCGGTCATCCACGCACGTTGACCAGCGTGGGCACACTGCGCGGCCTGCTTACCCCACGACATCGGCACGTGGGGCGTGACCGCGATGATCAGACCCGTCACATCGGGGACGGCACCCACAGGGTCGACATCGTCCAAGGGTGACGACTGGATCTGGAGTTTGGCCAGCGCTGCCGGGGCTTGGTCCATAGGTGAGGGCACGAAGGCTCGCACTTCTGCGCCATCTCGCTCGACGGTTACGCCGCTTGGCTCTTGCGCGCGAAGCCAGGCAGAGCCACGGCCGCGTCGTACGAGCTTGCGGATCCTCGCGCCGTTCCACTGGGCAACAGCCTCGTGCCATTCGCCGCCAGCGTGGCTGCGTCGGACGGCGAGCAACTCGATTGTGGCCAGCGCAGACGCGGCGCAGATCGCTGGGATTGCTGGCGGATCGGTTTTCTCGACCCGTACTGCCAGCTGTAACGCCCACGGCGACGGGTCGCTTGTCTGTTCAACGCTCACTTCGCCATTGTGCGCCATAAGTGAGAGCCGGTGACGGTGCTAGGCCGAGATTGTGCCGTCGATGCAGGTCACGGCGTCGCCGCTGACCCAGATGTCGTTGTCGTCCTGATCGATGTACACGCGCCCGGCACGACCCATAGCAGTCCCCTGCGCCGCAATATAGGGGGCCGTCAACTTACCCTCTGCAAGGAGCCACTGAGCCAAGGAGGCGTTCAGACTGCCTGTCACCGGGTCTTCAGCCGCAACCCCTCCCGCTCGAAAGAACGCTCGAACTTCAATGGCTACGCCGACGTCGTCGCTACTAACCCCAAAGGCGCCAACCTTGCCGACCACCCCGACGGGGTGTGGCCCAACCACACCGACGTCGTACGCGTCCACCGCTCCGAAATCGGGCTCAAGGGCCAGCACTTCTTCGGCGCTGGCCAGTTCGACGGCAAGCCAGCCCGGACCGTTGTCGGCCCACTGGGCACCAACGATCTTGTCTCGGTTAACCCGCAGTACCTCACAAACCTGCGCCAAGTCCTGCTCGTCCACTGGACCGGAACGGATAAGGGCTGGAGCCGCGAACCCCAATCGGCCGTTGTGGTGACGCAGCCGTACCAAACCAACACCGCACTCCTGAACGACAGCGCCGGACGTTGCCGGCTGGCCGCCAGCCTCCAACCAGGCGTGGCAGGTGCCAATGGTTGGGTGCCCGGCAAAGGGAAGCTCTGCGGCAGGGGTGAAGATGCGGACCTTGTAGTCGGCCTCGGGGTCCTCGGGAGGCAACACAAACGTTGTCTCGCTGAGGTTGGTCCAACGGGCGATCTGAAGCATCTGGTCGCCACTCAAACCCTCGGCATCAAGCACGACAGCCACGGGATTCCCAACGAATGCATGTTGGGTGAACACATCGACTTGTTTGAAACTTCGCACACGGGCCTTGGTCATCGTTGGACTGTAACGAGAAATAGCGACCGGGTCCGAGACTTTCGGCGATACTGGCGCCATGGCATTGACCTCAAAAGAAGACCTCCGCACCGTCTACCGAAGCGCCAGTCAGGTAGCTATTGATAAAGTCATCACCCGACTCGATCACCATGTCGAGGACTTCTTGGCCAAATCGCCGTTCTTTGTCTTGTCAACTGCCGATGCCGACGGTCGCTGCGATGGGTCGCCCAAAGGTGGGGAACCAGGCTTTGTGCGCATCCTTGACGAACGGCGCGTCGGCTGGGCCGACTACTCCGGCAACAACCGCCTCGACTCGTTCGAGAACATGGTCACCAACCCCAGCGTGGCACTGCTGTTCATGATCCCGGGCCTGAACGAGACCCTGCGCATTAACGGCGTCGCCGAACTATCAACCGACTCCGAACTCTGCGAACAGCTCGCTACGAAGGGGCGACCTGCCAAAGTGGCCGTCGTGGTCACCGTCGACGAGGCCTACTTGCACTGCGCCAAAGCGTTGCGCCGAGGCAGCCTTTGGGACACCGATGCGTGGCCGGAGCCAGAAGAACTGCCCTCGGGGCCTGCGATCTTCAAAGACCACGGAGAGATCGACGTGGATACCGACCTTATTCAGGCAGCGCTCGACGCCGATCTAGAAGCCACGCTATGGGAGCCGGGCGGGAACGTATAGAGAGCTGCGTCCCGCGATAGGGCGACCCACACCAGCGTGGTTTCCGGGTCACAATGTTGGTCTGAGCAAATCCCTCTCGAGGGGGTATCGCAATGGCTAGTTCAGACGATTATCACTTCATGGACTCGACCTCTGCGCGGGATTCGTCGCTACGTTCGCGGCGCCCAGAACTTGCCGCGTTCGATGAGGTGCTCGCAGCCGCCGCCGATGGGCAGAGTTGGGCATTCGATCGGCTCTATCGCGAGCTCAGCACGCCGCTGCAGCGATTCCTGGCAGCCCGCGGCGCAGACGACCCCAGTGGACTCGTTAACGAAGTCCTTGTCGAAGTATTCCGAAGTCTCCCCAATTTCGAGGGCGACAACACAGCGCTTCGGGGCTTCGCGTTCCACGTGGCTCGCCGGCGCCTGGTCGACAACTATCGGGCACAGTCGCGGCGGGTGCCCACTTCTCGGCTAGACGACGCCTTCAACAACACCCCAGCCACCGGTGACCAACAATCCGACGACGTCCCCCTGGTTGCGTTGACGCAGGCGGCTTCGAAACTCGACGTTCTCACCGCCGAGCAACGTGACGTCATTGTGCTTCGCGTGGTGTGCGACCTCAGCCTGGCCGAAACCAGCGTTG
>JAUIIS010000220.1 GCA_030431575.1 Acidimicrobiia bacterium | reverse complement strand
AATCATGGCTCGCTGGCGCATGCCGCCGGAGTATTCGTGGGGGTATTGACGCACACGGGTTTTGGCGTTTGGGATACCGACCGATGTCAAGAGCTGTGCCGACCGGTCGATGGCCGCGTCTTTGCTGACCTTTTGGTGTGAGCGGATCATCTCGGCGATCTGGTCGCCGACGCGCTGGGTGGGGTTGAGCGCGGTGAGAGGGTCCTGGAAGATCATGGCGACGGCCTTGCCGCGGACACTTCGCAGCACCGAGTCCTTCGCCCCGACGATTTCTTTGCCATCGAGCCGGATAGATCCGGTGATGGTGGCGGTCTTTGGGAGGAGGCCCATGACCGCGAGGAAGGTCACGGACTTGCCCGAACCGGACTCGCCCACCACCCCAAGCATCTCGCCGCTTTCGATGGCGAAGGACACGCCGCGGACAGCTTCTACGGGGCCGTCCTCGGTTTTGAAGCTGACCCGAAGGTCTTCAACCACGAGGGAGGGTTCGCTCATTTCTGAAGGTCCTGACGTGGGTCGAGGGCGTCGCGGAGACCGTCACCGATGAAGTTGACGCACATGATGGTGATCAACAAGATCAGCGAGGGGAACAGCACCAGCCACCAGTAACCGGAGCTGATGTAGTTGCCAGAGCTGGCCAGCAGGGTTCCCCAGGAGGCACGGAGGGGGTCGATGCCGAGCCCGAAGTACGACAAGGTGGCTTCGAGCCCAATAGCGGCAGCAACAATGAAGGTCATGGCCACCACAATGGTTCCAATGGTGTTGGGGACCAGGTGGCGGCTAATGATGTGCCAGTCCGATGCCCCAATGGCGCGTGCGGACTCGATGTATTCCTTTTCTTTGATGCTGAGGATTTGGCCGCGGATGAGCCGGGCTGTGGTGACCCAGGTGACCAGCGAGATGATGGTCACCATGAGGCGGATAGAGCCAGGCTCGCCGAAGGCGATGCGGGCCCAGTCCTGGGTTTCGGGCAGCTGGCGCATGATGATGAGGATGACCAGCAGCGGGAGGCCAATGAACACGTCGGTGAAGCGCATCAACGTGTTGTCGATTCTGCCGCCTCGGAAACCGGCAATGGAGCCAATGATGGTGCCCACGATGCCAGCTGAGAGGGCGCTGGCGATACCCACTAGCATGGAGACTCGGCCGCCGTAGAGCATTCGTGAAAGCAAGTCACGGCCCAACGAATCGGAGCCGAACCAGAACTTGCTGTTGGGGCTCTGGAAGCCTTCTTTGGCGCCGAATATCTCGTTCTCGCCGTAGGGGGCAACCCACGGGGCAAACAGCACCGCGAGTGACACAATGCCAAGCACGATCGTGGCAATCATCGCCGGCTTGTGGCGCCGGTAGCGGCGCAGCGCCATGCGGGTTGGAGAGACCGACTCTGCAACAAGACCTTCGGCCTCGTCGAGGTCAACCTCGGCCGGCAGCGTGGTATCGATTGGAGGGTTAAGTGTGTCAGCCAAGACGGATCCTTGGGTCGAGCCATGCGTAGGTGATGTCGGCGAGCAGGTTCATGATGATGACCGACGAAACGATCAGCACCATGAGCGGCATGATTTGTGGGAAGTCGCCGTTGCCCAGGGCCCCGATGAGATAGTCACCGGTGCCTTTGTACTGGAAGATGCGTTCGGTGATGATGAGGCCGCCCACAATGCCGCCTATGTCGACTGCGGCCACGGTGACGATGGGGATCATCGAGTTCCGTAGCGCGTGGCGAGTAACCACTTTGCGTTCAGAGATGCCTTTGGCTCTCGCCGTTCGCATGTAGTCGGAGTTCTTGACCTCAAGCAGCGAGGCCCGCATGTAGCGGCTGTACACCGCAATGATCTGGATGGCCACCACGGTGACCGGTAAGACAAGGTGTTTTATTCGTAATCCCAGGTCGAAGCCTTGGTGGCCCGGCGGATACACGCCTGCGACGGGTAACACCGGCGAGTCTGTATTGAGCCAAGCGGTGAGCGTTACGGCGAAGAAGACCTGCAACAAGATGGCCGACACGAACGGTGGGATGGAGATGCCGGCGAAGGCAGCGGTGGTGGCTGCGGTGTCGAACTTTGAGTACTGGCGAAGGGCAGACACGATACCGACCAGCAGGCCAATGGTCATGCCGACCGCAACCGACACGCTGCCAAGTACCAGCGAGTTGGCCAGGGCGTCTTTGAGTTCTGGCCAGACTGGACGGTTGCCCTTGATGGAGGTGCCCCAGTCGCCGGTGAGGAAGTTGCCGAGCCACCGGAAGTACTGCTCGGGCAACGAGCCGACGAGGCCGTTGGCCTCTCGGTACGCCTGTACTTTCTCGGGTTGGGCCCCCACGCGAGGGTTAGCTCGAATGTAGGAGGCCACAGGGTCTGTGCCAGCCTTCACCGCCCAAAACGTGAGGAAGGTGACGAGCAAAAGGATCGGGATCGCCCAGGCGATCCTGCGAATCACAAATCTCAGCATTGTGTGACCTTAGTCTCTTTCTGTCCCAACAAGAAAAGGCGGGGTGTTTACATCGTGTAAACACCCCGCCTCGTCTAAGCGGTACTCCCCATGTGGTGGCGCCCTAAGGCGTCACCGTTGGGTACCAACAGGTATCAACCTTCGTTGACGATGACCTCGGGCTCAGCGACGATCAGGTCGGTGAGTGCGTAGGTGCCTTCGCCGGTTGTGTCGTACATCGCTGGAAGGACTGGGAACGTTGCCGTCCACACCATCCAGGAAGAGTTCGCACATTCGGTTACTGGGTTGATGCAGTCAGGCCACTGTTCGGCACCGATGATGATTTCACCGTCGCCGTCAGCGTCTTCCCATTCCCAGATGTTGTCGCTGAAGGAGCGGTAGTTGGCTGCTTGGAGACCAGGGGCATCGCCAGCCAACTTGTCGGTGCGCCAGGCAGCGATGTTGGGGAACTGGTAGAGCGGAAGCATGACGAAGTCAGAGGCAACAAACTCACCAATCTGATGAATCTGGTCGACACGTGAAGCCACATCGACGTTCTTGTCGGACTCGTTCATGATTGCCGAAGCCTCTTCGTTGCACCAGCCAACAGAGTTTTGACCTTGGAAGTCATTCTCTTCGGTTGGTACTTGCTCGCAGGACATGATGGAAGTCACGGAGGGGTCTGGTGACGCCACGTTGATGTACATTGCGAGGTCGTAGTCGAGGGCTGGGAGGCGCTGCTGGAATACCGTGGCAGCGTCGCCGTTATCGGTGACTACGTTGAAGCCGGCAGCCTGGAACTCAGGAATCATGAGTGCCTGGGTGTCTTGGCGGCGTGGGTTTGGTTCGTTGATCATCCAGCGGATCTCAGGAACGTCGCCGTTGCCGTCTTGCCACATGCCGTCGCCATTCTGGGTCCAGCCAGCGTCGGTCAACAGGGTGGCCGCGCCTTCGGGGTCATAAGCGTCGTCGAATTGGGTCTGGTCACACCAGTCACCAATGGTTGGGACCCAAAGGCCACAACCGAGCAGCTGACCACCAGGGAAGATGGGGTCATAGATGTTCTCGAGGATCTTGGCACGGTCGACGCTCTTGGAGAACGCTTCACGGAAGATCGGGTCGGCGAACGGACCATCGAGTTGCTGGAAGTACAGACCTTCGTAGAAGGTGCCGTAGCCAGGAACGTTGGTGATGTTGGGGTCGTCAAGTGCGTCGGCGATGCCGGCGAACGCCTGCGGGAAGATCATGTCAACTTCGCCTGCGGCGAGAGCTTCGATCTGGTTTTCCGGGCGAGGAACCATGACAACGCGCTCGACGTTAGGGGTCTTGTCGCCCCAGTAGCTCTCGTTGGGAACGAGGACCAACTGGTCAGTGCTCCAGGACTCGATCTGGTAACCACGACCGGAGACCGGGATCTCGTCGAGGAAGTCGCCAGAAACGTCGTTGCAGTCGGCCACGAGGTGTGCCGGCAGCAAGTAGTTGAAGAGGTCACGGAATGGGGCGTACACGGTGCCGAAGTTCAATTCGACGCTCTTGTCGCTACCGGTGACGGACACCATTTGGTCATAGCCCGACGTCGTGATTGACGTTGGGGTGTTGACGATGGCGGCGTGGGTGCATTCGAAGTCAGCAACGGTGATGGGCGTGCCATCGCTCCAGACAGCGTCTGGGTTGATGTCGAAGGCAACGGTCATGGCAATGTCGCCAGCGGGGGCTTCTTCTTCGCCGTCGCCTTCTTCCATGCCTTCTTCGTCTTCGCCTTCTTCACCTTCTTCCATGTCTTCTTCGTCTTCACCCTCGGTGTCTTCACCTTCGGCGTCTTCGCCTTCGGTGTCTTCACCTTCGGTTTCGTCGGTTTGTTCGGTAGTGGTGCCGTCGTCATCGTCGTCATCGCCACAAGCTGCAGCGATAAGGGCGAAGGCGAGCAAAGCTGCCAACAACCTCAACCATTTGGAACGCATATAAGGACCCCTCCTTGATGGGTACTGTTTTCTAGCCGATCCCGACACTTGCAATTGGTGCAAAAATTGGGACTTACCGTCGGGTAGCCAGACCCCAAGACGTTATGTGCCCCAGCCCGGAGATGCAACGCGGCCGGAATGAATGTTCCATTTCAGGGTTGTTACGGTGCAACTCGTCCAGCACCGACGAGTCGCCTATGGCGGTCTCACAAACGTTGTGTTGCCAACGTTGCCTAGTCAATATCGCGGGTTCGGAGGGTCCAAGCGCTGACGGCGATGCCAGCCACTGCGAGCGCAATGGGCACCACAACGCTGGCTGTGGGCGACCGATCGGCCAGGTAGAGGTCGGTGTCGGTGGCCCGCGAAAGTATGGAGACCGTGTAGCTCCGCACCGCCAGCAGGGCTGTTCCGTCCGAGATGCGAGCCACCGCGTTTTCCCACACCAACACATACAGCAGCCCCCACCACAGCGCCTTTGAAAACCGGGCCCCAGCGGTGACAAACAGGCCGCTGTACGCAAGCACCGCCAGCAATGCCGCCCCAGCGGTTGGAACGATCAGTTCGCTTACCCCGGTTGCCGCGGCCGCGATGGTGAGCGGGACCACAACGAGGGGGATCATGATGGTGCAGGTCGCTGCTATTGCTGCGGCGGGCAGTACCCACGACCGCACGGGCTTCAGCCACAGGTAGGCCAACAAGCGGTCTTCGACGAGGTCGCCAATCAGCGACGTAGCGATCCAGAGGGTACAAACCGGAGCCACTACTGCAAGGCCGTAGTCGGCCATCAGGGCAGTGCCTTCCCCAACGACGTCGTCGGTGGTTCTGGTGATGGCAGCCAAAATGATGCCAACAATGCCCAAGCTCAACAGGCCCAGGGCTCGCAGGCGACTGAGTTGGCCTGTCAGGAACAGCTTGTACGCCACCACGAAGCTCGTCAGCACAGAAGGGCCGTGGTGCGCGGGACGGGTGCGGATTGGGAGCGGGCGGTCCGTTGGTGTGCTCATCGGCCGTCCACCAGGTACCGGAAGACGCTCTCGAGGTCTTCGTCCAACGGCTTCACTTCTTGCAACGTGGCGTCGACTTGTTGGGCAGCGTTGGCCAGTGTGTCGGCCAGCGCCCGAGCATCGTTGGTGTTCACTTCGATGGTGTCCTCTTGGAGCTGCAACCCAGAAATCACGCCTTCGGCCACCAGCGCTCCGCCCAATGTGCGGGGATTGTTGGTGCGAATCCGGACCCGTCTGGGCCGGTCATCAAGTAAGTCGCGTATGGCATGGAAGTCGCCCTGGGCCGCAAGTCGGCCTTTGGCGATAACCAACACGTTCGACCCGAAGCGTTCTACTTCTTCGAGTACGTGCGACGACACGATCACACATCGGCCTTGCTCGCCAAGCCCGTGGACAAGTTCCACCATTTGCAGTCGCTGACGCGGGTCGAGGCCGGTGAGTGGTTCGTCGAGGAGCAGGACTTCGGGGTCGTGAACGATGGCCTGGGCCAGCTTTACGCGCTGGCGCATGCCTTTTGAATAGGTGGGGAGCTTGCGACGGTCATTGGCGTCTAGTTCGACCACGCCCAAGGCGTGTCGGGCCGCCTGTTCGGGCTCGGGTACGCCCTGGAGTTGCGCCGACATCGTGACGAAGGCCAGT
>JAUIIS010000219.1 GCA_030431575.1 Acidimicrobiia bacterium | reverse complement strand
GAATCGTTTTCGACCAGCAAGATCGTGGCTTCGGCACTGGTGTGATCACGGCCAACAAAGTCGGTAGGGCCGTGCTCGGCGAGGACCTGTTGGAACGAACTCATGTCCACCTGGCCGCCGCCTTTGGCCGCATAATCGGCCTTGGCCCGGTTCCGCTGCTCGGCCATGGCTGCTTCGAATCCGGCAACGTCGACGCTTACGCCGCGTTCGGCAGTGATCTCTTGGGTGAGTTCGAGGGGAAACCCGTACGTGTCGTGGAGCTGGAATGCCACTTGCCCGTCGAGCTGACCCCCGGAAGGCAAGTCGCCCAGCTGGGTTTCAAGAATAGATGAGCCACTGGCCAAGGTTGCCCGAAAGCTCGCCTCTTCGCGGTCAAGGACATCGCGGATGAACTCGCGGTTGGTAAAGAGTTCTTCGTAGGCCACACCCATGATCTCGGTGACGAGATCGACCAAGCCGGCCATGATCTGGGTTTCTACGCCGAGGAGGTAGGCGTGGCGCACGGCGCGCCGCACGATACGACGCAGGGCGTAGCCTCGCTCTTCGTTCGAGGGGAAGACGCCGTCGTTGACCAAGAATGTGGTCGACCGTGCGTGGTCAGCCAAGATTTGCAGCGAGACCACGGTCTTGGGGTCGCTGCGGTCGGTCACCCCTGCGAGTTCGGCCACCCCGTCGACGAGGCGAACGAACTCGTCTGTGCCCCAAACCGCGTCGACACCTTGGAGCACCGAAAGGACGCGTTCGAGGCCGGCACCAGTGTCGATGGAGGGCTTGGGTAACGGAACCTGGGTGCCGTCGGCCTGCTGGTCAAACTGCATGAACACCAGGTTCCAGATTTCGACATAGCGTTCGTCGGCTTCTGGGTTAGCGGGGCCACCGTCGGGGCCGTAGCTGGGACCCTTGTCCCAAAAAATCTCCGAGCATGGACCGTTGGGACCAGTGTCGGCCATGCGCCACCAGTTGTCCTCGTCCAGCCGTTGGATACGTTCTGCGGGAACGCCAACTGAGGTCTCCCAGATCTCTGCAGCTTCGTCGTCGCTGAGGTGCACAGTGACCCACAGCCGCTCTGGATCAAGTCCAAGCGTGGAGGTAAAGAACTCCCACGCCATGGGTATGGCCTCGGCCTTGAAGTAGTCGCCAAAGCTGAAGTTGCCCATCATCTCAAAGAACGTGAGATGACGGCTTGTGCGCCCTACCTCGTCGAGATCGTTGTGCTTGCCTCCAGCACGCACACACTTTTGTACCGTGGTGGCTCGCGGCCACGGTGCCTTTTCCTCGCCACTGAAGTACGTCTTGAAAGGCACCATGCCTGCTGCGGTGAACAGCAGCGTGGCGTCGTGAGGAATCAGGCTGCCCGAGGGCACCACCTGATGATCGCGCTCGGCAAAGAACGACGTGAAGGCTTGTCGCAGCTGGTTTGCATCCATGGTCCGCCAACTCTACCCGTGGACGTCCTTAGCCGTTGATGGCGCGCCATACCCGTTCTGCGGTGACGGGGATGTCTACGTGGCGCACGCCGAGGTGAGCTAAGGCGTCGACCACAGCGTTTTGCACGGCTGGTGTGGAGCCAATGGTTCCAGACTCGCCAATGCCCTTTGCGCCCAGAGGGTTTCGGTCAGTCGCGGTTTGTTGGACAATGCGGTCGAACATGGGTAGCTCGGCTGCTGAGCCCAACGCGTAGTCCATGAAGTTGGCAGTCATCGGGTTACCGTCTTCGTCGTAGACGAACTCTTCCATGAGGGCATGCAAGATACCCGAGGCAACACCACCGTGGACCTGGCCTTCGACGATCATCGGGTTGACGATGGTGCCCGCGTCGTCGCAGCAGAAATGACGCAAGATGGTGACTGCACCGGTGTCTCGGTCGACCTCAACCACCGACAGGTGTACACCAAACGGGAACGTAGCCCCCGTTGGGGTGAAGTCGGCTTCGGCCATCAGAGCTTCGCCCTCCGACTCATCGACATGACTAGCAATCTCGGCCCAGGTCTTGGCTACCGCGGGCGTGCCGGCCACTGCGAAGCTGGCGGTTGCGGTGTCGAGGACAATGTCGGCAGGGTTGGCTTCGAGCATGGAAGCGGCGATCTCCTTGGCCCGTTCGACCACGGATTCGGTGGCTTGCCACACTGCGCTACCACCGGTTTGTAGCGAGCGAGAGCCACCGGTTCCGCCACCGCGGGGTACTTCGGCGGTGTCGCCGTGACGGACGTCGATCTTGTCGATAGCGATACCCGTGAGCTCTGAGGCCAGCTGAGCAAACGCGGTGTGGTGCCCCTGGCCGTGGGCTGAGGAGCCGGTGAGCACGACCGCGGATCCGTCCGTCAATATTTCGATGCTGCCAAATTCGCCCGACCCCATGGGGTTAGCAATCTCGACGTAGGCGGACCAGCCGAGTCCCAAAAGCTTCGCGTTGGGGTCTTGGCGGCGTCGTTCCTGTTCTGCTCGGAGCGCGTTGTAGTCGGCTGCTTCGATGACCGCGTTGAGGGCGGTTTCGTATTGGCCGGAATCCATGGGTGTGCCGGTGGGCGTCGTGAAGGGGAACTGGTCTGGTTGGACGAAGTTCTTGCGCCGCAACTCGGCAGGATCCATACCGATTTCTGCGGCGAAATAGTCCATCATGCGTTCGATAGCCAGTGCAGCCTCGGGGCGCCCCGCACCTCGGTAGGCACCCATTGGGGTGGTATTGGTGACCACCGACTGTGACGACGGGTCGACCGAGGCAATGTCGTAGACACCAGTGGCCATGGTGCGGCCGAACATGGGGAGCACGGAGCCAACGTTTGGATAGGCACCGCCGTCGGCAACGATTTTGGTTTGGTATGCCTGAACATCGCCGTCGCGGGTGCCACCAATAGTGGCTTCGACGGTCCAACCTCGTCCGTGGACCAGCCCAGTCATGCTTTCGGATCGGGTCTCGACCCAACGCACGGTGCGGTCGAGCTTGCGGGCTGCCAGAGCCACCACGATGTCCTCGGCGTAGGCGCCGTTCTTTGCGCCAAAGCCGCCGCCCACGTCGGGGGTGATAACCCGCACAGCGGAGCCGTCGACGCCCAAGGCCCGGGCCAGGTTGTCGCGGGTGGTGTGGGGGAACTGAGTGCACGACCATTGCGTCAGCGACGCCTCGCCGTTGTCGCCGATGTCCCATTTGGACAACGAGGCCCGTGGTTCGATTGGGCATGGCGCTTGGCGCTGGTTACGGAACGTCAACGATGTAGTGACTTCGCAGTCGGCAAAAATGTCGTCTTCGACTGCGGACGGAATAGCGAAGACCACATTGGTACCGGCTTCGGGGAACAACAGGGTTTCGCCAGCCAGCGAAGCGTCGGTTCCCACCACCGCGTCGAGCGGCTCGTAGTCGACAAACACGAGCTCGGCGGCGTCGACACCGGCGCCGCGCGTCTCAGACAAGATGATCGCGACCGGCTCGCCCACAAAGCGCACACGATCGGTGGCCAACCAGGTGCGCAACATGTCCTGGTTGAGCATGGGCATATCGGCCGGACGCGCAGCCAGGTCGAGGTCGGCAGCGGTGTAGACAGCCACAACTCCTGGCATGGCCTTGGCTTCGCTGGTGTCGACAGAGATGTCGGCGTGCGCCATGAGGGAACGCACAAAGGTGGCATGCAGGGCATCGGCGGGCGCCAAGTCATCGACGTACTTTCCGCCAGAGGTCAGTAGCTCCGGGTCCTCTTTGCGGACAACGCGGGTGCCGATCATGCTCATCTGTTTGGGCTCCTAGAAGGTCGCTGAGACACAAGGGCCGAACATGGCCGTCAATGACGAGCGATCCCTGAGCCCCGGTCTGGTCGCCAGACTCTAGCAGGGTGCTGAACGCTGCCAGCCGGTCAGGGGCCTTGCACGGATCGAAGATGTGACCGTCGGGTCGGTGAAGCGATTTCGGCCTCGGCATCGGCCTGATACTGGCGCATCACGGCTCGGCCTTCGTTGACCGCCACAGCAACGGTGCGCGTCGCCGACTTTGCTTTGGTCTCGACCGTTGCTCGTACATCTTGGGGGATGTATTGGTTGACCTTGCGGTTTACGGCCTTCTTGACCCAATACGAAGAACCAAGGCCGGCGCTGAAACCTGCGCCCATCCAAATGACTCGTTTAAACATGTTCTGTCCTCGCGTCCGGCTACAGAAAAATCTAGCTGGCGGTGTCGATAGCTGTGCCCTCGCCACCGTGCGTGCTAGGGGTTTGGTTGTCGGCGCCTCGCTTAAGGCGACGGGCCGCTTTGGAGGTGCCCTTTACCACCGCAGCGGTCTTGATGACCGGTCTCGCGACCGCTCCGTAGGTAACTCTCGACAACGTGTCGGCGCGTGCGGTGACTCGTTCGGCCGAGTCGATCAACCCGCCAATGCGCCTGAGTTCGTCGTCGACATCTTGAGATTGGGTATTGAGGTTCTCGATCGAGGTGGCGACGTGGGTGTCGAACCGTTCGAGGCTGGCCCGCAACTGTTCTGCAGTGCGGCGCAGTTCGATGATGATCCACACCAGTGCCCCCACCACAAAAAGTGCGGCGATCGCGATGACAACAGCAGCGAGATCAGTTGCGCTCATCGGTAGTTTCCTGTTGGCCGGGGTTGGTGCGTTCTGCAAAGCGAGCGGCGATCGTGGCCTCATAGCCCTGATCTGATGGCTCGTAGTACACCTTTGACTCTAGGTGATCGGGCCGGTACTGCTGGCTGACCCACGCACCATCGTGGCTGTGGGGATAGTCGTAGCCATCGCCATGACCTAGCCCCTTGGCTCCTGAGTAATGGGCGTCGCGCAGGTGCTTGGGGACTTGCCCGCCCCCGGCCCGGGCGTCATCTTGTGCTTTGTGCAGTGCAGCGTAGGCTCTGTTGGACTTAGGGGCTGTAGCCAGATAGACGACCGCATGGGCGAGGTTGAGCTGTGCTTCGGGCAAGCCGACAAACTCGACGGCGCGCGCCGCGGCGTCGGCGATCAGTAGCCCCTGAGGGTCGGCCATTCCCACGTCTTCGCTGGCCAAGATCACCAGCCGCCGAGCAATGAAGCGAGCATCCTCTCCGGCATCGAGCATGCGGGCCATCCAATACAGGCCAGCGTCGGGATCTGAGCCTCGGATGCTCTTGATGAACGCCGAGATGGTGTCGTAGTGCTCGTCTTGGCCGTACCGCAGCGCTTGGGTGCCCAGCGCTGCCTCGGCGTCGTCGAGTTCGACATGTACGGCCCCGCCGTTGGCTCTGACCCTAGCCAGCGCTATGGCCACTTCGAGGCTGGTTAGCGACTGTCGTCCGTCGCCTTCGGCCCTGGCGGCGAGGTGGGCCAGAGCTTCGGGCGTCGCTGTTGCTTTTTCTGCCTCGAGGCCACGTTCGAGCAGCTGTGCTACAGCGTTGGCATCGAGATGTTCGAGGCGGAACAGTGTGCTCCGAGACAGCAACGGGGCGTTGACCTCGAAGTACGGGTTCTCGGTAGTGGCCCCAATGAGCACAATGAGGCCCGACTCGACAGAAGGCAGCAGCGTGTCCTGTTGTGCCTTGTTGAAGCGATGTACCTCGTCGAGGAACAAGATGGTGCCCTGGCCGCGCTCGCCCAACAGCTGTGTGGCTCGGGCCGCCGACTCGCGAACGTCTTTGACTGTTGCAGTCACCGCCGACAGCTGCACAAACGACTTCGCGGTGCTGCGAGCAATAAGCCGAGCAATGGTTGTCTTGCCGGTGCCCGGCGGGCCCCAAAGCACCACCGAAGACAACCGGTCGGCCTCAATGAGCGATCGCAGCGGCTTGCCTGGGCCGAGCAGATGCTGTTGGCCGACAACGTCATCGAGGCGCTGGGGGCGCAGCCGGTCTGCTAGTGGTGATTGCCGTTCGAGCGCATCGGCGGCAGCCGATGAGAAAAGGTCGTTGGGGGCCACTAGTCCACCGTAGTGGTGCGGGTAGACGATCACTTGCCCCAATGGTCACAGGTCGATGGCATCAGACCTTGTACTCTTGTAGGCCGTGAGCATGTCCGACCCCGCCGAGCACGAAGTCTCGTCATTCGACGACGTTGTAGGTCCTGCCGATG
>JAUIIS010000218.1 GCA_030431575.1 Acidimicrobiia bacterium | reverse complement strand
CCGGCCAGTCGGCGCCGAGTGGATCGCTCAACCCGTACCCGCGGAGATCGAAGGTGATCAACCGACAGAACTCGGCGAGCGACGCCTCGAACCGCCGGAGGCGTGGCAGCTCGTGGGCCGACTCGATCGAGAAGACCGCCCCGTGGCCGGTGACGACGAGGAGGTCGATCGGGCCGGCCCCTGCGACCCGGTAGGCGATGCGGGCGCCGTCCGGTGCCTGGGCGTATCGGATCGGCTCGTCACTCACTTGGCCGACTCTACTGGCTCTTCGGATCTGAGGAGGGTGTTAGGGGGTAGCGGGGGTCAACCCGGCGCCGAACGAGGGCTCCAAGAATCGGGTGTTGCTAGCCTCGGATGACCGGGCACAGCGCACCTGACTTGATGCCTTGCAAGAACGGTGTCGGGTTGTGGCTCAGTCAGCCTGCTTGCGTTCGACAAGCCGTTTCATGTGGGTCATGGAGTCCATCTCGACCGTCTGGCCGGTGATGCCACGCATCTCGCCAAAATTCGGCATGGCCCCAGGGCCGATCGGCACATCAAGTCGTAGGGTTTGCGTTCGTGGGATGAAGCACTGCGCATCGTCGCATGCTTGATAACGGACGGTGACGTCAACTCCGATGGATGCAGCGCCCTCGCGGATCGCTCGGCCAAGAATGCTGGCGGCATAGACGGGGAATACGAAGTCCACGGTGCCTTCCCAAACCTCCAGTGGTTCGTCGACCCCCGGCAACTCGAAGGCATGCGTTGGGGGCGCCTCGACCGCTTCGTGACGGAACGCCTCGGGTCCATCGACCGTGATGGCCGTGGCGACCATGCCCACCGGCACCGGGTCTCGGTAGATGTGTAGACCTTCCGGCATCTCGATCCGCACGACCAGCCGGCGCCGTGGCCCGACTCGCAAGACGCCACCGCCGCCGCGAAGGAATGCGCTGATACGAATGCCGTCGTCTTCCGCCGCCGACGTAATGGGCTCGTTCTCACCCGGGGTGATTCGACCCGCGAAACTGTCGAGGATCGCCTCGATGCCCTCGCGGTGGGCAAGATGCCGGTTGAACAGCTTGTCGACGATGGTGCCATCTTCGTTGAGCAAGAAGAAGCCCGGGAACGGGATGCCGTAGAACGGCACGTCGTCAGGCTGCACAATCGTGTTCAGCACCTCGTAGCGCCTGATGACCTCGGAATCGACGTCGGACAACAGCGTGAACGCAACGCCTGAGGCGTCGACGTAGGCGCCGAGGGCCTCCGGGTCGTCATAACTGACCGCGTACAGCTTGATGCCTTCGGCGGTCAGCTCGCCGAGACCGTTATGCAGCTCGACCAGCTGCGTGAGACACGGCGGTCACCAGACGGCGGACCGGTAGAACAGCAGTGCAGCCCGGGCGCCAGCGCGATCGGCGTGGAACGAGATCGTCTCGCCGCGGTGGTTCGGGAGCTCGAAGTCAGGAGCCCGCTCTCCGATCGATAGTCCCGGGTGGAACTCGCCGGTCGGGATTACGCGCTGAGTGCTCGTGACCGGCAGCGGACCGGTGAAGCCGTACTCGTCGGTGAACTGCTCCTCGCTCATGGCGATAACTGTAGCGATGCCCGCCGCTCTAGCGCTGGGCGACACCTGTGGCTGAACGTCGCCTCAGACCCATTGCGCCATGAGGATGCTATTCGGGCTGGCGAGGCTCCTACTCGCCGCCCGACCAGCGAACTCGGCAGCTCTGTCGCCACAGCTCCAGAATATTGGTGTCGCCTTGGAGCGTCACGGTCGACTCGTCGCTGCGGTTCCACAGCAGCAGGTATAGGTCAGCGGCCGAAGCTTCCACACTGAGGTCTGCGTCACCGCCGTCGCGGACGGTCGTGATGCCGTCGCCGCAGATTGTTAGATACCAATGCTGGTCGACGTCGTTGGCGTGCACGCGCAACGTCTTCTCAGAGTCAGAGTCGAGCGGTTTGGAACGCTGGCGCGGGGCGAACCCCGAGAGGAGTTCGTCGAGCATGTCGGTGGCAAACGCGGGCTCAAACTGTGACGCGATGCCTCGTGCGTTTTTGGCATCGAACCGGTGGATGGCGATCTCGCTGGCCTGGCGCCGTGACCACATTGTCACCGGCGTGGGTGCAGGGAGGAAGCTGAAGCACTCGTGGCCATCGGGCGCAGACTCAAGCACCCGAACGAGGTTCCTGTTGGTCTGGCGGTACCACGACACTAGGTCAGCGTCGTCTGGCCACGACGAACCGAGTTCGGGCCAGTACCGCGCCATGTCGGGGATGTCATCGGCATCGAACCAATCGTCGCTTGGGAAGGCAACATGACCGGCCGCCCACAGGTGGATCAAGCCAAGGTGTCTTACCAGTTGGCGCATGTCCCATCCATCACACCCTGAGATGGCAACGTCCAACGCACCTTGTTCGGCCGCGGCGGCGAACTTGTCGCCTTCTGACTTCACGAAACCGATGTACTCCGCGATCTCCACACCTACCCCCTCTTTCTTGGTTGACCCGTTCGAGTCATTTTTCCTGCAAATTTCAGTGTGAACAATACTGCAAGTTGCAGTATTGTCAAACCCATGGCCGCACGTCTCACCACTTCATCCCACGCTCTTCTGGGGCTCCTCGCTATCCAGCCATGGACGGGGTACGAACTCACCCAACAAGCCACGCGCAGCCTGCGCTTCGCATGGCCGAAGTCCGAGCGACTCCTGTACACCGAACCGAAGAAGCTGGTGCAACTCGGCCTTGCAACCGCGCACGAGGACGCAATTGGCCAACGAAGTAGGACCGTCTACGCGATCACCGACGAGGGACGCGCTGCGCTTTCAGCGTGGATGAAGACCACCCCCAAACCTCCGGTACTTGAAGCCGAGGCCCTGCTCAGACTGCTCTTCGCCGAGAATGGCACCACAGACGACATCATGGCAGCGCTCGACTCCATGGCCGCCGATGCAGCCGATCTCTACGAACAGGTTGCCACTATCAACACCGGCTACCTAGACGGCGAACACCCATTTCCGCAGCGGACTCACCTCTCCGTTCTCTTTGCCACGTTCCAGCTTGAACTCTTCGACCTGATCATCCGTTGGGTCGCCTTCGCAAAGAACGAGATTGCAACGTGGCCCACAACAGAAGGCCTCGGTATGACCGACCGCACCGAGAGCATTCTGAATGAGATCAAGAACCGTCGATCCGTCCTTGAGCTTTAGTCGTTGAACCCACCCTGAACTCGGCCGGCCATGATTGGCGATCAGGCAGCCCCGGAGCCGAAGCGCCTAGTCAACCAATCCAGCAGGCGTTCGTTCACCAGCCCGGGTGCTTCTTGTTGCACCCAGTGGCCAGCCTCGGGGATCCCATGCATCTCAAGGTCGTCGATGAGCGCGGGCATCCCCGCCGTGAACTCGGGGCGAAGCGCAAGGTCCCATTCGGCCGTGAGCATCAGGCAAGGAAGGTCTAGCTTCTCCTGGCCCAGTCCTGGCACCTCTGTGAGGTTGCGGTCGAGGTTGCGATACCAGTTGATCCCACCACGAAAGCCCGTTCGGGCGAAGGTGTCGGCATAGAACGCCAACTCCTCGGCCGACACCAGCGGTTCGGCGAGCGCTCGGCCATCAAGGGCCCCGGGTAGGAACGGGTTCATCGAGGGCGGCCCTTCCTGCTCGGCTATTTCGGCGAGCCGTTCAGCTGGATCTGTCGCGTGGCGCAACAGCTTTTCCATCAGCTCTGCGGCCCGAGGGTCGATGACCGCCTCGGCGACACCCGGCTTCTGGAACCACAGCATGTAGTGCAACTCCTCGTCCCCACCGGTCAGCGCATGCAGCATCTCGGTGCTGGGGAACGCCATGTAGGGAGTACAGATACCAGCGACACCCAAGGTTCGGTCGGGGTAAAGCAACGGCATGGCCCACGCCACAGCGCCTCCCCAGTCGTGCCCCACGAAGACCGCTTTCTCGATCTCGAGGGCGTCGAGTAGCCCCGCGAGATCGCCCGCCAGATTCTTCAACGAGTACGCATCAATCGCATCTGGCTTGCTGCTGCCTCCATACCCGCGTTGGTCAGGCGCAATCGCTCGGAAGCCTGCCTGGGCCACCGCTGGCAACTGGTAGCGCCAAGAGAACGCCAGCTCGGGAAACCCGTGCGAGAACACAACGGCACGACCCTCCCCTGCCTCGTGCACCGCTAGCTGCACCGGGTCCGTCCCGCCCTTAACTGTGTGCATCTCGGGGCTGGGGAATGCTTGCATACGCGGTGCTCCAGTCTTCGTGTCCGGTCAGGCGAACGTTGCGGCCGACCCTACAACGGACTGGTTCCACAGCGCCCGCAGTCAGCCAGCTGCGGCCTGCATACGGATCGCGTTGACGTCGAGCCATACCTGTTCGCCGGTAATGATCGAGCCAGCCCGGGCTGCGGATCTGACCCCCATCTTGTTAGAGGCCTACGGACTTTCCGAACGCGAAATCGAGGTCGTCATCCATTTGGCGCGGGGCCTTGCCACCAAAGAGATCGCGGCGGAGCTGAGCATCTCGCCCCACACGGTCCGCGATCACGTTAAGGCGATCTTCGCCAAAACGGGTTTCAGTACACGAGGCGAACTTGTGGCTCGTGTCTTCTCCGACCACCTCCTCGACGGCTTCCACACCGCTGTGCATCGCAGCGACGAGCGATCCACCCACTGACCTGCCCGAAGGTCAGCCCTCAGGGCGTGGGAACGGCTTGGTCAGTGGCCAGCCGCGCTCGCTGGGGCCGTGCTGGTCCAGATCGTCGAGCCGCTTCACGGCGTCCTCAAGGGTTGGGATCTCCCCCGCCGGGATCCACCACAGCACATTGATGGCTCGGTCGGGTTTCTGGAACCACTCCGCTCGGCGACGGAGATAGCTCGAATGCCCACTCTTGTACATGAAGTGTTTCAACGACTCGAAGTCTTCCCACACCGACAGGTTGGGCGCCCACAGCGGGTCGTCTCGACCGGGCACTTTAACAAAGCTCGACGAAGCGCCAGTTTCGTCTTTCAGCCGCCACACGAACCCAGGGCTGGCTTCTGCAATCGCGTTGATTGGGTCGAGGGCCGCAGCAAACTCGGCCATCTCCTCAGCATCCAGCGGCGCCCGAAAGAGTCCAAGATTGAGCTGTGCCAGGTGATGCGTCGCCATGCCCGTCAATGTACCCGGGTGGGTTGGGTCGGGTAGGCCGTCACCCCGTGGCCCCAGCGCCATCGAAAGCGAACCTCTAGAGTCCGGCTCCATGAACACAGCATCGGCCCCTGCAGCATTCTCGAACTCGGCAACCGTGCGCGCGCTGGTGGTCGAGGCGGTCGAAGCAGCAGCAGAGCTCATGGGCCGGCCGTCGGTTGGGGCCAGGTGGGACGCCCCGTCGGCGCTCGACGGCATGACTGTCGGAGGGCTCAGCGCGCGGAACGCGCCGAAGGGCCCCAGTCTTCCCCGTGTTCTGACCAGCGCCCGCAGCCCTGTTGCCAACTTCGGGCAGCCCGTCCGAATTCGTTATAGGTTCGGCCAATCGACTAACGGGGGAAATTCCGGTGGGAACAGAGAGCGAACAAGATCAGCGGCGCCAGATTTGGAACCGGGTAGCCCCCGGGTACGGCAACCGTCACGAATCGTCCGAGACGAATTTCGCCGCGGTGAGCGATTGGCTCATCGACCGAAGCGGGCCGCGGCCTGGACATGTCGTCCTTGACCTTGCAGGCGGCGCTGGTGGGTTGGGCCACCGGGTCGCGACAATTGTGGGCCCTCGGGGTCGCGTGATATCCACAGATTTCGCGCCCGAGATGGTTACCTTCTCCCAACAACTCGGTGACGCTCAAGGGCTGCAGAACGTGGACTACCAGGTCCTTGATGCCCAAGAGATGGATCTCGGATCCGGCTCGGTGGACATCATCTTGTGCCGCTCAGCACTGATGGTCATGCCAGACCCTGCAGCAGCCCTCCGCGAGTCTCGACGGGTCCTTAAACCGGGAGGCGCCCTAGCGTTCTCGGTGTTCACCAACGCTGCCAACAACCCTTGGGTCACGCTCCAGATGCGTAGCTTCGCAGAGCGCGGCCTTGTTACGCCGCCCCCGCCA
>JAUIIS010000217.1 GCA_030431575.1 Acidimicrobiia bacterium | reverse complement strand
AGAACGCTTTGATCGCTGCGGCCGGGTATCCGCGTCGACGCAACCCACGAAGCGTGGGCATCCGTGGATCGTCCCACCCCGAGACAAGCCCTTCTTCGACCAACTGGAGCAGTTTGCGCTTGGACAGCACGGTGTGGGTGAGGGCAAGCCGAGCGAATTCGGTCTGTCCAGGGCGGCGGTTAGCGGGGATGTCCAGCTGGTCGAGGCACCAGTCGTAGAGGGGCCGGTGCGAGTCGAACTCCAAGGTGCACAGCGAATGGGTGATCCCTTCGATGGCGTCTGACTGGCCATGCGCCCAGTCGTAGGTGGGGTAGATGGGCCAGTCGTTGCCGGTACGGAAATGGTGGGCGTCGCGGATGCGGTACAAGACCGGGTCACGCATCTGCATGTTCTCGTGGTTCATGTCGATCTTGGCCCGCAAGACGCGCTGGCCCTCTTCAAACTCGCCGGCACGCATGCGCCGCAAGAGATCGAGATTCTCTTGGACCGATCGGTCGCGAAAGGGGCTGTCGGTTCCGGGCGTCGTGAAACCACCCCGCTGCTCTGAAATGGTGGCGGCGTCTTGGTCATCGACATAGGCGTTGCCTTGGCGGACAAGGAGTTCGGCCCATTCGTAGAGCTGCTGGAAGTAGTCGGAGGCGTAGAACGGTTCGTTGCTGGGCGTGAACCCAAGCCAATCGACGTCGTCGAGGATGGCAGTGACAAACTCGGTGTTTTCGGTCGTGGGGTTGGTGTCGTCGAAGCGAATGTTGACCTTGCCGTCGTACTCTTCGGCGAGCCCAAAGTTCAGGCAAATGGACTTAGCGTGGCCAATGTGAAGGTAACCGTTGGGCTCCGGCGGGAATCGCGTATGGACACGCTGATCGAACTTCCCTGATGCTTGGTCGGCATCGATCATCTCGCGGATGAAGTCTTTGGAAGTGTGGTCAGGTTCAGCGGTAGTCATTGCGGGTCCAGTCAGGTTGGAGCTGAGCCTCTAGTGTGCCTGCTGTCCGTTAGGACCCCAGCCATTTCGGTGAACGTTTTTCGAGGAACGCGGCCATGCCTTCTTTGGCGTCGTCGCTCGCCCAGACTTTGTCGATGATTGCCACCACATCGTCGGTCGGGGGTCGCTGCACCGACAGGGCGTAGCCCACCGATGCTTTTGAGGCTTGGGCAGACAGTGGAGCGTTGCCAGCCAGCCGGGTGAGAAGGGCTTCGGTCGCCGATTCCAGCTCGGCTTTGGGATGCACCCTGGTGACGAGGCCTATGTCTTGGGCGGTTGTGGCGTTGATACGGTCGGCGCTCAACGCCAGATCGGTGGCCCAGGCTGCGCCGATGAGGTCGACCAAAGCCTGGACGGCGGCGAGGGGATAGGCGACCCCGAGGTTTCCGGCGGGGACGCAGAACACGGCGTCGTCGGCAGCGATACGAATGTCGGCCGCCATGGCCACCATGAGGCCGCCGCCTATGCAGTAACCGTGAATCATGGCCACGACCGGCTTGGTGCAACCGCGTAGCCCGGTCAAGAAGTCACCCCGGTCGGGGTTCCTTGTCCGGGTGGCAGCACGGGAGTGATGCTCGCCGATGTCGGCCCCTGACGCGAAGGCCTTCTCGCCTTCGCCTCGTACCACCACGGCGCGGACTGCTGGGTTGTTGGTGGCATGGTCGAATGCCACGCTGAGGCCCGCCAGCATCTCGCCAGTCAAGCTGTTGTGACGGCTGGGATTGTTGAGCACAACCCGCAAAATGCCTTGCCCATCGACAAATGCTGGGAGGTTCGGAGTACCGGTCTCGATCTGGGTGGTCACGCTTGTCACCGTAGCGCTGTGAGAAGAAGTCCTCGCCGTTGTGGCGCGTTAGCGCTGCGTCTGGCATCGTCAAGCAACAGAACGCCCCAGAACAGCGCAGGGCTAGGCGGTTACCAGAGACGTTTTGGTCGAACGGTGATGTGCTCAAGCTGGCGCACCCTAGGTCCGCCTCTCACGGGCACGACACCTCAACCACTTCAAGGAGTACTTCATTATGGCAACTGGCTTCGATGCCTCACGGCTCAACGCGGTCGCGGCAATGGCAGACCGATACGTGGAATCTGGAAAGCTCAGCGGAGCCCAGGTACAGGTGGCCTACGAGGGCGAGGTTGCTCTGCGTCACACCGTTGGCGTGGCTGACCTCGACGACGGCCGGCCGCTCGCCGACGACGCCATCTATCGCATTTACTCAATGACCAAGCCCATTACCTCGATTGCGCTCATGCAGTTGTACGAACGTGGCCTGGTGCTTTTGGAGGACCCGGTCGCCAAGTACATCCCTGAGTTCGCTAACCCCCAGGTGTGGGAGACCGGCAACGCGCAACGATTCGAGACCCGGCCCGCCGCAAACACCATGACGGTCAAAGATGTCCTCACCCATACCTCGGGGTTGACCTACGGCTTCTTTCAGTCGCATCCGGTTTGTGAACTCTACGCGGCCGACAAACTCGGCGATTTCGCAGTGCCCACCGTGTCATTAGAAGAAGGCATGAAGCAGCTTGCTTCCAAGCCGCTGATGTTTGAGCCCGGAACCTCCTGGAACTACAGCATGAGCACCGATGTCTGTGGCCGAATTGTCGAAGTCGTCAGCGGCTTGTCGCTCGACGCATACTTCGACGAGCACATCTTTGGCCCCTTGGGCATGAACAACACCGGCTTTGCGTGCCCGACCGAAGACCTTGGTCGACTGGCCTCCAACTACGCACTCGGACCAGATGGCAATCTGTTCAAAGTCAGCGGCAACGGCCCCAATATGGCTGAGGCCCCCGCATTTCTGTCTGGCGGGGGTGGCTTGTTGTCGACAACCAACGACTACCAACGGTTCTGCGACATGCTGTTAGCGGGAGGTAAAGGCAACGGCGAGCAGATCATTGGCCGCAAGACCATCCAGTACATGGCTTCCAACCACTTGCCTGGCAGCAAGACGCTCAACGACATGGGCCAATCCACCTTTAGCGAGACCGCCATGGAAGGCATGGGATTCGGCCTCGGCTTTTCGGTAGTGCTGAGCCCAGCCGAAAACGGTGCCATCAGTAGCGTTGGAGAGTTCGCCTGGGGCGGCGCCGCCAGTACCGCATTCTTTGTCGACCCCGTTGAGCGCGTCACCGCAGTGTTCATGACCCAGTTCATGCCCTCCAGCTACTACCCCCTCCGCCGAGAGCTCAAAGCCACCATCTACGGGGCCCTCCACTAACCTCCGCGCTCACGAACTCACCCGAAGTGGCGAATCTCGGCACCACTGGTGACACGGGCGTCCCCCAGTTGGGACTGGGGTTGGGGCACTGCTGAGGCGAGACGGGCGGGCGGTATCGGATTCGGTCGGCGCGGCGCGGCGCGGTTCACTACGATTGGGGAGAACCAACGGGGGTTGCCACCATGCCGAATCCATTTGCTGCTGTGCTCGAGGGAGTCATCGAGCTTGAAGACGAAGGGGCTCGTAAGCAGTTCCCACTAATGCCGGTGGGGGAGGCCGTCGACATGGGGCACGCTCCTGACGGCACACCGTTGATAGACCCACGCATCTTCGACAGCGCCGAGTTCGCTCGAAACCCGTATCCCTACTACCGGATCATGCGAGACCACTACCCGGTGTTCCATGACAAGCTCCACAACTGCTACTTCGTTAGCCGCTACGAAGACATCACCGAGTGCTACTTCGACGAGATCGGGTTCAATACCATCCCCAAAGGATCCTCCAGCGGGGTGCTGGGTAACACCCAACTTGAACTCAGCGGGATCGAGCACCGCCGCCGTCGCAACATCTACGGCCGCCACCTGGTTGGGGCCGCGCTGACCAAACGCCTCCATGCCCTGCGCCAGATAGCTAGCGAACTGGTCGCCGAATGGTGGGACCCCACAAACCCCAAGGACGTGGTTATCGACCGCGAAGCGGGTACAGCCACCATCGAACTCGGTCGCTGCTTCGCCAACGAGTTCCCCATCAGCGTTGTGGCTCAAGTGTTGGGCATCCCCCAAGAGGCTCGCGCCCAGTTCACCTGGTGGTACGACGCCATGATGTCGGGGTTGGGCGGCTCAGAGACTCATCACGCGGGCCTCGTAGCCCGCCAAGACCTCGAAGATTACGTCGAGTCCTTGGTCGAAGAGCGCAGGCGCACCCCAACGTTCCTCTACGACGAGGCAGGCAACGAAATCTGCATGGACATCATCTCTGAGTTGTGCACTTCAGAGATCGACGGCGACGTGATGTCCACCGAAGAAATCACTTCATTCATCGCCTTGGTGGTGGGTGGTGGAGGTGAGACCACCAGAGGCGCAATCATGAACCTCTGGTATCTCCTGCTCCAGCACCCCGACCAGTTCGAACAAGTTCAGGAGGACCCCGAACTCTGGGACGCTGCCTTCCATGAAATGCTGCGTCACTCCACTTCTATCGGCGGCCAACCCCGGCACAACACATTCGATATCGAACTGCACGGCGTGAAGATCCCGGCTGGGTCGCTGATGCACATGATCGACGTCTCAGCCAACCATGACGACCGGATCTTCGAAGAACCCGAAAAGTTCGATATCAACCGCGAAGACCTCTACAGCGGCAAGATCCTCCGTTCGGGCTACAACAAAGACGGAGCCTGTAGCCATATGGCCTTTGGTGTCGGCCCTCACTTGTGCCCCGGCGCCTGGATTTCGGTGCAAGAGGGAGTGATTGGTTCGCAAATACTGGAACCCATCCTCAAAAACGTCCGCATCGCAGAAGACCGCATGCCCAAAGACGTCGATGGCACGTCCTTGGCGCCTATCGGGCTCGGTGCGATTCGCGAGCTTTGGCTGACCTTCGACCTTCCCGACGATGCCGAAGGATGAGCACCGCCGCCACAAGCTACGAGAACGAGCACGACGACGAGCCGTTGCCAGCGTCGGGATATCGAACCTATGAGGTTTACCAGCGCGAACGCGTCGGCGAGACCACCAACCTCATCAAACCCCGTGAACTCATTAGCGACAGCTATCTCGCCGACCCCTACCCGCTCGTTGAGACCTTGCGCGAGAACTACCCGTGCTACCGAGACTGGGTAGGCAACCGGTTCTGGATCACTCGCTACGACGACGTCACATCTGTGTTTGCCGACGAAGCAAACTACGAGACCCGCACCAAGCAATGGTTTTACGGCCGACCCGAGTACGGCCGGGACCTCCTCGAGCAGCTCCCCATTGCGTGGGCCTTCGCCAACGGCGTGGACAATGCCGTCGAGGCCTGCGTCGCCGCCATCATTGCCGAGCTTGGTGGCGCACAGCAGCCCGATCTCGCCATCGACATGGCGGCACGGCTCCCGCTGGATCTGTGGGGGGCCGTGCTCAACCTCAACGCCGAGCAGCTCAACCAGTTCGCGTCCTTGTATTGGCAGATGCAGCGGGGCTGGCGATGGCACGCACCAGACCAGCTCGCAGGTCTCGATGCAATGCACAAGATGGAGGCGCTGCTCGGACCGTTGCTCAAGGAGCGCAGCGGGGGAGAGGGCACTGACCTCATCACCGCAGCCGCCAACCTGGAAGGCCTTGGCGGCGCACCGGTATGTGCGGCCGACCTCGTGGCCACCATCCTCGAGGCCGACCACGAAACCTTGCACGGTGGGCTGGCAAATCTCTGGTATCTCCTGCTCACCAACTCCGACCAACTCCAATTGGTGCGAGACGAGCCGCGGCTGTGCAAGTTTGCCTGGCTCGAAATGCTCCGTCACAGCACGCCGGTACTGGGAGCTGAACGATTCGCCCGTCACGAAGTCGAACGTTTCGGCCGGTTACTGCCCGCGGGTGCCCTGCTGTTCTGTTCGGCTGCGGCCGCGAACCGCGACCCACGGGTGTTCAGCGATCCCGATGTGTTCGACGTGGCGCGTAAAGACTTGTGCCAGCGCGAACCCCGAGGCCAATACCGTGCCGACGGATTGCCTTCGGGTATTGCCCTGGGCTTGGGGAAGCCATCCATCCATCCGGCTGTCCCCAAAGAGCGGCCACGCTCGCTCTATGCCATCACCCGAGACGCAGCGGTGGTTGCCTCCAGGGCAATCCTGGAAGCGTTCCCAGGTATCAGGCTCGCCG
>JAUIIS010000216.1 GCA_030431575.1 Acidimicrobiia bacterium | reverse complement strand
GTGGCCTTTGGTGCCAGCGAATGGATGATTCCAGCACAAGCAGTCCCGTGCCCGAAGCTATCGTCGTGTGGTCCATCGACACGCACCAGCTCGCCTGCGCTGTCGGTGCCAAACTCGACTGCTGACTCGGCATCGACGCACCCATGCAGGTCTGGGTGATCGGCATCGATCCCGCTGTCGATGACTGCGACGCGCACACCGGTGCCGTCGGCGCCGCCAAAGACCCAGTCGTGGCTGAGGTCGTCGAGGTTCGCGGCGCTGGGCAGCTTGAGCACCATGGAGTCTCGACTCCACGCTGGTCGCTGCTCGCTCACAGAAGCGCCTGAACAGCGCGCGCTATGGCCGCGTAGCGCACTGAGTCAGCGCGCTCGAGGCGGCTGAGCGCGTCGGCAAGCGCTGCGGGGGTGGGGGGCGCCGATGCTGGTTCGTTCTCGTCGAGCGCAACACCAGCTACATCGGCCAACAGCGAAACGGTTTCGACGTCATCGAAGGTGAAGCTGCCGCCGTCGGGGTCGACGAGTTCGAGCACCCCAATGACTTCCTCGACGCCACAGGGTGCAGCGAGCAGCGCTGCTGGCAGGCCGGGTGATCCGCCTGCGCCCGTGTTGTCGTTGTCGCCAGGGCGGACCTGCATGGCTGCGGGTTGGCCTGATGATGCCACAAACCCGGCCGTTCCTTGAATGGGGCGTTGCGTGCCTACGAGGTCGACGCCGTCGTCGTGCGGGTGAGCGGCCACGACGGTGAACTCGGCGCCGGCGACGTGCAGCAGCCAACCCCGGGCCGCGCCTGTGGCGTCAACGGCTGCGCGTACGATGGCATGGAGGGTTGGGCGAGTGGTGGCAGACATGATCGAGTTCCTAACTTAACCGCGGGAAGGCTCCCGTGGCGCGAGTGGCGGACGAGGTCGCGCCGGCGAGGGTGCCCGACTGTGTTTGTCGGCTGGCCGATGTGGTGCCTTTGACCGCAGGGATGGGGGCTGAGAGGGTCATCCTGGTGAGACGCACGCCTCCTGATGATGGAGCGTCGACGTCTGCGTCACCGCTGAGTTTGGCGGCGAGACTGGGGTCAAGGTCCGCTGCTTCGGCCAGATCTTGCGCGCTGATGGCCAATAGCGACATGTGGTCGCTTGCCCGCAGCGTTGCTGTCGCTGGCGCCCCAAGCGCCGAACCCACACCAAAGGCATCCCCGGCGCGCAAGGTTGCGGTGGCCACGCCTGAGGGGGCCAGCACTTCACCGGTGCCCTCGGCAACCAAGACAAAGCCGGACCCTTCGTCGAGGGTTCGCCCGCCTTCGAGCCCGAACGCATCGAACCTCTCGACCAGCCGGTCGATGGTTTGGGCCGAGACGTTAGCCAAGAACGGGACCCGTCGCAGCGCCGCGACGGCGTCGAATGGTTCTGCCTCGGGAGCGGTTGTCCCTGTCTGTTCAGCCCACAGGCGAGCGTACGCTCCGCCGGCTTCGACGAGTTCGTCGTGTGCACCAAACTCAGCCAGTCGCCCGTCAACAATGACAAAGATGCGGTCGTAGTCGGTAATCGAGGCGAGCCGATGGGTAACCGCCACAACGGTACGGCCTTTGGCGATACGGCCAATGGTGTCGTTGATCTGACGCTCGGTGGCGGGGTCCAAGGCCGACGTGGCTTCGTCGAGGACAAGAATCTGTGGGTTACGGACAAGCGCTCGGGCAATGGCCACCCGCTGGCGTTGGCCACCGGACAGATTCGAGCCGCCCTCGCCCACCAGGCTGTTGTACCCGTTGGGCAACGAGTCGATGAAGGTGTCGATCTCAGCGGCTTGTGCTGCAGCTTCGATGTCGGCATCTGTAGCGCCAGCGCGTCCATAGGCGATGTTCTCGCGCAATGTTGCGTCAAACAGGAACGAGTCCTGAAACACCACGCCAAGCTGCTCGCGCCAGGAGCGCATGGATCCCGTGCGCACGTCGACACCGTCTATCAAGATCGCTCCTTCGTCCGGCTCGTACATGCGCATGAGCAGGCGCAAGACGGTGCTCTTCCCGGAGCCGCTGGGGCCAACAAAGGCCACTCGGGTCCCAGCCTCGATGGTGGCATCAAATTCATCAAGTGCCCTGCGTTCGGGGGTGTAGGACAAGCCAACCCCTGCAAGGCGAAGCTCGCGGCTCATGGGCGCTAGCACTGGAAGGTCTTCGTCTCCAGGTTCGAGCGGGGCATCCATGACTTCGTTGATCCGAACGAGTGAACCCATAGATGTCTGGATTTCTTGGCTCAGGCCAACAAGCACCGTCACTGGGGCAAGGACTTCGCCCATGATGGCCAAGAATGCAACGAGTCCGCCGGTGGTGAAGTCGCCTTCCAAGATAAGCCAAGCGCCAAATCCCAGGACGCCGAGCCGCAGCAAGGTGACGATCAAGTTGACCGACAGCCCAAAGAGACCACCCCAAAGCTGAAGCCGACGCATAGAGCGGAATACCCGGTTGCCTTGTTGCTCGAACCGTCGCTCTTCTCTGCCCGCCAAACCAAAGACCTTGACTACCGGGTTGGCCGAGTAATTCTCTGCGGCCATCGACAGCAACGCGCTGTGGTTTTCTTGCATAGCGAGCGAACGCTCCTGCGCCCCAGCTGCCATGTTGCGGTAGACCAACCCCACCAAGGGCGCAGCTAACAGCACGACAATTCCGAGCCAGAGGTTGATGGTCAACATGATGCCCGCGGTGACCACCAACGAGATCATCTGGAATATGCCCTGACCAATAGCCTCCGACAACCCGCTCTGCACAGCGCCCACATCGCTGAAGAGGCGGGAGAGCACGTCGCCTTGTGGATGGTTGTGAAACCACGACGCTGGCAGCCGTTGGACGTGAGCAAACATGGATTGACGGATGTCGCGCGTGACGGCGCCCGAGACCCAGGCGGTTTGGTAGGCCTGGCGGACACCCGCGACGAGCGAGATCACAAAGGCAATGGCAAGAGCAATAAGCAGTTGCATAACCTGACTGAACTCCCCGCTGGGCAGGGCAGTATCGAACAGCCGTTGGGTCACAAACGGAAACGCAGCGGTAAATGCCAGGCTGAGGAGCATGTACGCAAAGATCTCGGCCTGACGCAGTTTGTACGGCTTGAGGTACTTCAGCGAGAGCCGCAGGAAGTCGCCCGTCTTTACGTCGGACTCACCCGCGAGCGTCTTGCGTCGCCAGGCGTCTTCGAGCTGTGCCATCGCCGACCCAAAGACTTCTCGGCAGGTCTCTTCGACTCTTCCATCAGGTGCCCCCAGCAAACGAATCACTGCGGCTTCGTTTTCTTTGCCAACGAGAAAACGCACGAAAGACATCGCCATCAGGCCACGCGTTTCGCCGTCTGCGCCTTCGATGGGCGGCAGTACCCCCATCTCGCTCAAGGTTTCATCTGGGTCAGGGAGGCCCGACTTGTGGAGGCCATACCCCTCGATGAGGAATGCAAGCTCTTCCGCCGAGGGTAACGCTGCGCCAAAGAGCACAGCCAAGAGTCGGTGCGGATCTTCGGGCGGAGCTTCAGGTGTTGCCACAACCCAAGCCTCGCCTCGCGCCGCATCGATGACCGCTCCGCTTGTCACGACTTCGCCGTTGTCGTGGTAGGGGTCAATCAGGTGGACAACCGGCAGTGCTCCCCAGGGCTCAGAGCCCAACCCAGCAAGCCTTTTTCGCGCCCGAGCTGCAGTTGCGGCATAGCTCTTGGCGATCTCTTGGCCATAGCTCCCCTCGGCGAAGCGAAGTTCGACAGCCTCAGAGATGAGTGACTTGCCTGCATAGGCCAACGAGGGCCCGTTGCCGGCGTTTACGCTTGGTGAATGAGCCAGCCCCGCCGGTGACGCTGACGGCGGTGCTGACGGGGCTGGCTCGACTTGGGGTGCTTCTTGCGCACGATCTGGGTCCGGTGTCTGGGCACCGTCGTTGGTGTGGGGGGCAGCGGTGGCGCGAGGGTCGGATCCGTGCCCGGTTACTTCGACAAAAGTGACAGTGGAGTCGCCCAGGGTCACGGCGTCACCGACGGTGAGGGTCGTAGGCCCACTAATCCGAGCACCCGAGACATACGTGCCGTTTGAGCTTCCTAGGTCCGTGATGAGGAGCTGGGCGCCCGCACCTTCGACGCTGAGATGGGCCCGAGAAACGGCCGGATCATCGAGAACCACGTCGGTTCCCTCTCGGCCAAGCGTGGTGGGATTGGTGAGTTCGACCGATGTTGTGCCCGATGGTGTGACTATGCGGAGCAGGTAGGTTGGTGTGGTCATCGGTGTGTCTCCAGGGTCGATGTAGTCCTCGATATGAGATGTGTAACCGCACCGAGTTTGTCCGTCTGGTACTGACGAGCCCTTGGTAGAAAGAAGTTGAGATGACTGTTCCTTCGGAGGCAACAGAGCGCCTGCTCGAGAAGATACGATCCTTTGTTGGGTCGTTGGACGAGGCCGAGCGCACGGCGTTTGCAGCCTTGATCGGACCTGGTGTCGCTTTGGCCTACCGCGACGAGGACGACGTCGAGGGTTTCGGTAGCACGTGGGAGCCCAACCGGCTCCCCGACCATCTGGCCGAAATGGTTCGAGACCATGACCTGCGCATCGAGGGCCTCTAGCCGCGTCCACCGCCCAGCTGCAGTCGTTCCAAGCATCCCGGCTGGGTTCGCCGGGGCGTGGTTGGCTGTGGACGGCTCAGGGAGCGCAATCATGATTGGCCCCCAACGGACTCGAGCAGCGACTGCTGCTCGAGAGCCGAGCGGAGGCGCCTGCGGGCTCGGTGAAGGACTACTTTGGCGTTCCCGTAGGAGATGTCAAGTGCGGCCGCAATCTCCTCGGGCCCAAAGCCCAGGTGCACAGCCATAGAAAGCGCCGCAGCGTCGCGCGATGACAGCGTGGCCACGCCTTGCTCGATGGCAACAGCCAGCTGGCGGAGCTCGGCCTGCTCGTCTGGGCCAATATCTATTGAGGCCACCTCGCGCTGGTCTTCGTCGTCGTCAATGGTGTCGGTTGGCTTGGACAGCCGAGAGCGCAAGTCGTCTATTGACGCGTTGCGAGCAATCTGGAGGACCCATGGCCGAAACTGGGCCGGGTCGCGAAGCGACTCGAGCCGGGCCAGCGCTTTGGTGAAGACCTCTTGCAGCACGTCGCGCTGGCGTTCGGGGTCCTTTACATTGTCAGAGACGGCCATGCGTGCCGCCCTGGAATGCCGTCGATATAACTCCGCGAATGCATCCGCTGAACCCGATCTGGCCGCTTCGACCAGATCGGCGTCAGAGGACCCCACCAGGCTTCTTCTGCCCATGCGTCACCTGCCCCTATTTGCCGTCCTGGGCATCGTCGCGCACCGCCGTTAGCGCGCCATTACCCAGGCATTACCCACGGCATCTTTTCTGCGAAGAAGCGGTTCCTGTCCCACAAAACACGGTGTCTGGCTAGCGCCACGCTTCACCAGACGGCCTGCATCTGGGCGGGTTACAGTCGGAATATGGAAGAACTTGCGACGCCGACCACCAACATCTTGGATCCAAGCTGGTGGCAGGCAGACCCGCAGGCCAGCCATAGCGATCTGTTGAGCTACCCAGGGTTGTGGCAAGACCCAGCGAGCGGGTATTGGCTGGCAGCGCGCCACGCGGACGTCTTGGAGGTTGAACGAAACCCTGACGTGTTCCGCAGCCGGCACCCAGACGGCGGCGGCGCTTACCGGGTAGTGCATTCAGTCGACGAAGCAACCATGATCTCCCATGACGACCCCGAGCACCTTCAGCAACGACGCATGGTTAATCGGCGCTTCACTCCCCGTGCGGTTCGGGACCATGCAGCGCACTACGAGGCTATGGTGGCCGACCTCGTAGACGCCGCCATCGACGAGCACGAACGCACCGGAGCGGTCGAAGTTGTGGATGCGCTCGCGGCACAGCTGCCATGCCGTGTTACCGCAGAACTCATTGGGTTTGGGCAAGACCGTTGGCGAGAGGTCAAGAGCTGGTCGGAACGCCAGATGCGCATAGACCGCCGCTACGTGGAGGAGACCGTCCTCGAAGATCTCACCAACAGCATCACCGAGTGGGCCATGGTGATGCAAGAGTTGCTCCCCGAACGGGTGGCA
>JAUIIS010000215.1 GCA_030431575.1 Acidimicrobiia bacterium | reverse complement strand
GCGTTGCGTTGAAAGGTCGATAGGGCCGCAGCCGTTTCGGGGCCAAAGATCCCATCGACCCGGCCAGCATCGAATCCCAGCGAACCTAGGCGACGTTGGAGGTCGGCCACATCGTCACCGCGCAGCATGGGGGACTGCTTGTGATAGAGCAACCTGTCGCCAAGCCGATGCGCGGCTTCGGCTAGCGCAGTCCAGGTATGGCGTCCAACAATGCCGTCGATTTCAATGCCACGACTTGCCTGGAAATCTCGGACAACCTGAACTGTATTCTCGCTGAACGCGTCGTCAAGCAAGTCGACGGGCGCGAACCCTGCCTCAGCGAGCCGCCGATGGAGGTCGCGCACAGCGTCGCCGCTATCACCGCGTTTCAGCGGAAGACCAACGACGGCACTCATTGGAGATTCGGGCGCAAGATCAACAGCAACAAGAGGGCAACGGTAGCAGCCCAATCAGCTGGCCCCGCTCCCTCGCGGCCGTGTCGCGCAAAGGGAATCAGTGAACGGAGGCTGGCTTAAAGGAACTCGTTGATGTCGTCGAGCAGGGCTGCCTTGCCCTTTGCACCAACGATACGCTTGGCAACTTCGCCGTCCTTGAAGACCAACAGGGTAGGGATGCTGAGGACCTCGAAACGACGGGCAACCTCTGCGGCTTCGTCGACGTTGAGCTTGGCGATCTTGATGTTGCCAGCTTGCTCGTCGGCGATCTCATCGAGGATAGGTGCAATCATTTTGCACGGTCCGCACCATTCGGCCCAAAAGTCGACCAAGACGGGCTCGGAGGAGCTGCCGATCTCTTCATCGAAGGTGGTTGCGGTCAAGGTGGTGATGCCAGCGGCCATCGGAGGAGTCCTTTGAGATGAGGTTCGCGAGTGTCAGCTCGCTAGGGCTACTGCAAACCTAGTTGGTTCTGCAGAGAAGGAAACCCGATTGGTGTTGCCGGCATTCCCTTGCAGATAGTCAACCCTAGTGGCATTGGCCACAGGACTGCTATGCGTCGTGTTGAGCCTCGAGCCAGCGCTCAGCCTCAAGGGCCGCAGCACAGCCAGAGCCAGCAGCGGTGATAGCTTGGCGATAGATGTCGTCTTGCACATCGCCGCAGGCAAAGACCCCATCGACATTGGTGGCGGTGGAATCTGGCGCAGTAGTGATGTAGCCATTCTCGCGCATTTCCAGTTGGCCCTTAAACACGTCGGTATTGGGCTTGTGGCCAATGGCAATGAAGAGGCCATCGATGGCCATCTCTGTAGTCTCACCGGTCACCGTGTCCTCGACCGTCACGCCGCTGAGCTTGGTGTCGCCGTGGATTGCGGTGACCGTGGCATTCCACAAGAACTCGATTTTGGGGTTCGCCAAGGCGCGTTCTTGCATGATCTTTGATGCCCGCAACTCGTCGCGACGGTGGATGACAGTTACTTTGCTGGCGAACTTGGTCAAGAAGCCGGCTTCTTCGAGGGCAGAATCGCCGCCGCCAATCACGGCAATCTGTTGATCGCGGAAGAAGAAGCCATCGCAGGTTGCACAGGTTGAGACGCCGTGGCCGACCAGCCGGGTTTCGTTTTCAAGCCCGAGCATCAGCGACTGAGCGCCAGTGGATACGATGAGCGCGTCGGCGGTGTAGTCGGGTTCGGCGGCGGTTTCGTCGTCGACCCAGATGCTGTAGGGCCGAGCGGACAAGTCGACCCGGCGCGCCTTCTTGGTGATCACCTCAGCGCCAAAGCGTGTGGCCTGTTCTTTCATCCGGATCATGAGGTCGGGGCCCATGATTCCCTCAGGGAAACCGGGGAAGTTCTCAACGTCAGTGGTAAGCATGAGTTGTCCGCCAGGCTGGTCGCTGGTCGAGGAAGGCTCGCCTTCGATAACCAATGGTGCCAGGCTGGCGCGGGCGGTGTAGATAGCTGCGGTGAGCCCAGCGGGGCCCGAGCCCACAACGATTACTTCGCGATGCTCAGTCATGTCTGTAAACCTTTGGTGAGAGGATGCGTCTAGGGTCGCGCTGCGCCACGAGGGCGGCGACTCCAGAGGAAGAACCCAACTGCGCACAAAACTGTTCCGACGCCGGTGTAGGCAATCCACACGGCGTTGCCGTGCGTGGTGTTGCCAAGACTCTCTATGGCATAGATCAGGCCGCGGGTAATGGCCACAAGCAAGATTGGCAGCGCAATAAGCGCCAAGATGCCAGCCACCAGGCCATACACGATCGCTCTGCTTACACGGATCGCAGGTCCGGAGGTCTTGACCCGGATGTTGTCGACGGCACCCACAACTTTGGTGGTGGCTTGTTGGGGCCAATCGGCCGGCAGGCCCGGAATCGAACCCTCGGCGGGCACGGCGTCGGTGGAGGTGGTTTCAGCCATGCGTGGCAGGCTAGCGCGGTTCTCCAGCGGTCATCGAACCCCGGCTGGGGCTACGGGTTGAGGATGCGGCGGTTTTCGAGGGCACACGTTGCGGCGTCGGCGGTGATGACCACCGAACCCTGGTCTGTCGCAACCACAACAAACTCGAGGTTGTTGCCGCCGATAATGGCAAAGCCTGCAGCCACGATCTCGTCCTGGCCCGCATATTGCAGAAGTTCTTCGATACAGAGCGCTTCTGTAACGTCGATGGATTCCCCGCTGTCGTCGCTGGAGCCGTCGCCAGATTCGTCGCGCACCAGGCGGCCAACCTCGTCCAAGAATGCATCGGAGGTGGGGACCACGATGACTGCTGTGTCGAGGAAGAGCCCATCAAGGCCACCACGACTGGACTCTGCGCTGGTGCTGTCGCTGGCATCTTCTGCCATGTCGGCCTCGCCCATGTCGGCCTCGGCTTGGGGTGCTTCCATGACTGCCTCAGCGTCACTCGCTTCTTCTTCGGCGCCTTCGGCCTCGGGCATCTCGGTGGCGGAGAGTTCGTCTTCGCCACCGACGCCCTCTTCGGTGTCGAAGTCGAACGATTCGGTCTCTTCGGTCCCTTGATCCGACGTCTCGGTGGCAGTGTCGTCGCCGTCGTTACCGCTCGACAGGACTGCCACACCCGCGAACAGCACCAGCAGACCGGCCGCGGCTGCGCCCAGAACTTTGGTGAAGTCCACCCGGCGCCGCTGCTTCGCAGCCTGCAGCGACGTGACCACTGGCGTCGTGGATGACGCTTCCAGGGCCGCAGCAATATGGGCCGAGCGCAAAGCAGCTGGGGCTGGGTTTACCGGCTGGGCCACCATGTCGGCCACTGAGCGCATCAACTCGGCCCGTTCGACCAGGTCGGGATCGGCCTCTACCTGGGCGCGTTCGGCCAGCGTGGCCTCACCATCTAGGTAGGCGGCGATGAGTTCATCGCGATCGAAGGAGTCGCTGGAGGTCATGGTTGCTCAGTACGACGTTGGTCAGGGGGGTCCTGGTTCCCCGAATCGAGAAGAGTTTGGGCCAGTCGGGCACGTCCGCGTGCTATCCGCGAGCGCACCGTACCGGCCGGAATGCTGAGTGTCTCTGCGATCTCGGCGTAGTCCATGCCTACCTGATCGCGCAGCACCACCGGAGCGCGGAACTCCTCGGGTAGTTCGGCCAGCGCGGCATCGAGGTCGAGCCGATCAGCCACAGTGTCAGCAACACCAGGCGCGCCAGCCTGAGGGGCTTGGTCGTGGGTTTCGTGCTCGGGGAGTCCCGGGGTTGGGCGTCGTCCCCGACGTCGCAGTTCGTCGAGGCATGCATTGGTGGCAACCCGGTACGACCAGGTGCTGAACCGGGCCCGACCATCGAATTTGTCGAGGCCACGCACAATTGCCAGGAGAGCTTCTTGGGTGGCATCGCTGGCATCGGCGTCGTTTCCCGCCAACCGACGACAGACCGCGTAGATTCGATCATAGTGCTGCTCAAGTAACTGGTTGAGCGCACTACGGTCGCCCTGTTGGGCTGCCACGACCAGCGCCTGGTCGTCGTCGTGGGTAACGATGATTGTGAGCGTAGGCGCACTGATGGGCCGCTCGGCGGACGGTCTGGCGCTAGAAGGTTCGGTAAGCTACGAAGTTGGCGAGTTGGGCCAGTGCTGCGTCGGCTCCGCCAACGAGCGGGAGATCTTCGAGCACCGACAGCGCAGTGTTGGTGAGGCTGGTGATCTCATCCTCGATCGCAGCAACAGCGCCAGTAGCCACCATGACCTCTTGCAGCTCTTCGAGTTCGGTCTCTGACATATCCCGTGCGCCAGCTCGTTCGAGGACGTTGGCTTGGCTTGGGGTTGCCAACGAGCGGGCACTGGCCAACAGCGGCGTGGGTTTACCTTCTCGAAGGTCGTCGCCCACGGGCTTACCCGTTACTGCGGAATCGCCAAACGCGCCGAGGACGTCGTCGCGCAACTGAAAGGCCACACCAACTGGCTGGCCGTATGCGGTGAGTTTTGGTCCAAGCCGATCGAACTGCCCAGCCATCGCTGCACCAAGATGTAGAGGCCGTTGCACCGAGTAGCGCCCGGTCTTGTACTCGACAATCCGTCGGGCCATGGTTTCGCTGGCAGACCCACGAGCCCCGGCGAGTACGTCGAGGTACTGCCCGACATTGACCTCCATGCGCAGCTCGTCCCAGATATCGGCAATGGCAGGTGAACGGCCCGCCATGAGGTGATCGGCGCATACGTGGGCCAAGTCGCCCACCAGTATGGCGACCGCCTCGCCGAAACGGTCGGGGTTGCCCTGCCAGTGTTCTTTCCGATGGGTGTCGGCAAAGCGCACGTGCACGGTGGGGTGCCCTCGTCGAGACAGCGATGCGTCCATGATGTCGTCGTGTGCCAAGGCAAAGGCGTGCAGCATTTCTATAGCTGCGCCTGCATCGACCGCTTCGGGGGCAAAGGGCTCGCCCCCTGCGCCCACGTGGGCCCAATGAAAGAAGGCTGGTCGCAACCGCTTGCCCCCCACAAGCACCAGCTCGGCTAGCGCGTCGAATGGCTGTTGGAGGGATGGGTCGACTGCAGTCCATTTGGCGCGTTCGAGATCGAGGACTTGAAGCAGCCTGGTGTCCACGGGTTCGATAACCACCGTGAGGGCTTCAGGAGCGGGGGACTCGCTGGAGGTTTCCATAAGCTGGGGCCGTTCCTAGGTGTCTTCGGTGTCGGCGCTGGAAGGGTCGGTCTGTGGTTCGGTCAACTGGTCGAGGTCTGCCACGATCTCTTCGACACTCAGTTGGGCAGCGCGGATGCGGCCGCGACACAAGCGAATGAGTTCTGCGGCGCGTTCGACCAAGCTGGCCAACACGTCGACGTCGATCCCGTCGTCTTCGAGCTGGTTGAGGATGCCCTCGAGCTCCTCGAGTGCGTCGGCGTAGCCCATCTGATCTGGTGGTGTGGTCACGGTTGGCTGCTTTCGTCTTCAGGCGGGACGGTAGTTGAAGTCCCTGAAGGTGCGGTGGAGGTGACCCTGCTGGTAACAGAGCCGTCGACGACTCGAGTAGTGAGTACCTGGCCAACGGCTAGGTCTGTGGTGGCGCGCACTACCTGGCCTTGGGCGTTGGTGGTGATGCTCCAGCCTCTTGCAAGCACCCGGGCTGGGTCGAGAAGCCTTAGCTGGTCTTCGGCGCGATCGAGGACTGCTTTGGCCGACGCAGTTTGGCGAGGCGCTGTTTTGCTGAGGGTGGTTGCGGCTCGTTGGGTGCGCTCGGTGGCGTCGCGTAGCTGATGGCGGGCGCCCAGACTGATCGTGGTGCTGTTGGTGGACAGTCTGGCACTGGCGCGATCCAGCCGCAGCGACACAAGCTCTTTGACGCGCAGCGCCGCGGCTGCAGTGTTGTCGTTGGCATCGCGCACACCTTGTTGGGCCAGCGTGCGTGCCTGTTGCGCTGCGGTGGTAAGGCGGTGGTTGCTGTTGTGGAGTTGCAGGGTTGCCGCAGCCGCAATGGCGCCCCAGAGCTCGGTGGCGCGATGGTCGGCGCGGCGCGTGGCCTCTGCGATATGGGAGGCGCACGCGGTAGGTGTCTTGAGCGCCAGGTGCGCTACGTGGTCTGCAACTGCAGTGTCGATCTCGTGCCCTATGCCTGTGAGAACTGGCACCGATGCCGCCGCGATGGTTCGCGCAACTACTTCGTCATCGAAGACGGCAAGATCGGTCTTGGCCCCGCCGCCACGGACAACAGCGATGATGTCGACGTTGACGGTTTCGCA
>JAUIIS010000214.1 GCA_030431575.1 Acidimicrobiia bacterium | reverse complement strand
ATGGGCGCCTCGATGCCTGCGAGTCTGCCGGCCTGATCCGGCCGGCGATCCGAACCGCAGGCGCCCGAGGCCATCAGGTGCAAGACTCGCGCCCATGGCCATCTCCGACGAGAAGTATGTCGCCCTCACCACCTACCGACGCAACGGCGAGGCAAAGGTGCTCCCCGATGGCGTGGTCGTGTTGACCACCGTGGCCGAGGTGCTCTCGGCCGTCGACAACTTGCTGGTGATCGAAGGGCACACCGACGACCTGCCAACGAGCGGCACCGAATGGCCTACCAACTGGGAGCTGTCAACAAATCGAGCCACCAACGTGCTGCGGTTCCTTACCGAAGTCGCTGGAGTGGCACCAGTGCGCCTATCGGCTGCTGGCTACGCCGATACCCGCCCGAGGGTCAGCAACGCTACAGCTGAGGGTAGGGCCGAGAACCGAAGGGTCGAAGTCGTTCTCATTGTTGACCCGTTCCAAGAGCAAACCGTTGCCCTCGAAACTACCGCCAGCGAGGTTCCCCAGGCAGCCGACTTCGGCGCCGGCATTACCGACCCCGCTGCCCCCGAGATCGTTCCCGACAATCTGCTTGACGTCGACCCCGCACCGGTCGCCGAAGAGCCTGAATCCTAGTACTAGGAGAGCCCGATGGCTGACGAAGCACTATCAGAAGAAGAGGCAGAGGCCGCTGCCAAAGCCGCCAAGAAGAAGAAAATCATCGGCCTGCTCATCGTGGGTGGCTTGCTGTACAACTTTGTGCTGAAGGGGTCACCGCCTCCCACCGAAGAAGAAGCAGCAGCGCTCGCCGCTGAAGAAGCAGCCTTGTCCGCCGAGGTACTGGTGGAGGAGGGCGAGGTGGCCCCGCTCGAAGAAATGGTCGTCAACCTTGCTGACCAGGACGAGCTTCACTTCCTGCGTCTCAACGTGGCTGCCGTGTTGTCGGTCGACTTCGCCTTGGCCGACGTTGAGATGCAACTCCCGAAGGTCAACGACGTTGTGATCGACATCGTGACCCAGAAGACGTTTGCCGAACTGCGCCAACCAAATGCGCCCACGGCTCTCAAAGAAGAGATCTCCTTAGCGGTCCAGGAGGCCTTCCCCAACGGCGAGGTGGTGCGAGTCATCTTCACCACCTTTGTCATGCAATAGGACCGATGTTTACACGAGACGGCGAGTCATGAATACACCTAGGCTGAAAATGGACATAACAGCATCCCTACAGACGCTTCCTTCACCACCTTTTGTGGCGATGGAGATCATCCGGCTGACCAGGGACCAAGACAGCGATGCAGGAGACCTCGCAGCGGTATTGAGCAACGACCCGGTGTTGGCAACTCGAATACTGCAGGTCGCCAACTCACCTGCATATGGCTTGAGCCGCGAGGTCACAAGCATCGATCGAGCGGTTGCGCTGCTCGGTCTCAAAGCTGTGAAGATGATGGCGCTCAGCTTCTCTCTTGCCAGCGAGCTCGGTGACAATGGTGGGTCGCTGGACATGGACACTTACTGGTATCACAGCTTGCTGAATGCCGTGACCGCCCGACGGTGGGCTGAAGCCACCGCTCACGGCTTGGCCGAAGAGGCCTTCCTTACCGGTTTGCTGAGTCACCTCGGACGCTTGGTGCTCAGTGAGTCCAAACCAGCCGAATACGCAGAGGTGTTGAAGGCCGGGGGAGTGTGGCCATCATTTGAAGCCGAGACCGCAGTCTTTGGTTTCAGTAGCGCCGATGTGACCATGGCCGTGCTTGAGGAGTGGGGCCTGCCAGAGCTCATCGTCACCGCCGCGGCAACCATGTATGTGGACGCTGAGGCGAGCGAGGAAGTTAATGGCGCAGAGCCGCTCGCAGCGGTGCTGAAGAACGTGGTCTTGACCGAACACGCCCTCGGCGAATGCGGCGACCCCGCAGCCGTTGAGGCCCTCCACGATGCGCTCTCTATGGCGGGACTCAATGACATCGAGCTAGAAGAGTTTGTTCACGATCTCGAATATCGGGTTCGAGACATGGCCGACACGCTGAGCGTGGACCTGCCTGAGGGCATGTCGCATCAGGTTATGTTGGGCGAAGCGCGAAGCCGACTGGTCGAAGTGTCGCTCGACATGGCCCACAACCTCCAGACGGTCGAGCAGGCTGCGGAGGATCTCCGGGCCTCGAACCAACAGCTCGAGGGCATGGCCTTCGAAGACCGACTCACCGGCGTGCCCAACAGAGCAGCGTTCGATGATCATCTGGCTCGTTGTATTGCTGGCGCAGTGCGTCGCGATGCGGGCAGCGTTGGCATGATTTTGTTTGACATCGACCATTTCAAGAGATTCAACGACACCTATGGGCATCAAATAGGCGATGACGTCCTAAAGGCTGTTGCGCACGCTGCGTCTCGGGTTACGCGCGCAGATGAGTTGTTCGCCCGCTACGGGGGCGAAGAATTTGCGCTCGTTGTCGTCGATTGTTCAATGAACGATCTGGCGGTCACCGGCGAACGCATCCGGGCGACGGTTGAGGCCACTGAGGTGCCTTCGACCCATGGCCCGCTGAAGGTAACCATCAGCGGTGGTGCGGCGCTACTGACCCAAGTGCACGACCGCGACGCGGGCGAACGGTTGATCAAGCTGGCCGACGATGCGCTGTATGGCGCCAAGGATGCTGGACGCAATCAGCTTGGGTTCGCCCAGTAACAACTTCGCACGACAGCACCTCGGTGCATGTTGTGGAGGGAGTAAACCCCGAAAACCCACGGTCTCGCTAGACGTCCCAGCTAGCGAGACCAAGGTTTTCGGGGTTTGCCGCGCGATGGCCCGTGCTGTCTGGCCATACATGTTGGGCCCGGTGGTCGGGCAGGGTAGGTGCCTAGACAGTTTCGGCCCGGTTCATTGCACTGACGATGGCTCGCATGGAAGCGGTGGTGATATCGGTGTGAATGCCACAGCCCCAGAGCTCGACCCCGCCGATCACCATTTCGACGTAGGCAACAGCCTTTGCGTCGGCCCCACCCCCGGCTGAGTGTTCGTGATAGTCGATGACCCGAAGGTCGGCGTCTTGCCACGCGCTCAGGCCGTTGACGAACGCGTCGAGCGAACCAGCGCCGTTGCCTTGGACAACGGCAAGCTCGCCTGCCTTGCTTACGCGTGCAGTCAGCAGCGTGCGATCTTCGCCCGATGCGTTCTGTGCAGCCTCGTACCCATGCAACATGAATGGGCCATCGAGGTCCAGGTATTCGGACGCAAACTCGTTGAAGATCTGCTGGCCGGTGATTTCTTTGCCCGTGTCGTCAGTGATCTCTTGGATGGACCGCGTGAACTCGATCTGCATGCGCCGCGGGAGATCGAAGGAGTGCTCGGTCTTCAGCAGGTAGGCAACCCCGCCTTTACCCGATTGGCTGTTGACCCGCACAACATCTTCGTAACTGCGCCCGACATCTTTGGGGTCGATGGGAATGTAGGGCACCTCAAAGGTGTCGTCGTCTTGTTGCTCGAGCGCCTCAAACCCCTTCTTGATGGCGTCTTGGTGCGAACCTGAAAAGGCGGTGTAGACCAGTTCGCCAACGTAGGGGTGACGCGGATGCACCGGCAGCTGGTTGCAGTGCTCGGCCGTCCGGCGAAGCTCGTTGATGTTGCTCATGTCAAGCATTGGGTCGATGCCTTGGCTGAACATGTTCATGGCCAGGGTGACAACGTCGACGTTGCCAGTGCGCTCGCCATTGCCGAACAGCGTGCCCTCGACACGGTCGGCCCCCGCCATGATCCCAAACTCGGCAGCAGCAACACCCGTACCACGGTCGTTGTGTGGGTGCAGGCTCAAGATGATGTGTTCGCGGCGCGCCAGATTGCGGTGCATCCACTCAATCATGTCGCCATACGTGTTGGCAGTGGCCATCTCGACGGTGGCAGGAAGGTTGATGATGATCTTGTCATCAACAGATGGGTCGATGACCTCAACCACAGCATCGCAGACGTCTCTGGCAAAGGGCAGCTCGGTACCGGTGAAGGACTCCGGCGAATACTCGTAGCGAACCAACGTGTCTGGGATCTGGGCTTCAAGGGACTTGCACAGCGCAGCGCCGTCGGTGGCAATCTTGGTGATGCCAGCCATATCAAGCCCAAACACAACGTCGCGTTGCAGCGTAGATGTTGAGTTGTAGAAGTGAACGATGGCGGTCTTAGCACCCTCGATGGCTTCATAGGTGCGTTCGATCAGCTCTTGACGGCACTGCACCAGTACCTGGATGGTGACGTCGTCTGGAATCGCACCTTGATCGATTATCTCTCGAACGAACGAGAAGTCGGTGTCTGACGCCGACGGGAAGCCGACCTCGATCTCTTTGAAACCCATATCGACAAGCGCGGTGAACATCTGCCACTTGCGCTCGGAGTCCATTGGCTCAATGAGGGCCTGGTTACCGTCGCGTAGATCGACCGAACACCACAACGGTGCTTCGGTTATGACCTTGCCAGGCCAGGTACGGTCGGCAATATCAATCGCCCCAAAGGGCTTGTAGCGATGGAAGGGCATGCCGCTCGGCTGTTGCACCGCGTTCGGCTTGGGGGGTTGCGCGCTCATGGTTAATTACCTCTCGACTTGCGTGGACAAACGAACAGAATCCCGATGACCTGGACGGGTCAGGTCATCGGGTTCGTAAGTCGCAGCGCAAGGAGCAGTTCGTGCACGGCGCACATGGTACTCGCTCCAGACCGCCATGCACACGTATTCCCAAACTCGCCTACGGTGTGTGCCCATGACTTCTCCATTTGATCAAAAGCGCGCTCTCGTCACCGGAGCCAGCCGAGGAATAGGCGAGGCTGTCGCCCGCCAACTCGATGCCGGTGGGGCACGCGTTGCACTTGTTGCCAGAAGCACCGACCGACTCCACGCCATCGCAGCTGATCTCAAGAACGACCCCATTGTCATCACAGCCGACCTCAGCGAAGACGGCTCGGTCGATGCCATTGTTTCTGCAGCGCTTGACGCGTTTGACGGGCTGGACATTTTGGTCAACAACGCAGCGGTCGAACGCAACCAGCCAGCCTCCAAGGCCACCGGTGAAGCCATTGACCAAACGCTGTTCGTGAACCTTCGCCAAGCGTTCTTGCTGGCCGCACGATTCGCCAAACCACTGTTTGCCACCCAGGGAAACATCGTCAACGTTTCCTCGACTGCATCGACGGGCGCTGGCGGGGCTCAAGGCGCGTACGCAGCCTCGAAGGGTGGTCTCAACACCCTCACCAAGAACCTGGCAAATGAGTGGGCCAACAAAGGTGTGCGCGTTAATGGCGTGGCCCCGGGTCTCGTGGACACTGAGATGTGGGAATCAACCTTTGAGCGCCTCGGCGAAGAACAGGTTCGCGAGGGGTTCGTAAAGCGGGTCCCGCTGTTGCGTTGGGGGACCGCGGAAGAGATCGCCAACGTGGTGTGCTTTCTCGCCTCAGATGCAGCCAGCTACGTGACCGGACAGACCATCAAGGTTGACGGCGGCATGACCAACAATTAAAGGGGTGGCTATTGGGCGTCGGGGACCGGGGCCACCGGAAAGCGCAACAGCAGATGCGCTCCGCGCACATACTCGGTGTCGACTTCGATTGAGCCGCCATATCGCTCAACCATCTTGCGTACAAGGGCTAACGCCGGCACGGCAGGCTCGTGCGTGTCGTTGACCTCAATCTTGAAGAGATGTTGCACGGCCTCACTGGCAATGGGAGTGCCGTTGTCGAGGAAGCTAACCACCCATTGACCGTCCTTCGTGGTAGCAGAGACCACGAGTTCTGCTCGTTCGCTCGCCGCAAATCGGGCCGCGTTGCGGACCATGATGCGTAGTGCTTGTTCCATTTCGCTCGGGTCGGCACGGACCGTTGGTAAGGGTGCGGGGGAGATGCGAAGCCGACTGGCGCTGATCGCTGCCGACTCTGCCTCGATAGCTCGTTCCAACGCATGGTTGAGGTCGACGGTGTCATCGTTGGTGAGACTTAGCTCGTAGCGGGCGAAGGCAATGAGTTCGTTGAGGACGCTCGCCATGCGGGTCACGCTGCGCTCGAGGTTGTCGATGCGTTTCTTGGGATCGGACCCCATAACGTCGACAAAGCCGGCGAGCGAGCCGAGTTGTTCTTCAACAGCACGAAGCGGGAGACCGAGTTCTTCGACCACACACCGGGCGAAGCGACGCAGATCTTCGTTTGCAGTGAGCAAACGTTCGTTGAGC
>JAUIIS010000213.1 GCA_030431575.1 Acidimicrobiia bacterium | reverse complement strand
GTAGTGCACGTCGCGGATGAGTCCGCGCACAATGGAAGCGAACTGGTAGTAGATCTTCGCTGCGTCGGCTAGGCGGCCACTGATGATGAGCGGGGTGCGCGCCTCGTCGATGAGGATGGAGTCGATCTCATCGACGATGCAGTAGTTGTGGCCGCGCTGCACTTTGCGGTCGAGTGACATCGCCATGTTGTCACGCAGGTAGTCGAAGCCGAGTTCGTTGTTGGTGCCATGCGTGATGTCGGCCCCATACTGGGCGCGCTTGTGAGCACTGTCGCGGTTACCGGGCACGATGAGACCAGTCTGGAGTCCCAGCCAGCCATAGATCTGCCCCATCCATTCCGCGTCGCGTGCCGCGAGGTAGTCGTTGACCGTAACCACGTGCACCCCTTTGCCGCTGAGAGCATTGAGGTAGATGGGAAGCGTGGAGGTGAGGGTCTTGCCCTCACCGGTCTTCATTTCAGCTACCCAGCCGAAGTGCAAGGCCGCGCCACCAATGAGCTGCACGTCATAGTGACGTTGTCCAATGGTGCGCGTTGCGGCTTCGCGCACAACGGCAAACGCTTCGATGAGGATGTCGTTGAGGTCTTCGCCATTGCTGAGGCGCTGTTTGAACTCGGGCGTCTTGGCCTTGAGCTCAGTGTCGGATAATTTCTGGTACTCGGGCTCGAGGGCCCCAATGTCGGGTACCAGCGCCTGCAGCGCGCGAATTTTCTTGCCCTCGCCGGAGCGCAAGATTTTGCTAAACGGGTTCTTGGCCATGAGGCCAACGATTCTACCGTTGGTGACCGCTGCTTTGGGGACAGCCCCACCTGTTCGCCACGGCCCAGTGATAGCGATGCACGCCAAGGACGCCGGGCTGGGGCTGCCAGCGTCCGACGTCCTTGCATGTTCGTACCCCCACCAAGGAGGCGCTGAGCTAGGTCACCGTTTCGGTGTGCTCCAACAAGCCATAGGCACCGGCCTTACGCCGGTAGACCACAGATGCTTGGCCGTTTTCGGAGTTGGTAAACAGGAAGAAATCGTGACCAATGGTCTCCATCTGTTGCACGGCTTCGATCGCGCTCATTGGTTCGTTGACGATCTGTTTCTCGCTCACGAAGTCAATGTCGGTTGCGTCCGGGATCACGATGGCGCCAGCCTCCTGGTGCTTGTCATGGCGTCCACCCGTGTGATGGAGCCGGTTCTTTTCCTTGGTCTTTAGCTTGCGCAAACCGCGCTCGGCCTTATGGATCGTGCGTTCGACCGCTGTCAACTCGTCAGGACCAGCGGCCTTGCAGTGCAAGGTATGACCGTGGCCCTCAACGTGGATTTCACATATGTCTTTGTCCGGTATGCGAGGATTCTTCTCCTCGAAAAAGTGCACTTCGGCTCGATCCAGCCCAGCAAGAAGTCGGTCTAGGCGGGCCACCTTTTCGATCACGACTCCTTCGAGATCGGGTGATATCCGCACTCCTCGGCTGCTGATCGTGACATCCACGCTGTCAGTACCTCCTGGGCTTGTCGGTTGTATTCGGTAGTGTAGATCGTGCCGGAGGTCACAGGTAGCCTGTTTTGGTCATCTTTCCCGAATCGTCCATTTCTTGAGCAAGCCTTCGATGCACGCAGGCGTGCGCCAAGACCGGGACTACCGGTTCCAGGCGGCCACCGCGCCCGTGACCTCACGAGCACCAAGCGAACGCACAACCTGCCCAGCAGCGCGCAACGAAGCGCCCGTTGAGGCCACATCGTCCACTACGACAACCCGTCCAAAGGCCCGGGCCCCAAGCCCCACCAACGCCGGACCACAGAGCCGCTCCTCACGAGAACGGCGAGTCTGGCTGCCCTTCCCCACCCGCCCAACAAGCCCCACCACCGGCACGCCGAGCTCTCCCCCAACTCGGTTGGCCAACAACTCGGCCTGGTCGAACCCTCGCCTCCGCCGATTCGCCACATTGGCCGGCACCCAACACACCAGTTGTGGCGCCACCTCATGCCAACGCAACAACCTCGCAAGCCCCACCCCAAACCAGCCCACGCTGGTCCGCACCCCCCGATACTTCAGATCCGCAATAAACGGCCTACTGACCTCGTCGTAGCTGACCAACGCAAACCCAGCATCCAACCCAGCAAAGGAGACCGCTCCCACCGCTTCCATACGGTCCACACAATCCCCACAAGGCGAAGCCCCAGACGAGCCACACCCAGCACACCGAGTCATAAACAGCACACCCGCAACCTACCCACCCCCTATGACAGCGTGAGCGGGGCGTGAGCTCAGGCCCCGGGCCTTCGGCCCAGTATGGGGCCTTCACTTCACGCCTACCTTCGCCGCAAGGCGGTCTCCGCTTCGCTTCGACCGCGCTGCGGATTTTCCGGCTGCCCGACCCGGGCGCGGCGCGCATCAGTGTTCCACAGGGGTCGGGTTCAACCGCGCTGCGGATTTTCCGGCTGCCCGACCCGGGCGCGGCGCGCATCGGTGTTCCACAGGGGTCGGGTTCAACCGCGCTGCGGATTTCTCGGCTGCCCGACCCGGGCGCGGCGCGCATCGGTGTTCCACAGGGGTCGGGTGTGGTGCATTTCATTTCGATACGCGTTCCGTTGGCCAAGGTTGAGGTCGAAATGAAATGCACCACACCCGACCCCGACACGCGGCGATCTGATACACCATCGCACCCCACACCCCGAATCGGCAGCGCACCCGCGCCGCGAACCGCATCGGTGAGGCCCTGGGGGGCCTCACCGGATGGGGTAGTTAGTAGCGGTAGTGGGCGGGCTTGTAGGGGCCGTCCTTAGGGATGCCCAGGTAGTCGGCTTGGTCCTGGGACAGTTCGCTCAGACGGACGCCGAGGGAATCCAGGTGCAGGCGTGCCACCTTCTCGTCGAGCTGCTTGGGCAAGATAGTGACCGTGTGTTCCATCGAGGAACCGTTGGCGTGAAGCTCCATCTGAGCCAACACCTGGTTAGTGAAGCTGCAGCTCATCACAAAGCTTGGGTGGCCGGTGGCGTTACCAAGGTTGAGCAGGCGGCCTTCAGACAAGATGATCACCGAGTGGCCGTCGGGGAACACGAACTCGTCGACCTGAGGCTTGATATTGACGCGTTGTACGTCGCTCATGCGCAAGATGCCGGCCATGTCGATCTCGTTGTCGAAGTGACCGATGTTGCCCACGATGGCTTGATGCTTCATGCGGCCCATGTGTTCGGCGGTGATGATGTCTTTGTTGCCGGTCGCGGTGATAAAGATGTCGGCCGTTTCCATGACGTCTTCGAGGCGCACCACCTCGTAGCCCTCCATGGCGGCCTGAAGCGCACAAATGGGGTCGACTTCGGTCACAACAACTCGAGCACCCTGTCCGCGTAGCGAAGAAGCGCAACCCTTGCCAACATCGCCAAAGCCCAAAACGCAGGCGACCTTGCCGCCGATCATGACGTCGGTAGCGCGGTTGATGCCGTCGATGAGCGAGTGGCGGCAGCCGTAGAGGTTGTCGAACTTGGACTTGGTGACTGCGTCATTGACGTTGATTGCGGGGAACAGCAGCTCGCCGCTCTCCATCATCTGGTAGAGGCGATGCACCCCAGTGGTGGTTTCTTCGGAGACGCCTTCGATACCAGTGCCAATGGTTTCCCAATCGAGCTTGCCCTCAGCGGCAATCTGGCGGAGGCGGTCCAAGAACACGCCCCATTCTTCAGGATCGTCCTCGGCGGCTTCTGGAACGACGCCGGAACGCTGAAACTCGAGGCCCTTGTGCACCATCATGGTGGCGTCACCGCCATCGTCGAGGATGAGGCTTGGGCCACCGCCGTCGGGCCAGTGGAACAGCTGCTCGGTAGCCCACCAGTATTCTTCGAGCGTCTCGCCCTTCCAGGCAAAGACAGGGGTCCCTTGCGGGTTGTCGGCGGTGCCTTCGGGGCCGATGGCGATGGCTGCGGCTGCGTGGTCTTGGGTTGAAAAGATGTTGCACGACACCCAACGCACGTCGGCGCCGAGGGCGGTGAGTGTCTCAATGAGCACAGCAGTCTGGACGGTCATGTGCAACGACCCGGCAATGCGAGCGCCAGCAAGAGGCTGGTCGTCGGCGTATTCGGCACGCAAGGCCATCAGGCCCGGCATTTCGTTCTCGGCGAGCTGGATCTCTTTGCGACCAAATCCGCCAAGGGATAGGTCTGCGACTTTGAAGTCTGGGGTTGTCATGGCTGGGGTTCCTCCAGGGACAGCGCCTACGGGGCGCATGGGTAGGTATGAGCGCGCAAATACGCGCGAGGTTTCTGGGGTGAGGGCCTCGTGTCGAGGGAGGCTGGGGTCATCTGACGCCGAGCGGAACAGCCTGTAGTTGTGAAGTGTAGTGGTGGCGCCCAGCTGGCGGGGTCAATTCCCTTGCGGAAGCAGTTCCGCGGGGATCGGCGTGAACGCCGCCACCAACTCAAGTTGGGCCGCGGTGAACGGTGCATGGTGCGAATCCGACGGCGAGTTCGCCAAGATGACTGCGACAGCTTCGGCGAAGTCGCCCGCGCCGAGATGGAAATCGCCTGCACCGCTTTGTGGCCACCACGGTTCGTCGATACCACGGCTGGTCAACCAGCGCTGGCGGACGTCGTCATTGAGGTACATGACGTCCAGGGCATGGCCCACTTCGTGAGCAAGCACGCCCGCGACCGCCTCTGGCGTTGCATCATCTGAGATGTAGACCGTGATTGTTCTGGTCACGGTGTTGGTGTTGCCGAGGTAGCCGCTGCGAGGCTCGGCGTAGGAAACGGTCCAGTCTGGTAACGCTGCCCTGAAGTCGTACGAGATCAGCGCTTCGGCAGCGGCACCGATATCGGCCGGGCTGCCCGGCGTGTTCACGGCGCTCGCATTGGGTGAGACTTCTACGCGAGCCCCGGCGATCTCCACCGCATCTGCATTGGTGGCTGTGGTGTTGGTAGCGGCGGCGCTGTTGGCAGCTCCGCTGGTTCCCACAAAGGCGGGGCGCACCCCATCGGGAAACTGCACGATCACTAACGACCCCACCGCAGTGAGGCCCACGAGCAGGCCCGCAGCGGGGACGGTGATCCGGTGTTGGAGACGCCGATACCAGGCCTCGTTGGCTTCGGGCACCATCAGGGCGAAGAGACGTTGCTCGACTTCGCTGATGGTGCGCTGCAGGCCGGTGCTCAAGACGGCCAGGTCGTTGTCGCGGAGCGCTAGCCGGCCCCCCGGCTCCAAGTCGCGCATGAGATACAGCAGGGACAGGTACCGGTTGAGCACCTCGTCGACCGAGGCATTCTCGGGCAGTGTGCGTGCACGCTCCCCCACCGAAACTGCACCTTGGGTGAGATCGAGCACCAGCTCTGATCGCTCGGGTACTACGTCGCCCGGTGAAACCCCATACGCCTCGAGGAGACGGTTGACTTGATCGTCGGTCAACGCAACCTTGCCCCGTTCGATACGGAGCAGTTCAGCGCCGCTAAGCCCCAGCCCTGTGGCCCCAGCAAGATCGTCGAGACTGATGCCGCTCTGTCCGCGTTGGTCGGCTAGCAGCGACCCAAGGCGCGTCGGCGGCACCAACGAATAGTCGACGGTCACTTCACCAAAACAAGCACGCCAGCAGGGGTTGGGCCCACAAGGAGTCCAGCTGCTGGAACAACCAGGCGACGACGCATCAGCTCTGCCTGGCGCGAAATCGGTTCGACCTGGGTTTCCATCATGATCATCAGACGTTCGGTCATGTCGGCTTCTGAGGCGTTGAACGCCATAGCGAGCATTGCGCTGTCGTCATTGCGGAGGCGCAAGGGCTCGCCAACTTCGGTGTTGCGCAACAGGTACAGCAAGGCCAGGTAACGCTGGAGCACGGTTTCGATCAACGCGTCATCGAAGGCGTCGGCGGCCAGGCCGAACGGTACGTCCTCGTCATCGGCGATGATGAGCTTGGACCGAGACTGGGTTGGTGGCGATGAGTTGAACTCGTAAATGAGACTCAGGGCCTCGATGGCCGCGTCGTCAACAGCTACGGCCCCTGACTCGATGGCCGCCAGGTCCGACTCGCTGAATCGGCCCCCACTTTGGCGGGCCATGTCTGCCACGGAGTAGCCATAGAGTTCGCGCCGGCGCGCCAAAAGCGCACCCAAACGCTGCTGGGGCACTAGACCGAGATTTGAGGTCAGCGTGATCGCCATGCGAGACCATCGGCATGACCCAAGGTTTCTTAAGGGCCTGAGAACCCAAG
>JAUIIS010000212.1 GCA_030431575.1 Acidimicrobiia bacterium | reverse complement strand
CACCCACCGAGATCGCGACGTTGGTGGCATTGTGGCCCCCAGCAATCATTGGGTCCCGGTCGCCGTAAGGCTCATAAAGGGGGGCCATTTCAGCTCGGCCGTCGAAGTGCATGTCCACGCCGTTTGGCGGGAAGTTCAACACATCAAGCACGCCGTCTTCGGCATATGAGTCGACGATGGCTGGGCCATAGCCAGTGTCGAGGGCGTAGAGATACTTGTTGAACGCGGCCTGGACGCTTTCCTTGGCGCGCAGTCTGGCTACTTCGGCTTCGAGTGCGGCGATGCGGGTTTCAAGATCAATGCTCATGATGTTCCTCTGTCGATGTGTGGCATGACGGGTGTTCCGCCGGTGAGGCGGCGCTGGGCTTGTTCGAGTGCCTGGTGTCCGTAGTGTTCGTGAGGCAGGATCCAAAAAACGTCGTTGCGGATGGCATCGAAGACGATGTCTGCCACCTCGGTCGGTGTGAGGACCTCAGAAACTTCGGGCATGAGTACCCCTTCGGTAGTTGGGTCAACTTCGGTGCTGCCCGGCCGATTTCGTTCGGACGCCCCAATCTTGGTGGCGACGAGGCCGGGGCAAAGGACCGAGACCGACAGCGGCGTGCCGGCGAGCTCGTGGTGCATAGTTTCGCTCAGCGCCACCACACCTCGTTTGGCCACGTTGTACGAGGCAATGCCAGGGAATGCTAAGAGCCCAGCGGTGGACGCCGTGTTCATGATGTGGCCAGGTTCGCCGGCTTCGAGCATGCGAGGTACAAAGGTGTTGACGCCGTAGATGACGCCCCAAAGGTCGACGCCAAGGACCCATTCCCAGTCTTCGATTGGTCCCCAGGGTTCGTGGCGGGCAACAACGCCGGCGTTGTTGGCAACAAAGTGGACCCCGCCGTGCGTGCTGTAGGCGTGGTCTGCAAGGCTTTCGAGGTGGCTGGCTTGGGATACGTCGCACACTTGGGTGGAGACAGTGGCGCCTGCGTCGCGAAGCCCTGCCGAGGCTTGGGCGAGGGCGGCTTCTTCGATGTCGGCCAACACCAGCGTCATGCCTTCGGCGGCGCACTTCTCGGCGAGGCCCAGTCCTATGCCGCTGGCCCCGCCGGTGATGACGGCTACTCGACCACTGAATTCGTCCACATCTCGCTCCTCGTTGGGTTCTCTCGGACTGTAGTTCGCTGGCGAGATGTCGGCCCGCGGGATGAAACTAAGAAGGCCTTGACAGTGTCAAGTAACGGGTGTTAACTCATGGGCATGAGCCAACTCGTCTCCAACCACTATCTGCTCGGCAACAGAGCCCCCGTTGCCGAAGAAGTCACCGCGTTCTCGCTCCCCGTCCAAGGCGCTGTCCCAGCCGAACTCGAGGGGCGTTGGGTGCGCAACGGTCCAAACCCCATGCCCGGAACCGAGGATCCCGAGACCTATCACTGGTTCACCGGGGCAGCCATGGTGCATGGACTACGCCTCGGAGGCGGCAAGGCCGATTGGTACCGCAACCGGTGGCTTCGTAGCAACGACGTTGCCGATGCCCTTGGTGAGCCGCATGTCCCCGGTCCCCGTTTCGGTGGTCGAGAAATGGCTCCCAACACCAACGTCGGTGGATTTGCTGGCAAGACCTGGGCCATGGTCGAAGCAGGGGGCACCCCAATGACACTTAGCTACGACCTCGACACCATTGCGTTTGACGCATTCGATGGCACGCTGCCAGCGGGCTTTAGCGCCCACCCAAAGTACGACGCGGCCACCGGCTCATTGCACGCCATGACCTACGCCTACCCCGATCTCGCCGACCGCATCCAATACGTGGTTGTAGGCCCCAAAGGGCACGTCACAAAGACCGTCGACATTCCCATGGACGACATGATCATGGTGCACGACATGTCGCTGACGCAGCGCTACGCAGTCGTGTACGACCTGCCCGTCACGGTGGACTTCGAACTCGCTATGGCAGAACGTTTTCCGTTCCGGTGGAACCCCGATCGCGAAGCCCGCGTTGGCTTGTTGCCACGCGAGGGCGAAGCCGCCGACATCATCTGGTGCCCTATTGACCCCTGCTACGTCTATCACCCGCTCAACGCGTATGACGATGCCGACGGCAACGTCGTACTTGATGTTTGTCGGTACGACAAGATGTTCGACAACGACATCCTCGGCCCATTTGGCGACGCGATGCCCATGCTTGACCGCTGGACGGTGAACCCCACCAACCGTTCGGTTAGCGCAGAACGAATCAGTGACCGGCCCCAAGAGTTCCCCCGACACGCCGATGGTCTTGGCGGGTTGCCGTACCAGTTCGGCTACACCGCCGAGCTGAACGTTGGCTTGGCGGCAAATCAGCCCACCTTTGGCAAGACGTTCAAGATCGACGTCAACAGCGGGCAAACCGAGGCCTTCGACCACGGCCCTGGCCGTGGCGGTGCCGAACCGGTCTTTGTGTCCAAGGACGGTTGCAGCGCCGAAGACGACGGTTGGCTGTTAATCAGCGTCTACGACGCCAACACCGAAAGCAGCGAGTTGGTCATCCTCGACGCCCAAGACTTTGGACGCGGCGAAGTGGCACGCATCATGTTGCCCCAACGGGTGCCCGACGGTTTCCATGGCAACTGGGTGCCAGACGCGTGAGCAAAGCCCCGGGCCCGTTGGGCCATTGTCGGGGCTTGGCTTCACGCCTTTAGTTGCCGCAAGGCTCGTTCCGCTTCGCTTCTCTCGCGCTGCGGATTCTAAGCCCCGGGCCCGTTGGGCGATTGTCAGGGCTTCGCTTCACGCCTCTAATTGCCGCAAGGCTCGTTCCGCTTCGCTTCTCTCGCGCTGCGGATTTCCCGCTACCTGTTCGGCTACGGGACGCTCGACTGAACCGGGTCCGCGAAACAGCGCCGATCGGGAGGGGTGATCGACGCTGCTTCGAGGGGATTGATCTTTGGGTTCGCGCCCGCCGGTCAGTCTGTCTGAGTGCCCACGCGCAGCTCGCGGAACGCGACGCCTTTGTCGACCGCTGGTTCTCGAGGTAGGCCCAAGACGCGGTCGCCGATGATGTTTTTCTGAATCTCGTCGGTGCCGCCAGCGATGTTGGCGCTAAAGCTGCCGAGGAAGAACCCCCGCCACAATTGATCGTCGTAGCCTTCTTCGCCCGCGATTGAGGCCACGCCGCCGATTTCGCCGGCAACGGTGCGCAGGCTCCGCATGATCTTGGCGCCATGGAGCTTGCCCAGCGAGCCTCCGGGGCCAGGAGTCTTTCCCGCCTTCAGTTCTGCCCGGGTGCGCATGGACACGAGGCTCTTGGCGGTTTCTTCCGAGTAGATCTTCATGATGCTTTGGCGCACCACGGGATCCTCGATGACGCCGGTCTTGGTGGCATGGTTGATGAGGCGCTTGCTCCACGGACGAGAGATGCCACTAGTAGAGCCGGTTCCGATGGCAACGCGCTCGTACATCAGCATGGCTGTGGCCATGCGCCAACCATTGTTGAGGTCTCCAATGAGCGAGTCCTTCGGGATGCGTAGGTCGGTGAAGAACACTTCGTTGAAGTGTTGGCCGCCGTCGATCTGGTTGATGGCCCGGATCTCGATGGCCGGGTCCGACATGTCGACCGCAAACATGGAGATGCCGGCGTGCTTGGGCTGGTCGGGGTCGGTACGGGCAATGAGGATGCCGTAGTCGCACACATGGGCCAGCGTGGTCCAGACCTTTTGGCCGTTGATGATCCACTCGTCGCCGTCGAGCTCAGCGCGGGTTTGCAGGCTGGCCACGTCAGAGCCGGCGCCAGGCTCGGAGAACATCTGACACCAGACGGTCTTGGCCGAGATCATGTCGGCCATGTAGGCCTGCTTCTGTTCGTGCGTGCCGTACTCGGCCATCATGGGCAGACACATGCCGTGGCTGATGGTGAGCGCACCGCTCATGTCGGGGTACTTGCCAGCTTCTTCGCGCCAGATGCGGTCGTGGGCCTTCGTGAGGCCTGCGCCCCCGTACTCGGTTGGGTAGGTCAAACCAGCGAGGCCAGCCTCCGCGACCTTGGCTTGGTAGGCCTTTGTTTGCGCCATGGACTGTTCGTCGCGAGGGTCTGCGCCCACGATGTTGTGGCCCGTGGCGTGCTCGTCGAGGAACGCCTTTACTTTGGCGCGGAAAGCCGTCGCTTCTTCCTCGGTCAGGGTGTCGTCGCTCATAGGCATCCTTCGGTCAAGCAGTCAGCAGAAAGGTACGGTGTCGTACAATCTCCCACCGTATCATTCTTGCGTGATCTCGCCCAGCGGGGATACGCATCGTCGCCAGTACGCTCAAGACGGCCACAACCCCAGCCTGGAATTATGGACGCAGAGATTATCAACGACCAAGCGGCGCGTCGACGCACGTTTGCCATCATCAGCCACCCCGATGCTGGCAAAACCACGCTCACCGAGAAGTTCTTGCTGTACTCGGGCGTGGTCGCCCAAGCTGGCTCCGTCAAGGCTCGCAGTGGGGGAAAGTCGGCACGGTCCGACTGGATGACCATGGAGCAAGACCGTGGGATCTCTATTGCCTCCACCGTCCTGCAATTCGACTATCGCGATCACGTCGTCAACTTGTTGGATACCCCTGGGCACCGAGACTTCTCCGAAGACACCTATCGCGTGCTCGCTGCGGTAGATGCCGCAGTCATGGTTCTCGATGCCGCCAAAGGCATCGAAGCGCAGACCCTCAAGCTGTTCGAGGTTTGTAAGGCCCGCAACATGCCCATCCTCACATTCGTGAACAAATGGGACCGCCCTGGTCGCGAGCCCCTCGAGCTCATGGACCAAATCGAAGACCTCATCGGGTTGCAGACAACCCCGATCACCTGGCCTGTTGGGCCGGGTGGCGATTTCCGTGGCGTGATCGACCGCCGCAGCGGCGACTTCGTGCGCTTCACCCGAACCAGTCGCGGTGCCACCGAAGCCCCCGAAGAGATCGTGTCGGCGGGCGAAGCTGCATCCGACGAAGGCGATGCGTGGGAACATGCGCACGAAGAAGTCATGCTTCTCGACGAGATTGGGGCCACGCACGATCCCAAGACGTTCTTGGCTGGCGAAACGAGCCCGTTGTTTGTGGGCTCGGCGCTCACCAACTTCGGGGTCCGGCACTTGCTCGACTCCATCATCGACCTCGCCCCCCAACCAGCCGCACGCGAAACGATCGACGGCGCCTACCGGCCCATCGAAGAACCCTTCTCGGCGTTCGTATTCAAGGTCCAAGCAAACATGGACCCCTCCCACCGCGACCGGGTCGCGTTCATGCGCATCAACTCGGGACACTTCGAACGCGGCATGCAAGTTACCCACGAGCGGCTCCAAAAGGCGTTCAGCACCAAGTTCGCAACCACGGTGTTTGGCGCCGACCGAGACACCGTCGAGGAGGGATTCCCTGGCGATGTCATTGGCCTGGTGAACGCCTCAGACCTCCGGATTGGCGACACACTGTACGCCGGTGACCGGGTGGCCTTTCCCCCCATCCCACGATTCGAGCCCGAACTTTTCTGGAGTGCTCGAGCCCTCGACGTTTCCAAGACCAAACAGTTTCGCAAGGGCCTTGACCAACTGGACGAAGAAGGCGTGGTGCAGGTCTTGCGCGATCTCGACGCCCCGACGGCATCGCCGGTACTGGGCGCAGTGGGCCAAATGCAGTTCGAGGTCTTTGCCCACCGGCTCGAGCACGAGTTTGGGGCCAAGGTCGAACTCTCGCCTACGTCTTGGGCGGTCGCTCGCCGCACCGATGCCGAGACCGCCGAGAAAGTACGCCAGTTGCGCGGCACCCGCGTTCTCGGATCGCTCGACGGCACCATGTTTGCCCTGTTTGACAGCACCGGCCGGCTGGCCCGCACCCTGGCCGACAACCCCGACTGGCTGCTCGAACGCGTCGTTGAGACCGCAGGCTAGGAGCAGCCTCCTCCGGCGCCTAGCCCACCCATTTCGGGGTGTAGTGGGGCGCAGGCCCTGCAGCCAAACGAACTGCTTCGGCCGGGTCGGTGCAGCGCTGGGCCAACGTGGTGTGGTGTGGCTTCATAAACCCTTCGCCCGCCATGCGGTCGATGAACGCGAACAAGTCGTCGTAGTAGCCGTTGACGTCTAGGAATACAACTGGGGTTGAGATCAGGCCCAGCTGATTCCACGTAAGGATCTCGAACGTCTCGTCAAGGGTCCCAAAGCCGCCGGGAAGGGCAATCACGCCGTCGGCGAGCTCTGCCATGCGCGTCTTCCGAGCA
>JAUIIS010000012.1 GCA_030431575.1 Acidimicrobiia bacterium | reverse complement strand
TTGGGGTAGCGGGGTCGACCCAAAGACCGAACGTGCCCCGCGGGCTAGCGACGCCAGGCCCACGTATTGCTCCGGGCTCAGGCCCGCCTGCGCGGCAGAAAGGTCTCTTGTGAGCCACCAAGGACTTGGAGACACTCCTACATATTGGCTGAGCGTGGCACCGAACTCGGAGGGGTCTTGTTCGACACCGCTACAAAAGCCCGACAGGATCGGGCCTGGCCGATCACACTCGAGGTCTCGGGCCAAAGACCACATAGACAGGTGGCCGAGACCCACGCCTTCACCAAAGCTCACGAGTTGCGGGGCTTCGTCGACACCGAACTGGTCGGGCCGAACGTCGTTTTGGCCGACCATCACCGTTGCGCTCATGGTGGCCCAAACCGTTTCAGCCGAGCGAGGTTGACCCAAAGAAGCGTAGAGGTCCACGACTTGGGCGTGGGTCAGGCCAATAACGTTGGTCACCACATCCACCGTGCGCGTAGTGCCGGTACCAAAGTTCATGGTCATGATGTTCAGCTTGGAGATGTCGACGCCTGCTCTGATGGCGTCTTCGATCATGACCAGACCAGCCTCTGGCAGACCATCGGGAAACACAGGCACCGTAAACCACACGGGCAAACCGGTTTGTCGTTGGAGCTCGGCAATGACGAGGTTGCGGCGACTGTTGGTCTCCGTGTCGAAGAGTGCGTCGCCTTCGATGTCGAAGTCTATGGCTGCAGGCTGATAGCGGTCGATCACCTGCTGGTAGGCCGCGGCTAATTGAGCCGGATCGGTGCAGGTGACCGCCAGCTCGTCGTTGATGGCACCCCCAAAGGACACAACAATGTCGCCGCCGGTGGCGCGGTAGCGCTCGACCCGACCGTCGAGGTCCAGTTCTGACTCGGCAAGATCAAGCGGATGCAGCGCACCCCATGACGGATCACACGGGCTAGCAGGGTTCGCAACCACAAAGGCCATCACCACGCCGTCGGCCGGATTGAGCGACCGGTCGTCGAAGGGGGTGATTGGCTCGTTCAGGGTCACATCTACGTAAGGGCGAAAGCCGATGCTTTCTTGCACCTCGGAAGGCTGTTCCTGAGCCGTGCCTTGTGCCGCTGGCACTGCGATGGTCACAACCAAAGCGAGGGCAACCAGGACCACCGCCGAGACGCCTCTTGTGCCACCTAAGCGCGCACCGAGACGCACGCGGCGGCTCCGCCCCGGAGCTGACATAGGTCGCGACTGTAGTAGCAACGCCAACCTTTGACGTGACGTGTAGCTAACGAGCAGCGGCTTAGGTCACAGCGAGCATCAGCCAGAGCGTCAGCATGCCGGCCACGAGCCCAACCGGGAGCTTCCGAGACACCAGGGTTGCCCCAGCTCCAACCATAAGCGCAGCAATCTCGGCAGCCTCGAAACCGTCGAGGCCTTCGCCGCCGGCCGTGAGCGAAACCACCATCGCCGACAACACAGCCGGGGCAACATGGCGCAGCGCACGCTGGAGCGTGGGACGGAGGGTACGGTCGGCCAACGACAAGATCAGCCCGGCGCGAGCCAGGTAGGTAATGACGCCAACCACCAATACGGCACTGAGCGCGGCAAACAGCGTCATGATTTGACCTCTGGTGCGATAGGGGTCTGGTCCATCAGGAAGCCAGTGGCCACACCTGCCAGGGCCCCAACGAGCAGACCCAAGTTGTTCGGTAGCTCCAACGCGAGGGCGCACACCAAGGCGCCAACGGCGGCAGCGCCCAGGTTTGCGCGGTTAGCCAAGCCCAGGATCACGATGCCCACGAACATGATGGCGGGGGCTACGTCGAGGCGCCACGATGTTGGAATGACACCGCCAATGAAGACTCCGGCAGTGACCGTGGTGGTCCACACCGAGAAGAAAAGCACGCCCGTAGTGAGATAGGTGCGCCGAAAATCTCGTCCGCTCAGCTCCGGCCGAGCAGCCATCAAGGCAAAGACTTGGTCGATCAAGAAGAACGGGCCAACCCAGCGCATCCACCGCGGCTGATCAGCAAATCGGGGGGCCATGGCCGCGCTGTACATGACGTGTCTGAGGTTGATAACCACCGCCGTAGCAACCAGCGTCAGCCAACTTGCGGTGGCGGCCAAGCTGACCAAGGCCAGCTGCGCCGCGCCAGCAAAGACAAAGAAGTTGGTGGACCATGCAACCCCGGCCGGCATCACGGTTTCGGTGATGGCCACGCCAAGCACAAGGGCAAAGGGCACCGCGGGGATCAGGAGAGGGAGGGCGTCGGTAATGGCACGCCGAGTCAAGGCATCGATCCGCCGACCCTATCCACGACGAGACCACCAGGCGGCGGAATTCGATGGTTCGGTTACTTAGGCCAACTTGTGCAAGAACGAGACAAATCCAACGTCTTGCCCATCTGGCGCCGGTGGCCGCTTGAGGTATTCGGCCACAAGGTCCTGTATGCGCTGGGTGAGCTCGTCCATGTCATCCTCGCTCAGACGTAGCCCCAGGCGAGCGTTGTAGATGAGGCCGTCTCCCCCGCCGGCCAGGAGTTCGCTGCGCGCCGCATCGAGGCCAGCCACGACTACCGACAAACGGTCGTCTAGGTGCGGGATGGCAAGACCTATTGACTTGCTGGTGGTCTTGTACGGCTTCTCTAGAGCTCCGGCGTTTCCAGTGCGAACGGCTTGAGCTTCAAGAAACCCGTTCTTTGCCAAAACTCGCACATGGTGCAGTGCTGTTGCCGGGTTGAGATCGAGTTCATCGGCGATCTCTTTATTGGTCAACGGCTTGTACAGACAGATGCGGAGAATCCGCATGCGCAGCGGGTGAGCAAGCGCCTTGAGGTCGGCCGCGGTTGCTTCGTCCTGTCGCCTGTCTTCAGCCATCGGCGAAGATCCTAGCTCACCACTGATTGACAGCTATTGAATTGATTGGAATAGTTCAATCACTCATGACGCCCTCCGCGACCCCAGCCAACTACCGGCGGCTTGTCGCGTCCTCGGCAACGTCGAACCTGGCGGACGGCGCTTTCATTTTGGTGTTGCCGCTGGTTGCGCTGTCGCTCACGCGGTCGCCCTCAGAGTTCGCCTACGTGACAGTGATCGGGAGGCTGCCGTGGCTGTTCTTCGCGCTCCCCGCCGGGGCTTTGGCCGATCGCCTCGACCGGCGCAAGACCATGATCCGGGTGAACGTCTTTCGGGCCGTGACCATTGGCCTTCTTGCCGCGGTCGTAGCAGCGGACCAGCACACGCTGTGGATGCTCTATGTCGTGGCCTTTGCGCTGGGTACTGGCGAGACGCTATTCGACACCGCCGCACAGTCGATGATGCCTCGGCTGGTCCACAGCGACGACCTTGCCAAAGCCAATGGCCGCCTCTACGCCGCCGAGCTCACCACTAACCAGTTCGTGGGACCACCGCTTGGCGCGCTCATCGCCAGCGCAGCGTTGGCCGCTGCCATTGCAACCAGCTCGCTGCTCTACCTCGTTGCCGCGCTGATACTCGGGTCGCTGTCGGGCTCATTCAAGACCGAGCGCGGGGCGGACCGCCCCAACCTTCGCTCAGACATACGCGAAGGCATCACCTACCTGGCCCAGCACAAGCTGCTACGCATACTGGCGATCTGTGTTGGCGTGTCGAACCTGGCCTCCACTGCGATGATTGCGGTACTCCCGCTGTATGTCATAGAACCCGGGCCGCTGGGAGCTAGCGAAACCGGCTACAGCCTGCTCCTCGCCGCCATCGCCGCCGGGTCGTTGCTGGGCACCCTGGTCGTAGAACGCCTCGCCGCGTGGTTGGGCACTCGGCGCATGCTCTTGGTATCCACCCTGAGCTTCCCGTTGTTCAGCCTGGCTCCCCTGGCTAGCTCGACGCTTTGGCTGGTTGGAGCCATCCTCTTCGGCGGCGCCGCCATAGCGGTGACATGGAACATCATCACGGTGTCGCTGCGCCAGCGCATCGTGCCCGACCAGATACTGGGCCGAGTCAATGCTGGCTACCGCCTCGTCGCCTGGGGGACTATGCCCGTCGGGGCAGCTCTCGGCGGGCTCATCGCCAGCCGCTACGGCATACCTGCCACGTTGGTGACCTCGGCAGCCGTCAGCAGCATCTGCACCATCATCGTGTTCTTCGGGGCAACAACAGAGCGCCTGAAAGAAGCGGGTTAAGCGACGAGGCGAACCGCAGCTCGGGGCCCTCAGCCCTCGCATTGCAGGGCTATTCCCAGGCCTCGCCGCTTGTATCTTCGTCATCGTCGCCTTCGACCTCAACATCGAAGGCTCGCAGGTCGGCTGAGAGGCCGCCAATAGCTTGGCGCACGGTGTCGCCGTGTCGAGCCCACTCGATCGATCCAAAGCGAGCAATACGCGAGCAGATCATTTGCGTCATTGCGTCGATGTCGACGGGAACGCGATGGTCAACTTCGCGCCCCAGCATCTCAGCATTGAGCTCAGCCAGCCGAGACTTGACCGACGTCCGCACGGCGACCGCTAATTCGCCCGTCCCCTTCGGGAGCCGCCGCGGGAGACCCTCAAAGAAGGCAGCCAGCATGCTGGTGTTTAGCAACTCCAGCCGCAAACCTCGAACAAACGCTTCCCTATCCATCGGCGCAGTGTAGGGCTGTCACAAACGACTACGCGGCAGAGCCGGGTGCGAGAATCGAACTCGCGACATCTTCTTTATAAGTTCGAACCAAGCAGTTCTCTGACCAGCACGTTTGTGGCCAATCTCGCCTCTGACCTGCGGTTTCGCCTAGATCGTTCTGGATGAAACTAGATGGGTCTTGATACTTCTCGCGGCCTGGCCGCGGACTAAGACAGCGCTGTGCCCCAGTCCTTGGCGTGGAGACTGGGGCACAGGCATGCTCCGACTCGGCCCATCGACCCGACCATGTCGAGTTCATTGAGCGTCGAAGTGAACGCTCGAGAACGAAATTGGCTGCCGCGGTCGGTGTGAACAATGACCCCGCCGCAATCGCGTCGAAGGCCAGCGTTGCGGATAGCGGTCACGGCAAGCGCTGACGTCATCCGATCGGCGATCGAGTAGCCAACGATCCGGTTCGACCACAGGTCTTTGAAAGTGCAGAGGTAGAGCTTTCCCTCGCTCGTGCGGTGTTCTGTGATGTCGCCGACCCAACGATGGTTCGGCCGATCCGCGGTGAAGTCGCGGTCGATCAAATCGTCATGGACTGGCGGCCCCGCCTTGCGCGACAAGCCCCGCTTCTTGGCGAGAACCGACCAGATCCGATGCTCCTGGCAGAGCCGTTGGACCCGGTTTTCTGACACGTCCCAGCCTTTGCGTTCGAGCTCATCGGCAATGAACCGGTAACCGAACTCTGGATCATCGGCGTGGATGTCGACCATGTCGTTGACCAACACCGCGTCGTCCCAGTCACGATCCGAGCAAGGCTGTTTGCGCCACTTGTAGAAAGCCTGGGTCGAGAATCCGAGCACCCGACACGTCGTAGAGACCCGCACGCCCTCAGCCGCGAGTTCTTCGACGAGCGGGTACATCATTTTGGGGAGATGTCTTTCGCGAAGAACGCCGCAGCCCGGCGAAGGATCAGGTTCTCTTCCTCGAGCACCCGGTTGCGCTTCTTCACCTCGCGAAGCTCCTCGGCTTCGGCCTCGGTCAACCCTGGCCGGACACCGTCATCGATGTCGGCCTGCTTGACCCAGTTGTAGATCGAGGCCTCCGACACCCCAAAATCTTCGGCCAACTGCGAATACTGCGTGTCGCCCTGACGAGCTAAGCGCACCACGTCATCGCGGAACTCTTTCGGATATCGCTTTCCCATGATGTCCATCCTTGCCGAGACCAAAGCCTCGAATCAGGAACATCAACCAACCAAGGGGCAGACCCGACCAGCTCGCCACCGCGATATTCGACTGGATCGAAACCTGGTACAACCCCAAATGGCGCCACAGCTACAACCACGGCCTCAGCCCACTCGACTACGAAACCACCAATGCGGCATAATCCCTAAACCAACCCGTCCGTGAAACCGGGGTACTTCCAAGGAACGTGGCCACTGCCATCAAGGTCCGCTTCATTACTGGGGATGCCCTTCGATAGGCGTTGGCGAATTGATCGATGCCGCGGAGCTCAGTCCAGCTCAAGCTACCAGAGCGGACGGCGTGATCTTTGAGAGCACGTCAAGGTCAATCGCCTGAACTCATCCCCAGCTGGCACAGGGTTCGTCTGGGTGTGCGGGAACCAGATCATCGGGTGGAACGTCAAACCTCGCACACAGACAGATTGGGGAATCCGCAGCCATGAATAGGTATTGGGTCGTAGCGGCAGCAATGTCTGTGCTTGGCGTGGGCTCCATTGTTGCGGTGGTCGTGCGTTCTGGCGACGAGCCGGTTTCAACGACGAGCGCGACGGCGCAGTCCGACGCTGTGAGCGGTGGCCCAGCCAGTCTTGATGATCCTGTTGCAGGAACCTCCGAGCCGACCTCGCCACCTCGAGAAACGACTTGACGCCCTATAAGAACGTCCGGGGTGCTTCCAACAAGTCCGATCGGGGGGTCTAACGGACCAATGTCAGAAACGTGAGGAACCAGGAGCCAACCTCATACGTCAATAAGAAGAGCAGGCAGAACTCCCATCGATGACGTACGACCTGCTCGGAACGAGGAGTAGGGGGAATCCGTGAAAGTCCTGAGCGTCTGTAGTCAAGTTCGCTGGTGGCCCACTGGCCCGGGTGGTGGGTCTCAATGATCGATGTAACTGTGGATGAATCAATCGATGCCAAGGCTCGTGATCGTCTCTTGCGAGAACTGGGCCTGGCCGTATGTGCACCTTCAACTCAGAGCCAAGCGGCAAAGGTGCTTGTCACTACACGAGCCCAAATGCTCACAGTGCGAAACGCTGGCGAAGAGGCGTCGTCCTTGGACATTTGTGTGATCGTGCTTATGCCAGACCCGACGGTTGATGAGTACCGTCATCTGATCTCGCTGGGGGCCGGGGGTGTGATCGATGAAGCGACTCCTGCACAAAACCAGGCAGTGGCGATCCTCTCGATAGCAAACGGAACAGCCAGTGTCCCATTGAGGGTTTTGAGACCCCTCGCAACCCAGCTAGCCACCCCTCCCCCGGCCCTAACCCCTGAGGATGTTGCTCTGCTCAAACTGTTGACCACCCGAAGCATCGAATCCGCTGGCTTTGACTTTGGGCTCTCGCGGCGCCAAACGCAGCGAAGGTTTAAGAAGCTTTGCGACCGGTTCGGCTTCGCAAACCACTTTGAAGCCATCGTCGCTGCCACACGATGGGGTTTCGCTGCGGACCACTGACAGTGAATCGCCCGGTGTTGGGAAAATGGCGTGGAAAGCCCGCCTAGCAAGCGTTCCAATCAGATCTAAGAAAAAGAACGGGAGATGACTGATGAAGATATGGATGAGACACCGACTGATACCTCTCCTTGCGATGGCAGTTGTCACCGTGCCGGTGATGTCGGGCCCAGCGTCGGGCGACGCTTGGGGCGACACACAAACAGTGAACATCCCGGGCACCGGTCCGCACCCAGATGGCAGCAACGCCAACTATTGCTACGGCTCGACGTTGCCAGCACATCTCGAGGACAATGCCGATAAGACAATGGACGACGCAGTTGATGAATCCGATGCCAACATCGTGTTCCACTCGACGTGCGACCTTTCCGGGGGTGCCCAAACCGACATCGTGTTTGGCGAACGAGATCTGAACGGGACACCTGTCGGCTTGTCCGGATGCTCGGTTTGGCACAGTAGCGGGCTGAGATGCGATCGGAACTACGCCGATATAGACGTTGCTCAGATTCGCGTCTACGCCGATTCATCCAGCACTGATGCCCTATCCAGAGGTTTCGGCTACAACAAGGTCATGTGCCATGAGGCTGGTCACTCTGTCGGTTTGACTCACTACACCTCTCCACCAGACCCGCACCCAGTCACGGGCCAGAACGGCGAACAGGACTGCATGCGTAGTGGCCTCAACCAATGGATCGGCGCAAGCAGTATCTCGACGGCCACGTATCACTACTACTCAGACCATCACCTCGACCATCTCAACGACTGGTTCTGATGAAAGGACACCCAATAATGAACACTAAGAGCAGAAACGTCCTCCTCAGTCTGATGACGGCACCACTTGTGCTCGGGGCTTGTGGAAGCTCCACCGAAGCCGATCCACCTGAGGCCGCGGCGGAAGCGCCCGCCGAGGCCACCACACGACAAGCCACTCACGAACAGACTGAGGAAGAGGCAACGGGCGATGACACGCTCGCTGGGGTTTCTGAGCTCAGGGAAACCATCCACCGCTCTGTCAGTTTCAGCGAAGGTGTCATCTTTGACGATCCCGCGGCTCTGGTGAGTGGACTGGACCTCGTCGGAACGGGGTCTGTGGTCGAGGTTCTTGCTGGCCGGTCCGACGAGCCTGAGGCAGAGGACGTAGTGCCTCTGTTCAATACGACCTTCGTTGTAGCACCGGACGAGTTGTACGCCGGGTCAGTCGGACAGGACGGCTTGTTGTACCTGGAGTTCTTTCACTCCGACGTCGTGACGGCTGAAGATTTCGCAGCTGCAGTGCCGGTCGGAACGAGGTTGTTCTTTGGTGGTACGGACTCATCGGACTGGAACCCCACCGCCCTTAAGAATCCTGGCGGGGGTAGACCCGAAGGCTCCACTGATCCGATCTATGCGTTGCATTCTCAAGGGCTCATCTTCTTCGGACCAGACACCACGTCATGGATCGAAACGCCAAATCCAAGACTGTGGGGCATAGACCTCTCGAAGATCACTAGTGACGAGGCCATACAACATGTGCAGGCAACACTTAGCGAGGCTGCCAGAAGCTAGTAGCGAGCCCCCGCCCCACAACCAGACCAGGTCGCTGGGTGGGTGCAGGGTCATCACCAACGAAAAAGGCTCAGCACCACCAGGCAGCGACCCGCGGGTGTAACACACCTACCGGAGCCAGTGTCGCCCAGGAACCGGAACCCGTCCCGAAACTGTCACCCACCTACCGGAGCCAACATGTCAAGCATGTACCGGGACAACACACACTCCAGTGTGACTTGCTGTGACTCAACGAGCAAGGCAGTAGGCCGATCGGATCAGATAAAATAGCCTCTGAACTGGGGTTTTACAGAGCCGGGTGCGAGAATCGAACTCGCGACATCTTCTTTACAAGAGAAGTGCTCTGCCAACTGAGCTAACCCGGCGAAGGGGCCATTCTAGGGCGCTCAGCGGCCCGGTGAGGCACCAATTTCTTGCCTCGGTCGGGCAACGCCAGCGGACCATGGGTTAGTGGCTTGCCGAGGCATTGGGCAGACACGTCGAATTGAACGGGTGCCCACCAACTATGGACTTGCAGGGTCGGAGCAGGAAAACCTGGGTCAACCGACGTAGGCGCGGTAGGCGCCCATGTCGATATCGGCCCACCAGTTGTGCACCTGGCTCCAGAAACTCAGGTCGTTGCGGTTCGCATCGGAATGCAGGTTTCGGGCCAAGTAGCTCTCTTGGCCAATGTGGGCCTCGTACTCGTCGACATCGAAACCAATGTCGTCCTGGCAGTACCAGGCGTATTGAGCCGCGGTACGGCTACACCGATTGTTCACAAAGGTCTCTGCCTGTTGGGCGAGTTCGGTGCTGTGGACAAACAGCGACCGCTGCACTGCAGGCGAAGGCGAGCAGCCAATGACACCGGCATCTGGGACCGGGTCGTCGATGAAGGCCATCCACAGGCGACCCCCAAAGTCTTCGCCGCTGCAATAGATGCGTGCGGCCAAGCCGCCACCGTTGGAGGCACCGTGCATCATGACCGGGCCACATTCGTTCCGGTTGAGGTAAGCGGTGAGGTAGTCGACAATGTCGTTGTAGGGCTTGTTGGTGTCGCCAACGTCTCGAGCGAAGTTGTGGGGTCCGTCGTACAGCCAGAAGTGCGGTGGCTCGTTATTGGGGCTTGGGGGTCGCAGGTAGAGCAGGTCGCGCTCCCATTGCTGGTCCGAAAGCTGACCCGGGCTGGTACCGGCACCATGGAGGTACAGGATGCAGCGCATTGTCCAAGCCGAGTTCTGCCCAGGGGTTGCGCTGGCTCGCTCGCAGCGAGACCGAGCATCGGCACCAGCGCCGCCTATGCACGCATCGCTTCCCTTACCACCGTCGATGATGTCGCGCCCACCGTTGCCGTAGAGCACGTCTTTACCGGCATTGCCCGTCACGCGATCTGGGGACTTGCCGCCCCAGATTGTGTCGGCCTTAGCCCCACCCGAAATGGTGTCGGCACCGCCGTTGCCTTGGATGCGATCCCTGCCGCCTTGACCATTGATGGTGTCAGCGCCCTTGCCGCCCTCGGCATAGTCGTTGCCTTTGCCCAGGTTGATTCTGTCGGCCCCGGCACCTCCGTAGACCTGATCGTTGCCACCGCCGGCGCAAATAAGATCGGCGCCGCCGCGGCCATAGATCTGGTCGGGCCCCGAAGTTCCAGAGATGACGTCTCGACCACTCGTCCCCCGAGTTACTTGACCCGGCACGGCATTGATAGTGACGCGCTCACCAAAACAGGTAGCGGCTGCACCAGCTGGGGTGGCCTGCGTGGTCAGAACCACAACGGCACTCAACATGGCCACAGTCGCCAAGGTGGCAACGGCCGAAAAAGGGCGCGGACGAGACATCATGGGGTGGATCAAATCCTTGTGTTAGCGGCTGACCGACTGGTTGTAAGCGGTCTGGTCGATGGTGGCCCACCAGGTGTGCACGTTGACCCAAAAGCTGGTTTCGTCGTTGTTGGTGGCAACGTGCTCTTCTCGGCCAAGAATAGTCTCTTGGCCGATGTGGGCCTCGTACTCTGCCTTGTCGAAGCCAATGTCGTCTTGGCAGTACCACGGGTACTCGACGACATCGGTTTGGCTACAGCGGTTATCGACAAAGCTTTCGGCGGACTGGACGAGCTCGGTGCTGTGGATGAAAAGCGAGCGCTGCACCGCGGGCGAAGGTGCACAACCAATCACGCCGGCATCTGGCACCGGGTCGTCGACAATGGCCATCCACAAGCGACCGCCAAAGTCTTCGCCGCTGCAGTAGATCTTTGCGGCCAAGCCACCACCGTTGGAGGCACCGTGCATCATGACCGGACCGCACTGGTTCTGGTCGAGGTAGTCGGTGAGGTAGCTGACGAGGTTGTCGTAGGGTTCGGTGGAGTCGTCTGGGTCGAACTCGTAGTTGTGTGGGCCATCGTAGAGCCAGAAGTGGGGCCACTCGTTGTTGGGGCTAGCTGGGGTGAGGTAGAGCAGGTCGTCTTCCCACTGCTCGTCGCCCAGCGCCTCGGGGGTAGTACCTGCGCCGTGGATGTAGAGGATGCAGCGCATAGACCAGCTTGGATCCTGGTTGGGGTTCGGGGCCGAAGTGGACTGGCCCGGACTCGGTCCGCCAGCATCGCCGGCATCGCCCGCTTCTTCATCGCCGGCTTCGGCATCGCCGCTAGAAGCCTCATCGGTTGCGGGCTCTAGGGTCACATCAGCTGGCTCGGTCTCGGGATCGATCGCCTCAGCGGAGGGATCAGTTGCTTGCTCAGCGTCGCTGTCGGTGCCCGTCGGCGTCTCGATAGTTTCCGCCGACGGCTCTTCGGTGTCTTGCGCAGGCTGATCGGGCTCGACCGTCGGGTTCTCGCCACCAGCCACGATGGTGTCAGAGTCGCCACTTCGCCAGATAGCTACGCCAACGATGAGCGCGACCGCAAAGCCGCCGAGTGCGAGATACCGCCAGTTGATCCGTTCCATGTCGCCCAGTTCTACTCGTCTAGTGTCCTGGTTTACCTTGGCTCAGTGTTGCATTCCATCGGCAATTAGGGACCGCGGGCTAAGGCTTCTTAACCATTCTTTTTGCGTCGCGAACGTGGTCCGCGGATGCAAAAATCACCAAGTAGGTCAAACGACCCATCGGCGGACGCGCGGGCCGTGGTCGGGCGTGCGCGGGTTGTTTCAGCAGCCTGCTAGGCGCCCAGGCGTCGGCGGGCAACCTCGAAGCATGCCACCGCAGCTGCGGCGCTGACGTTCAACGAGTCGAGCACCCCAACGATCGGGATCGTAACCACCAAGTCGCAGCGTTCACGTGCCAAGCGAGAAAGACCCTTGCCCTCGGCCCCAAGGACCAACGCCACGGGCCCGTCGGCCACCTGCATGTCATACACCGTGGTATCGGCAGCCACATCGAGCCCAACCGTCCAGATGCCATGACTCGCTAAGTCGCCCAAGGCTTTCGGGATCCCGGTCACTGTGGCAATCGGCAGATGCTCAACGGCACCGGCTGCGGCCTTGGTGACCGTGGGAGTAATCCGAGCCGCACGGTGCCGTGGCAAGACCACGCCGTTCACACCAGCGCACTCGCCGGTGCGCAACAATGCGCCCAGGTTGCCCGGATCGGTGATGCCATCGAGCACCAACAAAAACGGTGGCTTGCCGTCGACTGGTTGCAGCAGGTCTTCTAGTTCCAACTCGGGCAAGGGCGCCGCTTTAGCCAGCACGCCCTGCGGGGCGTCGGTGCGGGCCATGGCCTCGAACTTGTTGCGGCTGATCTCCTTGATCTCCACATGCAGCTCGTCGGCCAAGTCGATGATCTGATCCAAGATGGGGGCCGGGTCGAGATCAGCAGCAAAGAAAACCTCTCGGGTCTTGCGAGTCCCGGCCAACAACAGCTCCCGCACGGCGTGACGGCCCTCGACCTGGTCGCCACCAGGGCCTTTGGGTCGATCGCTGCCACCGCCGCCGCGCATTGGGGTGGTGCCGCGTTGGCCACGACCGCGCGACGGTCGCCCCGTTGGCCCGCGCCCAGATGGGGTACGCCCGCCACCGCCACCACGGCGCTGATTGCGGCCTCCACGGCCTTGTGATGATCCCTTGCTCATGTTTCCTCCAAGAGCGCGACTGCCCAACAGGCAACGCCGTCGATAGGGCCGAGGCCTTCTGGCCGTTTCCCTTTGATAGTTACTGGCGCGCCCACAACTCTTGTGAGGTGCTCTTGCATCTGTGACCTTGCCGGAGCCAGCTTTGGCTCCTCGGCCACCACCGAACAATCGATGTTGATTGCTCGCCACCCTGCCTTGCGTACCGCTGACACAACTTGGGCCAACAGCTCCAAACTGTCGGCACCTTCGTAGGCGCTGTCGGTATCGGGGAACCACGACCCAATGTCGCCAAGACCGGATGGGCCTAACAGCGCATCGGCACAGGCATGGGCAATGACGTCGGCGTCAGAGTGGCCTACCAGGCACCGGTCTGACACAAACGTCACCCCGCCCAAGATGAGGGGGCGCGTCGCGTCGTCGCCGTACGGGTGGCTGTCGAAGCCATGGCCAACACGCATGAGCACACCTCAAGAAGAATGCGGGTACAACAGCGACCGAAGAACCTCGACGTCGCCTGGATGAGTCACCTTGAGGTTACGGACATCGCCCGCAACCAACACCACCTGCGCTCCGGCAGCCTCAACCAGCGACGCATCGTCGGTTGCGTCGGCACCAGCTGCGTGCGCTGTCCGCAAGGCGGCCGCGTCGAACCCTTGGGGTGTTTGAACGGCTCGCAACTGGTTGCGATCAACCTGGCTGCCATCGGTGGAACGAATCGTGTCGACCACCGGAACTGCGGGGACGACCGCTTGTGCGCCTTGGCTCAGTGCCTCGATAACTCGGTCATAGAGCGCCGCATCTGCGCCTGGGCGTGCCGCGTCGTGGACAAGCACAAAGTCTGCGGTGTCGGGCACCGCGGCAAGCCCATTGCGCACCGAAGCGCTTCGGGTGTCTCCCCCAGCCACGATACGCAGCGGATCGACCGGGACTCCATACAACATCGGGTCGTTGGCACGAACCACCAAGACCACGCCCCGCGAGGCGCTAAGCGCCGTGTCCAAACTGACATCCAGCACAGTGCGGTCGCCATCGAGCGCCACGGCCAGCTTGTCAGCGCCGAAGCGGCTGCCCGAGCCCGCAGCCACAACGATCGTCCATACCTCGCCTGCTTGGGCACCTCCGCTGGTCATGCCCCGAGGCTACTGGAGGCCCAACCAGACCCTGTTGTTCCTCGAGCTGCCCAGACTGGGCATCGCCCGGCTGCAGCGGCACCGCATGCTGCGCCGCCCAAGTTTGGTCGTGACTCCTGACACGCCACCACGCGAGGGCTAGTCTGCGGAGACCATGGTTGATCCAGAACTCATCGCGTCAGCAGACCTCTTCTCAGAGCTCGACGCCGCTTACCTAGAGCCCATCGCGGCAGCTTCACAGATCAAAGAACTCCGACGTGGCGATGTCTTGTTCCTCGAAGGCGACGAACCTGAGGATCTCTTCATCGTCCTCGAAGGCCGAATCTCTATCGCCAACCGCTCTCCCGACGGTCGCGAATCGGTTTTTGCGCTCATGGAAGAGACCGACCTCTTTGGCGAGATGGGGCTCTTTGGCCCCCAGGTCCGTTCGGCCAGCGCTCGCGCTCTCGAACCATCGACGGTGGTAATCGTCCCCTTCGCCCCCATCACCGAGCTGTACACCGAACACCCCGAACTGCTCTGGCGCGTGGTCGACATGCTGGTCGGCCGACTCCGGGCTACCAACGCCGCATTGGAAGACTCGGTGTTCCTTGATGTGACCGGCCGCACCGCCAAACGACTCCTCGAACTCGCCGGCGACAAAAGCGAGTTCGAACTCCCTATCACCCAAGAAGAACTTGCGGGCATGGTGGGAGCGTCACGCGAACGCGTGAACAAGGCCATTGCGTCTTTCATTAAGCTGGGATGGCTGCAACAGGTGGAACGCACCTACAAGATCACCGACCTTGAACAGCTGCAGATACGGGCCCGCTGAACCGAGGGCAGTGGCTGCACCTAGTGTCCTGTCCGGCTGGAGCGGACACTAGGCGGCCGAACGCAAACCAACCCCACAAGAACGCATCGCGTCGCGCACAGACTCGACTCGGACGAGGATGAGCCCGCAATCGGTGACTTCGGCGGACTTCGGCACAACAGCGTGGGTGTAGCCAAGACGCGCTGCCTCGTCGAGGCGCCGCTCGAGCTGAGAAACCTGACGCACCTCGCCCGCCAACCCCACTTCGCCACACACAACCATGCCCTCGCGTAAGGGCACATCTTGAGCCGCCGATGCCACTGCCATCGCAATACCGAGATCGGTGCCTGGTTCGGCCACTCGCACTCCACCAGCCACCGACACGTACGCCTCCTTGTCCGACGTCTTGATGCCACAACGACGCTCGAGCACCGCTAGCAGGAGGGAGAACCTGCTCATCTCGACACCCTGGGCAGCCCGACGGGGCGTCATGGCCTTGGATGGCACAACGAGCGATTGCATCTCCACCAACAACGGCCGGTGCCCGTCGACAATGGGAACCACCGCCGATCCCGAGGCCCCAGCTTGGCGGTCGCTCAAGAACACGCCCGAAGGGTCGGGCACTGGCAACAGCCCTTCTGCGGTCATCTCCATGACCCCTGGTTCGCCCGTCGCGCCGAAACGATGCTTTACGGCTCGCAAGAACCGCAACCGCTGATGTCGGTCGCCCTCGAAAGACAGGACGGTGTCGACCAGGTGCTCGAGGGTGCGCGGGCCAGCCAAGTTGCCGTCTTTGGTGACGTGGCCAACCAAGACCGTGGCCATGGATCGTGCCTTTGAGACCTCAAGCAGCGCCTGGGCACAGTCGCGGACCTGGGTGACCGAACCAGGAACCGAAGCCACCTGCGGGGAAGCCACGGTCTGAATGGAATCGACGAGCAAGAGTTCGGGCTCGATGCGCTTCACCTCGTCGATGATGCTGGTGAGCGACGTCTCGGCCTGTACCCACGTGTGTTGGAGCTTGAGGCCGAGACGGTCGGCCCGGCGGCGAAGCTGCGCAGCAGACTCTTCGGCAGACACATACAACACCTTGGAACCCGCATCGCTGAGCGCACCCGCCAGCTGCAAAAGAAGTGTGGACTTGCCAATCCCGGGTTCGCCGCCCAGAAGCGTGACCGACCCGGGCACCAGCCCCCCACCTAAGGCGCGGTCGAACTCGACCACGCCAGTTTCTTTGACCGGGTCTCCCAGCGCCGCCACTTCGGCGAAGGGCACAGCGGCACCCCCGCTCCAACCCGAAGCCACCCGATCGGTCTTTACCGCAGCAACCTCGGTGACCTCTTCGAGCGTGGCCCAGCCCTGACACCTCGGGCACTGCCCCGCCCACTTCGGTTGATCGGCGCCACAAGAGCTACATCGGTACAGAACACGTGTTCGAGCCATCAGAGAATAGTACTCATCCACAGTGACAGTCCGAGGATGTAACGCAAACAGGCCAAGGCCGTCTGGGTCGTATGGGGGCCAATCAGATCTACAAAGGGCTATACGTTGCCGGCACGAGCACCGTCCTCAGTTTCGTGATCGGCCTAGCCGTTATCGCCGGTATTGAGGCCTACGGCCCCTCGAGCTCCGAACCAGGGCGCGTCATCGAGCGAGTCGAGTCCGAATACACCCAGACCAAATGCATCGCGGGCAGGCCAGGGGGCTCCAGATGCAGCACACAGACGCTGCCTGCCTACAGCGTCACAGGCGAACGCGAAGACGGAACCACCTGGATCGTCAGCGGTCAGGGCCCCTACGACGCAATGCGAGGCGAACGAGGCGAGATTCGAGTTGCCACCAGCACCATCACCGGCCGCGTCGTCGCCCTACGGGGCTCGGGGCCCCGCGACTACTGGGGCGTTCGGGGAAGCAGCATGGTTGTCTTCTCCCTAGGCGCACTCATCGGTGGCGTTGGGCTCTTTGCCTTGTTCGAATGGAGCCGGCGTCGTGCGCACAATTGGGGATGGGGCACCTTCTCGCCGCGGATCCTCACAGCAGCGCTGCCAGGGGTTCTGTTGGGATTGTTCGGGCTTTGGTACGTGACATGGCAACCAACACAAGGCCTCGAAACGCTCTCGAGCCAAGACCGATATGGCCAGTTTCTTGAAGAACCACTCGCCACCATTACCGCCCCAGTGCCCGAAGATTTCGCGGACGACGCCGTAGTGCCCGGGGTGCCGTTTGGGGACACCGGAGCCTCCATGATTGTTGCTAGCTACTCGCAGCTAACCAAGGACTACCGCACCCGTGTAGCGGAGACCGACTACCCCGCAGTGCCAGTCGCCTTGCACCACAAGTCCGGGCCGACAACGAAGGTTGTCGTGCGTGATACCGACGACGCAGGGGCGCTCTACGACCCGGTGGACTGCATCACGGGACAGCCCAACACTCGGGCTTCAGTAGTTGGCGTGGCGTTCGACCTTGAAGACATTGGCATCGACCGCGACGTTGGCGCCACCATCGTGTGCCTGCCCAAACAGGCCACTGGGCCCATCGAGATACTCTTCGGTGCGTCGCTGCCCAAGCTCTACAGCCTCAGCCTCGACCAGCTCACGGGGTGAAGCCCCAACGACCCAGGTCTCGCCAGGCCTCAGCGACGCTTACGTCCCGCGGGCTCGGGCTGCTGGCGGCGTCGCCGGAAGAAATCGCCAAACTTGGTGATGACCGGATGGCCAGGCTCAGCGCCCTCGGCCGGGCGCTGGCGGGCGAACCACGACGTCATCATGCCCAAAGACTTGGCCGCATCCAGCGACGGAATCTGGGCATCAACGATGAGCATCGAGTGGTATGGCACGCCCGTCATGCGTCGCAGCGCCTCAAACGCAGCCGGGTCGGGTTTGCGGACGCCAATCTCGGCGCTCACGATCCATGGCGCTACGCCAGTCATGCCATGCAAATCACGAACCCGGTACGACCACTCGGCAATATCGTTGCTGATCACCGCAACAGGCACGCCTCGGCGGTGCATCTCGCGCAAGAATTCCTTGGCCCCAGCCTGCATCCGAACCCCAGACAACAGCTCGGCGTCCAACTCGCTAGGGTCGCCCTCAACCCCAACTGACTCCCAAAACAATGGCGCTCGTAGGCGCCCCAACGTGGCCTGACGGTGGTATTCGACAATTTCTTGATCGGTGGCTGTGCCGCCCTTGGCACGCACAAAGGGCACCACCAACTCGGCTGGGTCAGAAGATGCACGGAACAAGACATCGTGCGCGTCGAGAACAACCAGTTGCATCCGCGACCGCGGTGCAGCGGGTTGGCCAGCAACGCCGGCGCTTCCCGCAGGGACCCGGTCGCTCACCGACTGCGGCCGAGGTGCTGGCTCGTTCTTTGCGTAACGACGATCGAGCAAATAGTTGAGCCCGGCCAACGCCAAAGCCACAAAGAACAGCACCAACAGTGCGGTTCGCACCCATCCCAGCAGCTGCGCGATGCGGTTTTCGTCGGTGGTTGAGGCAACCACATCAACCGAATCGCCAAGAGGTACCTCGTACGTCTGGGTGCTTCCACCCGGCAACGAGACCGAGACCGTGAAGCTAACCGTGTCCTGCACGGGGACACCCAAGTCGGCTTCTAGTTCGTCGAGGTCGACCCCAATTGGTTCGATCTCCAAGAGCGCCACAAGTTCGGGATCAGCAAACAGCGCTAGCCCGGCTGAGGTATCCACCCGCCCCACAAGATCAAAGCTCTGCGAGGTCGCGTTTCCGTCGCGAATGAGGTCGAAATCGGTAAACACCCCTGCTTCTGCACCAAACAGCTCGTCGAGCACTGCTTGCATCTCGGTGGGGTTGGCAAAGCCCTTCTTGGCTTCGACCCGCTCGTTGCCTTCAGCATCGACCGTTGGCTGGGTCACTTCCCAGCCGGCTCGTTCGAGGTCGGCGGTAACCAGGACCTCAGACAGGCCCGGAATACGGCTTCGGGCCTCGGGATCGATCTCGCCAAGGGCGGTCACAGTGCCGCTGCCGTCCTCGTCAACGTCGATATCGACCTCAAGATCTACCTGGCAGCCAGCCAACACAAAAACAAGGATGCCGACTAGCGCAATAACAAGGCTTCGTTTCGACAGCGTTCGGGCGACCACCCAGGCCATGTTAGAGGCTGAAGCGCACCCTCAAGTGGCACAGGCACATTCAGTTGCCGATCGCGCCTCACTTGTCGCCCGTTCGTCGCCAGACCGACACAAAACAAGTTCGGCCCCCGCCTGAAACCAGGACGGGGGCCGAGCCTTGAAGCGTGAAGTCTTAGCTATTCAGCTGCGACGAACTCTTCGACAGGCGGAGGTTCGAACCCTTCGACACCGGTAAAGGTGACCCGGTTCTCGCCCTCGTTGTCAGGATCTGGTTCGACGTCGACCACGATGATCTGACCGGCACGGAACTCTTTGTAGAGCAGGCGCTCAGACAGCGGGTCTTCGACCAGCCTCTGAATGGCACGGCGCAGCGGCCGAGCACCCAGGGTTGGGTCGTAGCCTTTGTCTGCCAGATGGTGCTTGGCATCGACCGTGACTTCTAGGCCAATACCTTGGGCCTCAAGCTGCACGGCAACACGAGCCACCATGAGGTCAACGATTTGGGTGACCTCAGGCTTTGAGAGCTCGTGGAACACGATGACTTCATCGATGCGGTTAAGGAACTCTGGGCGGAAGTGATCCTTCAGCGCATCGTTGACCTTTTCCTTCATCTTTTCGTAGCTGATGGCCTCGTCGACCTTGGCGAAACCGAGGTTTGCTTTGCGCAAGTCTCGGGTGCCCAGGTTTGAGGTCATGATCAGCACGGTGTTACGGAAGTCGACCGAACGGCCTTGGCTGTCGGTAAGTCGACCCTCTTCGAGAATCTGCAACAGCGTGTTGAACACGTCGGGGTGCGCTTTTTCGATTTCGTCGAAGAGCACGACCGAGAACGGCTTGCGACGGACTGCCTCGGTGAGCTGCCCACCCTCTTCGTAGCCGACATAGCCCGGGGGCGAGCCAACCAAGCGACTGACCGTGTGCTTTTCCATGTACTCGGACATGTCGAGGCTGATCAGCGAGCTTTCGTCACCAAACAGGAACTCTGACAAGGTCTTGGCGAGCTCAGTCTTACCAACACCAGATGGACCCAAGAAGATGAACGAGCCCGACGGGCGCTTGGGATCTTTGAGGCCTGCACGGGTGCGTCGGATGGCCTGGCTGACCGCCTTGATGGAGTCTTCCTGGCCAATGACTCGCTTGTGCAGCTCGTCTTCCATACGCAAGAGCTTGGCGGTCTCTTCTTCGGTGAGTTTGTAGACCGGGATACCGGTCCACACCGACAGCACTTCGGCAATGGCTTCTTCGTCTACTTCGTCGAAGAGGTCGACGCCAGAGGCCTTGATTTCGGCCTCCATCTCTTCCTTCTTGGACAAGAGCTCTTTCTCGCGGTCGCGCAGGCGGCCTGCTTCTTCGAAGTCCTGGGACTCGACAGCATCTTTCTTTTGCGTGGTGACCTGCGCGATCTCGTTCTCGATCTCTTTGAAGTCTGCTGGGGTCTCCATGCGCTTGAGGCGCAGGCGCGAGCCAGCTTCGTCGATGAGGTCGATGGCTTTGTCGGGAAGGTGACGATCGGAAATGTAGCGGTCGGCGAGGTTGGCCGCAGCGACCAGAGCCTGGTCGGTGATGGTTACCCGATGGTGCGCCTCGTAACGATCGCGCAAACCCTTGAGGATTTCGATGGTGTGCGGAACCGTGGGCTCTTCGACAATGATCTTTTGGAAGCGGCGCTCCAGCGCTGCGTCCTTCTCGAGATGCTTGCGGTACTCGTCGAGGGTGGTGGCACCAATGGTCTGCAGCTCGCCACGAGCCAGCATTGGCTTGAGGATGCTGGCAGCATCGATAGCGCCCTCCGCGGCACCAGCACCAACCAAGGTGTGAAGCTCGTCGATGAACAAGATGATGTCGCCGCGGGTCTTGATCTCTTTGAGAACCTTCTTGAGGCGCTCTTCGAAATCGCCGCGATAACGAGAACCAGCAACCAACGCACCGAGGTCGAGCGTGTAGAGCTGCTTGTTGTGCAGCGGCTCGGGCACATCGTCGTTGGCGATTGCTTGGGCCAAGCCTTCGACAATGGCAGTCTTGCCAACGCCGGGCTCGCCAACCAACACAGGGTTGTTCTTTGTACGGCGGCTAAGCACCTGCATGACCCGTTCGGCCTCGCGGGTACGCCCAATAACGGGGTCGAGCTTCTTGTCTCGAGCCAGCTGGGTGAGGTTGCGACCAAACTGGTCGAGCACGAGCGAACCAGAAGCACTCTCGCCGCTGCCGCCACCAGTGGTTGCGCCAGGCTTGTCGCCAGCTCCCGCACCAGATTGGCCGCCAGGACCGGAGTAGCCCGACAGCAGTTGAATTACCTGCTGGCGCACCCGGGACAGGTCTGCACCGAGTTTGACGAGCACTTGTGCTGCTACACCTTCGCCTTCGCGAATGAGGCCAAGCAGAATGTGCTCGGTCCCGATGTAGTTGTGCCCAAGTTGAAGGGCTTCGCGCAGGGAGAGCTCTAGCACCTTCTTTGCGCGCGGGGTAAAGGGGATATGTCCGCTGGGTGAGGAACCGCCTTGACCAATGATCTCCTCGACCTGGTCTCGGACGGCCTCGAGCGAAATGCCCAAGGACTCAAGTGCCTTTGCTGCGACACCTTCGCCTTCATGAATAAGGCCGAGCAAAATGTGCTCGGTGCCGATGTAGTTGTGGTTGAGCAGGCGTGCTTCTTCCTGCGCCAACACCACAACTCTGCGGGCTCTGTCTGTAAATCTCTCGAACAAGGGTCTGCCTCCCGAGCGGGTCGTGCCCCGAGTGTATCCATCAGCGGCCGCAGCCAGCGGGTCGCTCCGCTACTGAGACAAGTTCTGGGTCTGGGTTCAATCGGCCACATCAACGCAAAAGTGACCCAGAAGCTTCCCACTTTGTCGGAGAATTCCTGGTCAGGAGATGTGCCATACGATTGCCGAACCCCCCAAATGCGGTTCTAAGCTTGCTGGAATGGCGCCAACAAGTCCACTCTCGGTTTTGCCCACAATGCCCTCAGACTTGGCGCGCCTGGAGCAATGTCTGCGCAAAGCAGTGGTTGCCGAGGACAGTTACCTCACCGAAATTGCGAGTCACCTCATCGAAGCTGGCGGTAAACGTGTGCGCCCAGGCTTCGCCATAGCTTCTGGGGGCACCAGCCAGTCCGAGGCTGTTGCTGCAAGCGAAGACGTCATCATGGGTGGCGTTGCCGTCGAACTCGTCCACATTGGGTCGCTCTATCACGACGACGTTATGGACGAGGCCAACACCCGACGCAACGCCCAGTCGGTCAACGCCCGGTGGGGAAACCTTCGGGCAATCCTCGCTGGTGATTTCTTGTTGGCACGAGCATCCGAGATTGCGGCCCGTTTGGGCACTGAGGTAGCCGAGCTGTTGGCCGCCACCATCGGACAGCTGTGCGAGGGCCAGATCCTGGAGCTTCGCGACACGTACAACATCGATCGAACCCAAAGCGACTACGAGCGTTCCATTTCGGGAAAGACCGCATCGTTGTTGGCAACGGCTTGTCGGGTCGGCGGCATCGTGGGCCAGTGCCGGCGTGCCGACATCGAGGCACTGACGGAGTTTGGCCATTCTTATGGCATGGCGTTCCAGATTGTGGACGACATTCTCGATGTCATTGCCACCGACCAACAGCTAGGCAAGCCAGCTGGCAACGACCTGCTCGAAGGCGTGTACACGCTGCCGGTGCTCCGTGCCGCTCAGGGCCCCGATGGCGACGAGCTCCGTAGCTTGCTTGGCAAGGACATCACGCTCGACCAGCGCGACCGGGCACGCGAACTTGTCCGGTCCAGTTCCGGGGTCGAAGAAGCACGCAGCGAAGCCCAAGTCTGGGCAGACAAGGCCGGATCGGTGTTGACATCGTTGCCTGCCTCGGTGGCTACGGCGGCTCTCCAAGAGGCGGCAGACCACCTGATTCGCCGAGCCGCAAACCCGCTCGAGCGCTAAGCAGCGCGTGAAGCGAAGCCGGCAAAATCGGGCGAAGCCCAGCCGCCGCGACTAATCCGCAGCGCGAGTAACGGCAAAGCCGGAACGAGCCTTGCGGGAACAAATTCGCTCACGCTTCGGGCCGCAGGGTTGGGAACAACACCACATCGCGAATGTTGGTGACATCGGCGAGCAGCATGACGAGGCGGTCCATACCTATGCCAATGCCGCCGGTGGGCGGCAAGCCATACTCAAGGGCTCTGATGTAGTCGTCGTCGACCACCATGGCTTCGTCGTCACCCGCATCCTTTTGGACCACCTGCTCCTCGAACCGGGCCCGCTGCTCTACCGGGTCGACCAGCTCGGAGAACCCGTTGCAAAGCTCGCGACCAGCAACGATGGCTTCGAAGCGCTCGGTCATGCCCGGCTGGTCGCGGTGCTCGCGTGAAAGCGGTGAGACCTCTTTGGGATACTCAGTGACAAAGATGGGCCCCCACAGCTTTGCCTCAGTGGTCTTTTCGTAGATCTCAAGGATGAGCTTGCCCGGACCGTAGCTGGGCTTGTGTTCAACCCCGAAACGGTCGCACAAGGCCCGAAGCTCATCGAGCGGCGTATCGAGAGAAACGTCCACGCCGGCATGTTCCTTGATGAGCTCGATAAGGGTGGCACGTCGCCACGGGGCTGCAAGGTTGACCTCGCGCCCGTCGTAGGTGATAGTCGATGAACCCGTTAGCTCGATAGCCAAGTACTCGACCAGGCGCTCGGCCAGCGACATCAGGTCGGTCCAGTCGGCGTAGGCCTGATAGAGCTCCAGCATGGTGAACTCGGGGTTGTGCCGGGTCGAAAGGCCCTCGTTTCGGAACACTCGCGCAATCTCAAAGACACGTTCGAAGCCGCCCACAGTGAGGCGCTTGAGGTAGAGCTCGGGGGCGATGCGTAAGTACAGTTCGGTGTCGAGCGCGTTGTGATGGGTGGTGAAAGGGCGAGCCAGCGCCCCGCCGGGGATCGGGTGAAAGACCGGGGTCTCTACTTCCATGAAGTCTTGATCCTCAAGCCAACGACGCGTCTTAGACAACGCCGCGCTGCGGAGCTTGAACGCGTCTCGAGCGTCTTCGGCGACCCAAAGGTCCACGTAGCGTTGCCGGTAGCGGGTGTCGGGGTCGGTGATGCCATGCCATTTGTCGGGGAACGAGCGCTTGGCATTGGCAAGCAGCTCCCACTGTTCGACCTTGACCGACAACTCGCCCTTGCGCGTCTTCATGATCTCGCCCGACACGCCGATCCAGTCGCCAATGTTGAGCCCAACGAATCGCTCAAAATCTGGCGTGACCTTACTCGGGGCGAACAGTTGGATCCGGCCCGTGGAATCTTGTAGAACCCCGAAGGCCAACTTGCCTTGGTCCCGGCGCAGCATCAGCCTGCCAGCGATCGTTGCCTTGACGCCTGTCTCGGTGCCATCTTCGAGGTCGTCGTACTTGGCGCGGATCGCGCCAGTGCTGGTGTCGGGGTCGAATCGGTATGGAGTGGTGCTCACTGCGCCAGTGTCGCAGGGTGCAGGTGTCATTGCCGACCTATTCGGGGTTGCCGGACCAACTTTTTGTGGTCGGCAGTAGTGTCGTGTCAGGGTGGCGGCGTCAGTCGCCAGCGCCCGCTAGCTCGTTGAGCGCAGTGACCTCAATGGACCATTCGTCGCCTTCGCGGCTTAGGTCCGGATCAAAGGACACCGCAGTCGGGTAACCGAGGTCTTCGTCGTAGGCAACGTCGGCGACGTCGCTTGTTGTTCCTCTTGACTGGTCTTCGATAGCGAAGAGCAGCGACTCGACCGTGTGCCGCGGGGCGTCTTCAAGCTGCGGGCTTGACGTCTGATAATCAACGAGCACCCCTTCTTGCACCTCAACAGTGGTTGGCCCCAACTCGATGCCCTCGGCCACCGTGATGGTGTACGTCATCTCATAGGAGCCAAACCCGTTCTCGGCCCACTTGGTCGCGTTGTCGTAGGCCCCGCTGTCTGTTCCGCCCTTGCCGCTGGTGACCGCCATGAACAAGATGAGCGCCAGGAACGGCAACATCACAATCCTGTTGGTGCGACGACGCTCTCGTTTTTCGCGCGTGTCGAGCCTCGAGCTAAATGCTTCCGCGTTTCGAACAAAGCGCTCGTGGGACGTACGAGCCATCTTGGTCTATCGGCTCCGATAGACCTACGTTGAGGAATCCCAGCGGCGAGACCGAGGCTGTCTACGGCAAGGAGTTGGGCCGGTGGGCGTCTGTGTTGTCAATCAGACGAGCGGGGCCAAGTTGCGCGGCAACCAATAAGCGAACGTTCTCCGAAATCTGGTCTACCGGCTGCAAGGTCGACGCATCTACTGCAGCGGCGTAGTCGAGATCGGCAAGCGGTTCGGCGTGGAACAGCTCTTCCATGGCGCCAACCACACCAGCCGCATCGGTTTGCCCCGACGCCACCAAGTCGACGCCGCGACGCAGCGCCCTAGACAGCACCGTGGCAGCGGTGCGGTACTCGCCCGTTAGGTACACGTTGCGGCTGGACATGGCCAGGCCGTCGGGCTCGCGAACGATCGGGCATCCAACCACGGTGACAGGCGCCGATAGATCGAGGGCCATGCGGGTCACGATTTGTAGCTGCTGCCAGTCTTTTTCGCCGAAGTAGGCATGGCAGGGCCCGGCAATATTAAACAACTTGGAAACAACGGTGGCCACGCCCCCAAAGTGCGTGGGCCGAGAAATGCCGTCGAGGACGTTGGCCAACGGGGGAACGGCCACCTCGGTAACGATTGGTGTGGGGTACATCTCCTCTACCGAAGGGACCAGCAACAAGGTGACGCCAGCCTCAGCACAAATGGCCTGGTCACGAGCCAGGTCACGCGGATAGTCCTCAAGGTCTTCACCCTCAGCAAACTGGAGCGGATTCACAAAGATGGTGCTGATAACGACATCGCATGCGCTGGCTGCGGCCCGCATGAGCGACGCGTGACCGTCATGGAGGAAACCCATGGTGGGCACCAGGCCCACTCGCTGGCCAGAGGCTCGAGCGTCATCGAGGAGTTGACGTGCTTCGGTAATGGTGTGGACAGTCTTCATGGTTCTTGGTGTGGTTCGCCACGAGCCAGCCGACGAGCCTCGTCGACCATGGCTTCGTAGATTCCTCGCTCGTTGGTGGGTAGATGGTTGAGGTGCAGGGAAATGGTTTCGTCGTCGCCTCGCGCTGCTGGGCCCGTGAGGGCCGAGCGTGCCCCCAACCTCGCGACGTTGTCGAGCGCGGCAGCGGCGAGGTCGACATAGGCGGCTTTGGGTATGTCGATTGTGCTCGCCAAGCGCTCGACTTGGCCCATAAGCGCCACGACATGGTTGGCGGCAACACACGCGGCTGCGTGATAGACGGGACGATCCTTGTCTTGGACCTCAAAGGACGTGCCGCCAAGCGCCGCCACCATGTCCGCCGCAATCTCGTGGCCCGCAATGCCGAACCACCCGCCATCAAGCAGGCGGTCTCGGCCAGTCTCGGCGTCGGGGAGCGCAATGAGCGGGTGGATTGCCGCTCGCTTGGGGTGCGGGTCGAGCACCGATAGCCCTAGCGACCCGGCCACATGGGCCACAACGGCGTTGCCGGGGGCAATGCCTTGTGCGGTTTGGGCAACGCTGGCATCGGGCGTGCAGATGAGCACCAGGTCGACCTCTGCGGCAGCATTGGCTTGGTGGTCGGCGCGACCAAGGACCGCAGTAACGTGCCACCCAACGCGAGCTAAGGCTTGGGCAAAGCTGCCTCCGGCTCGACCTTGCCCAATGATGCACACCGTTGGTGATGCCATGGTGACTAGCGTCCCTAGCGTCGTGTGCGCGTGGCCTGTGCGACGCTACCGCTGTTAGGCGGACTCGGGGGCGGGACGGTCGATGGATGCAGCAACGGCCACGATTTGGCGACCCACCGGACCAAGCTGGCGAGAGGTGATGTGTTCGATGACGGTCACTGCCCGTGGCGCCGCTTCGATGAGGCCGCTCCACACCAGATAGCCAGCGATGTAGCCGCACAACTTGTCGCCGAGCTCTTCGTGATGGGCCAGAACCTTATGGCCGGCATCCAAGATGGTGCTGAGTTCGCCATAGGTAAGCGCCAAGTTTGCCGCGAGGTGGTCGCCCATGATGATGGGCCGATGCAAGTGGGCCACATCGAGCTCTTGATAGTTGTGCAGGTTGGATGGGGCATCGATGTGGGAGATGACCCAGTTGAAGTGCTGCTGTTTGATCCAGATGATTTCTTCGATGCGACGGACACGTCGGTGCTGTGAGCCGTAGCCTCCTGGCCGCTCGCAGATGGCAAGGGAGTCCTTTACGATCCAGTGAAAATGGCGGGGTTCGATACCCTCGGCCCACTTTCCTCTCATTGTCATTTGCGCTAGTGGTGACTCGGTCACGGTGCGCCCCAAGCTTGATCGTAGGAACAGTAGATGGCGCAATACTAGTCCGCCAACCGGCCGCTCTTTGCCTGATTGGCCTGCAAAAACCCCCTTTTTGGCCAGTTTGTCGGCGTGTAACGCGCCAGTGAGGCCGAAGCGTTCGCTCGGCCTCACCTCGCGGCGTCTACCTGGGCGCCAGCTACTGGGCCGCGGGTGGAGTGATCGCGCCGTTCAAGCCCGGGCCTGCGCCGTCGCCGGGGCGGCGGATCTTGGGTGTTTGTGGCTGGTCAACCTGGTCGAGACCAGAAGCATGAGATCCTGCACCAGCGCCAGCGCGTTCGGTGGCGGCCCATTTCGGCATGGGCACATCGTCTTCGTTGGTGTCTCGAAGATCGATCACCGGGTGTGGCTGATTGACCGATGTTGCCCGAACCCATGGGCTGACACCGGCAAAGATCTCGGCCAGTTCTTCTTTGTTGAGCGTTTCGTGTTCAAGCAACGCATCGGCCAAACGATCCAGGACAGCAATGTGGGTTTCGAGGATCATGCGTGCTTCGGCGTGAGCCTCGTTGACAAAGCGAGCGACTTCGCTGTCCACGCTCTTGGCCACGCTCTGTGAGTACGTTTCTTCGTGGCCCATGTCCTTACCGAGGAACACCTCACCTTTGGCTTGGCCGAACTTGCGGGGGCCAAGATCGCTCATGCCGTATTCGGTCACCATTGCCTGCGCCAGCGTCGTTGCTCGGTCGATGTCGTCCGCGGCGCCGGTTGTTGGGTCGCCGAAGATCATTTCCTCGGCGGTGCGTCCACCGAGGAGCATGGCCAAGTCGTCATGAAGCTGCGAACGAGTCTTGAGGTAGCGATCCTGCTCCGGCAGCGAAAGCGTCCAGCCCAGAGCACGACCCCGAGAGATGATCGACACTTTGTGGATCGGGTCGGTGTGTTCGAGCAGGTGCCCCACAAGCGCGTGACCAGCTTCGTGGTAGGCAATGACGCGACGTTCGTGGTCGCCCAACACCCGGTTCTTGCGCTGCGGTCCGGCCATCACGCGGTCAATGGCCTCATCTACCTGCGCCATTGAGATCGTTGGCAACCGGTGCCGAGCGGCAAGCAGAGCAGATTCGTTCATGAGGTTGGCCAAGTCCGCACCGGTGAAGCCAGGGGTTCGCCGAGCAATAGTCGCCTGGTCGACGTCTTCGGCCAACGGCTTGCCCGCAGCATGTACTGCCAGGATCTGGGTTCGACCCTCGAGATCGGGGCGGTCGACAGTGATTTGGCGGTCGAAACGGCCCGGACGCAGCAACGCCGGATCCAAGATGTCGGGCCGGTTGGTGGCCGCAATCATGATGACGCCGCTGGTGGGGTCAAAGCCGTCCATCTCGACGAGCATCTGGTTGAGCGTCTGTTCGCGCTCGTCGTGACCGCCTCCGAGGCCGGCACCACGGTGACGCCCTACGGCGTCGATTTCGTCGATGAAGATGATAGCTGGTGCTTCGTCTTTGGCTTGTTGGAAGAGGTCACGGACGCGCGAGGCACCAACACCGACAAACATCTCCACAAAGTCCGAGCCAGAGATCGAGAAGAACGGAACGCCAGCCTCGCCGGCGACTGCCCGGGCCAGCAACGTCTTGCCGGTGCCGGGGGGACCGTAGAGAAGGACGCCCTTGGGGATCTTGGCGCCCATGGCGTAGAAGCGGGTTGGATCGTCGAGGAACTCTTTGATCTCGCGGAGTTCTTCGACGGCCTCATCAGCGCCGGCTACATCAGCGAAGCTGACCGAGGGGATGTCGGGGTCGTTGCGCTTTGCGTTTGCCTTGGAGAACTTGTTGTTGCCGCCTTGGCCACTCATCTTGGTCCAGAACCAGATGATCACACCCAGGAACAGCATCATGGGCAACAGCGACAACAGCACCGACACGAACAGGTTTCGGCCACCACGGTCCACGCTGACATTCAGTTCGATCTCGGGGTGTTCTTCGAGAATGCGGTTAGCAAGCGCATCGCTGTCTCGGCCTACGTACTGCGCCTCAACTTCGGTGCCATCGGCCAGGGTGGCCCGTACCAGGTTGGCGCCCTCGATCATTTCGATCTCTTCGACCGAGCCCGCATCAAGAACGGCGTCGAACTCGCTGAAAGAAATCTCCTCGGCGATCGAGTCGGAGTCGCCTGTGGGCCAGATGGCTACGGCGACGATTATGCCCAGAACGAGGGCGAGCCAGGGAATGGGTGAGCGAAGGTTGGTGCGCATGTGACGACGGTAGTTCGGCCACCCTCAGCGACGAATCCACCGTTTGCCCCCTTAACCACCGCAAAAAGTCACGTTTTGTGGTTGCAGGTGCGCCCGCCGTGACCCAATGGGCCGGGCGGATCATTGGCCATGAGGTGTCTTCCCCACGCGCCGTGTCGGCCGAGGCTTGCGCCCCGACGGGTTAGACCGTGCCTTCGAACCTGGCCAGGTAGGGAAGGTTCCGATAGCGCTCGCCAACATCGAGCCCATAGCCAATGACAAAATCTGGCGGGATCTCGAAGCCGACGTATTTGAGGTCGAGGTCAGCTTCCTGGCGTCCTGCACGAACCAGCAACGCACAAACCTCGATGGAAGCTGGGCTGCGCGAAGCGAGGTTCTTGCGCAAGTAGCGCAGCGTGAGGCCGCTATCAATGATGTCCTCGACAATGATGACGTCGCGGCCGCCCAGATCGATATCGAGATCCTTCACGATTCGCACGACGCCGCTGGTCTTTGTGGCGTTGCCGTAAGACGACACCGCCATGAAATCGAACTCAACGGGAAGGTCGACGGCCCGAGCAAGATCGGCCATGAACACAAACGCACCTTTGAGCACGCAGATGAGCAGCGGACTCTTGCCTGCGTAGTCTTTGGTGATCTGGCGACCCAGCTCGCCGACTCGCTGCTGGAGTTGCTCCTCACTGAGGAGCACGTCGCCGATCTCGTTGGCTTGGTTCACAAGGGCGACCTTAGTTGGAGGCGGGTGCAGCCCGCGTAATAGGAACAATCCGTAACTGTTGTTGGCTGCGTTCGACACGAAACGCCCCACTTACCTCGGTGGCGGTGGCTTCGAGGCGGGCCACACCCAGCACCCTGTCGACCGCGGCTAGGTCGGGAGGGTGAGCGGCACCGGTTTGGGTCCAAAGCCAGTTTCGCACAGCTTCTCTCGCCACCGCCGGGTGCGCGCCAGCCAACGCTTTCGCGTCGGTCGGGTCTAGTTGTTCTGCTAGTTGGCCAAGCACATGGCCACCTTGTCGCAGCAAGCCAGCCTGGCGGGCAAGAACCGGCACAACATCTCGCTCGGCAATGTCGTTGAGGAGGGGCATGAGCTCGTGCCGAACACGGTTTCTGCGAAATGCCGGGTCGTTGTTGGATGGGTCTTCGACCGGAGTTAGGCCCAGATGCGCGCAAAGCCCTACCGTCTCAGCGCGGCGCAACCCCAGGATGGGCTTTGTGGGGCCCGGGTCCATGCCGGAAAGGCCGGCCCACGCGCTGCCTCGCAACAATGCCAGGACAACGGTCTCTGCCTGGTCGTCGGCAGTGTGCCCGGTGGCCGCGCCGCGTGGCAGAACGTCGAAGCGAGCAATGCGGGCCCGCTCTTCGAGGTTGGGGCCAGGCGCGACCGCAACGGTCAACGCTTCAAACCCGGCTCCCAGCCTCTCAGCGGCGGAAGCAACGACGTTGGCTTCCTCGCTCGACCCAGGGCGGAGCTGATGGTCGACATGGAAGGCCGTGACCGCGACGTTGGTCTGACACGCCAGCGCAAGCATGGCCAGCGAATCAGGGCCGCCAGACACGGCCAAAGCAAGGTCGGGGGTCCTGGCAAAGGTGCAGCGTTCGAGGAGTTGGGCAATCATTACCGAGGCGTCGGCCATGCTCGTTTGCTCCCTAGGACACTAGTGCCGGGTTGGCCTCAGCATTAGGCGGTGGAGACAGCTTCGGCAGTTGCCGCCATGCGGTCGATCCACAGTTGCGGGGCTTTGATTTCTTCCATGGTTGGAAGGTTCTCGGGCCCTTCCCATGCGCGCTCGACCAGTTCTGGGCCTCCCACGGCCTCAACCTCGGCAATGAATGCTTCGCCAGCCTGGTACTGGTTGAGCTTTGCTTCCATGCCAATGATGCGCTGAAAGACCTTGTTGATGCCGCGGGCCGAGTTTCGGCGGGCCCGCAATGTAGAGGAGAACTTTTCGGCGCTGGGGATACGGTCTGCGCCGGCACGGTCCATGGTGACGTCGCCGTGGCCTTCGAGCAGGCTCATCATGCCTGAGATCTTGTTGAGCACTTCGCGTTGTTCTGGCGATGCAAACAACGCAGGGAGGCCACCTTCGCCCAGGAGATCCTCGCCGGACTTGCGGGCATCGAGGATTCGCTGCACAGCTTCTTTGAGGACCTTGGGGTCGGGGTCGACGCTGTCGACGGTTTGACTGACCAAACTCAAGAAGTGCTCGCGCAACCAAGGGATGCCCGTGAACTGGGCTCGGTGCGTGCACTCGTGCAGGGCCAGCCAGAGCCGGAACTCTTCGGGCGGGAAGCCGTGTTTGCGTTCCAGCGCCATGACGTTGGGACCGACGTAGTAGACGATGTCTTGATCTTCGGGGTTTTCGTCTTCGATGATCAGCAGGTCGTATTGGCCGAGGACGCGACTAGACATCCAGCCAAGAAGGACACCAACTTCCATGGCCCCAATGCGTCCCGACACACCACTGAGGCGCGACTTCTTGGGGTTCTTGGTTTCGAGCTTGTCGAGGACCGGGCGCAGCAGGCGTTGGAAGGACGCGATGTTTGCGGCGATCCACATAGGGCGGTCTGCAACTCGGGCCCGGGCGTTGCCTTGGAGCGAGACTAAGCCGGTTTCGGCGGCAACGAGTTCTTCGGCTTCGGCGGTGAAACGTTCGAAATCGGGGGCCAGGGAGGCGTAGTGATACGAATGCTCGCCCTGTTTGCGGGTCGCAATCTTTGCCGCGACTCGTTGAGCGAACTCCCAGTCAACTGGTCCCGACATAGGCGTCAGGACCGCTTCTGATAGCGGCTGGGGTAGCGGGGCTTGACGACTTTGAAGAAGTAGCCCACGGCGAACCCAAGGACTTGAAGAATCGCCAAGGGGGCCATGACGACTGCGATCCAGAAGTGCCATTCGGGTGCTGCCAAAACATCCATGCCTAGATAGTAGACGTCACAGAGCCCCGGTTGACACGTCAAGCCCCGAAGTTACCCGTGAGGGCCCGATTTCTTGATGCCGGGGCAAGGTGCGGCTACACGGCATGGCCACGCCGGAAATGAGCTGGTTTTCGGGAATGACTGGCGGTTTCGACCGGGTTTGCCAACCATGTCCGAAGATGCCAGCGATGTCGATCTGCCAACCGAGCCGGTCTGCGAGACACCCTCAAACACCAGACAACGCACCCAGAATCGGCGTACCTGCCACGAACCAGGTTGCGCCACGCTGCTGTCGCGCTACAACGACTACGATTTTTGCTCGCTCCATCAACCCATGGTGGTGCCAAGAATGCGCGGCAAAATCATGTAGCCGCCCAAAACCTGCTCAGCGCAAAGCGCTGCTTCATCCAGCGCAAAGCGCTGCTAGAGGTCGGTGACGTCGATCTGGCCCAGGTCTACTCGGCCAAGAGCTTCGCTGATGCGAAGCTGCAACGCAGGCGGAGCGGTATCGGTGGCTTGTTGGGCCATCGCGGTCTTGAACCTCACCTGGAAGTCGATCTGTTGCACACAGGGCAGACAATGCCCGAGCTCTTGTTGAGCCGCAGCAACATCGGCAATCGTGGGCATGCCTTCGAGCACCTGTGAAATCAAGGCTTTTGAGTGTTCACAAAGTTCGGGCACGCCTGGGCAAGACGAGTTTTCGTTCATGATGAACTCTCCATGCCGGCACCAACGGTGGCGGCTTCATCGGTAGTTGCACCGTCGCCAACCAGTCCTCGGCGTTCGGCAAAGCTGTACAACTGTTCTTGCAGCCGTTTTCTTCCCCGATGTAGCCGAGACATCACGGTTCCAATGGGAACGTCCAAAATCTCGGCGATTTCTTTGTACGCAAATCCCTCGACATCGGCCAGCAACACGGCGTCGCGATATTGCTCGGGGAGGTCCTCGATGGCCTGCTTGACTTCGTGCTCAGAAATCGAGTCCAACAGTTCGTCCTCGGCGCTTCGGCTGAGAACTGCTGTCTCAGCACCGCCGAGACGGCGATACAAGAAGAGGTCCTGAACGTCTTCTAGGTCGGACTCGTCCGGGCGACGCTGCTTCTTTCGGTAATTGTTGATGTAGCTGTTGGTCATAATTCGAAACAGCCATGCACGCAGGTTGGTGCCTTCGGTAAAGCCGCCAAACCCCCGATAGCCCTTCAGGTACGTCTCCTGCACAAGATCTTCAGCGTCGCTGGGGTTACGCGTCATACGAAGCGCGTGGGAGTACAGCTGGTCCATGAACGGCATTGCTTGTTCGGCGAAGGTGGCCTGATCTGCCATCCCCGCACACTATCTGGCCGCCAGCAATCCGCTGGGTCAGATCGCGCCTTTCCGCGGATCCATGGGCACAGAGCCTGGCCCGGCTGGCGAAAAACCCACCTGACGCCATGCCTCGTACACGGCGACCGAGACGGCGTTAGCGAGGTTGAGGCTTCGGTTCCCGGGCTGCATGGGGATAGTGAGCGACCGCTCTGCTGGATAGCGAGCAATGATGTCGGGAGGCAACCCCGTGGACTCATTGCCGAACAACAAGACATCGTCGTGGCGATAGGCAATGTCGGTGTAGTTAGTTTCCGACTTGGCTGAGAACGCAAACCATCGCCCAGTGAGCTGGTCGACCACGTGATCGAGGTTGGGGTGAACCGTGACGGTCGCGAGTTCGTGGTAGTCCAGGCCGCCGCGCTTGAGAAGACTGGACTCCATGCTGAACCCCAACGGTTCAACGAGGTGAAGGGGGCAACCGGTGTTTGCACACAGCCGGATGATGGCCCCCGTATTGGGAGCTATCGACGGGTAGGCCAGGACCACATGCACCCGGGCACACTACCTGCCCGACTCAGTAGCCGACACTGTCGGTTGATGGCGGGGTGGGCGCCGAGGCAAATCTCCCGATCGGCGCCGCATGCGGCCAAAACGTGGGCAGGCTAGAGCTATGCCGGACCACATCTTGACGTTCTCCTGCCCAGACAAGAAAGGCATCGTTGCCGCGCTGTCTACGGCGCTCGTCGGGCTTGACGCCAACATCCTCCGAAACGCCGAGTTCAGCGACCCTGCCACAAACACCTTCTGTGTGCGTACTCGCTTCGAGGTGGGTACCTATGAAAGCAGCGAACTCGAGGCAGAGCTCGCACCCGTGGCCGAGCGCCTCGGCGGGTCTTTGCAGGTGCGACGCGTTGACCACAAGCGGCGCGCGTTGGTGCTGGTGTCAAAGTACGACCATTGCCTGCTTGACCTGTTGTACCGGCGCGGTACCGGTGAGATCCCCATTGACGTGCCACTCGTGGTGTCGAACCATCCAGATCTCCGCGACGCAGTGCTGCGCCATGGCATTGACTTCGAACATATCCCGGTTACGCCCGACACCAAGGCGGCGGCCGAGGCCAGACTGCTCGACCTCATTCACAGGCACGGCATTGATTTCGTTGTGCTGGCTCGCTACATGCAAATCCTGAGCGACGATTTCTGCAGTCAGTTGCCCGGCCGTATCATCAATATCCACCATTCGTTTCTGCCCGGGTTCAAAGGAGCCAAGCCGTACCACCAGGCTTGGGAGCGTGGAGTCAAACTCATTGGGGCAACAGCGCACTATGTCACGGCGGCGCTTGACGAAGGGCCAATAATCGCTCAGGACGTGGCGAGCGTGACGCACCGCGATAGCGCCGAAGAGATGGTGATGTCGGGTCGCGACATCGAGCGCCTTGTTCTGTCGCGAGCAGTGAAGGCGCAGGCCGAGGACCGAATCTTCTTGTTGGAAAATGCCCGCACCATCGTGTTCGAGTAGCCGATTTGTGCAGTAGGTCGAACCCATATACGGAGAACGCGGAGAAAGCCACCAAGACCAACACCGTCGCGGTGATGCGGCCGCCGACCAGCGTGAAGCCCAACGACAACACTGGCTTCGCGCTGCTGTGTAGCGTGGGTCGATCATCTACCCCAACAGGGCCAGGCGGTCGATGACGGGTTGGGTGACGACCTGGTACTGCATCCCCACAACAGCGTCATGAAGTGCCTGGTTGCTCAGCCAGAGGGGGTGGCTGTACAGCTCGCGGAGCGCGTCCACGCCATTGATCCGGGTCAAGTGGACCTCCCCCCAATCCTGCGCGGCATCTTGCTGTGCGTCCACTTCAAGCCAAACCTCCGCCTGCGCATCTACCGTTGGATTGATTCGGGCAGCAACTGCCATCCATTCCTCAACCAGCTCGGGGTCGGGGGTTTCGCAGAGGTGAAATAGCACGAGGTCCCAGCCGTCGCTTTCCGGCTTGGTTTTGGGAGGCAGGTCCATCTTGACGCATGGCACCGTGATGTCAGACCCGCATGTGGTGTCCACCGGCACTGCACACCTGGCGTCCTCGATGATCACAGATCGCCACTTGGGGTCCGAATTCCCGATCTGGCTCACTACTTCCGCGCTGAAGATCACCGCGTCGCTGTCACAACGCGGGTGCTCGGTCAACAACATCGTGCTTAGGTGCACGAGGAAAGAGTCCGGCGATGCAGACTCGTCTGAGTTATGGCCCATCTGTGTTCCGCTAGGTTTGGCTATGGGTATGTCTTGGCCGATGTCCCGGTGGCCAGGGGCATTCTCGAAGCCGCAACGCTTCTTGCCTACCTTGGCGGGCACTCTAGCCCAGCCCGAATCCTTAGTTGTGCAGCCCCGCGAGGTAGACGACAGACGACGTCGACCAGCAACCCGGTGTGTGAGCGTCACCGAGCCCAGGCGCGCTCGTGGCCGTAGTACAAGGCCATCTTGGCAACGGCCTCGATACCACCAATGGTGGCGCCTGCTCCGATGTCACCCGTGACAAGCCAGGCAATAAGGACTGTTGTCGCCGTCGCAAGAGCACGCCAAGAAAGGGTCTTCAACAAACTCCTGCGCCGAGACTCGCGATGAGTCGCATTTTGGGCTGCCTGATCGCTGGCGATGGCTGTCATGGGCCGAGTGTACGTTAATCCCGATCAGATTGGTCATATATTCGCATGGGGCACGAATCGACTCGCCGCAGGCCACCTTTGGGGGAACGCTCTCCCCAGCGACCTCAGCCGACCCCCGCAACCCCCGCAACGCCCGCAACGCCCGCAACGCCCGCAACGCCCGCAACGCCCGCAACGCCCGCAGACGTTGGGTTTCAGGGAAGCTCATTGCTCCGCTTCCGAGGTTTATTGTCACTACCGTTGTCAAACAATGCCACTGACCAGGCAACTTGTGTCGTTTTTTGGGCTGCCCCACCGCGACCTAGGTTCG
>JAUIIS010000211.1 GCA_030431575.1 Acidimicrobiia bacterium | reverse complement strand
CCGAGGGTGCTTCGTGGTCGTCTTGGCACAGGCGAGTGAACCCTCGCGCCCATCGGTAGGGCAGGTCGTCGTTCAATCGGTAGACATCGCCGCCAACCCACAGGCAGCCACGGGCATCGAACTCCAGGGCCCAAGCCCCGTCGCCATTCTCGTAGTAAACGGCGGGTTGGAACGCGTCTACGTAGCCGAAGTTTGACTGCACGTGCGCTGAGATCCCGTTCACGTCATGTGCGGTAGAGCCAGGACTGGGGTCGGGCCAAGTGTAAGAGTCGGTGTAGGCGGTCTGGAGGGCGCAGTGGCATGCGTTGTAGATGACGCCGTCGGCTATCTCGATTGCCTGGCCGTCCCCACCAAACACATAGGTGGTGCCTTCCTCGCGTTCCCACGTTGTGGTGTCGTGCTGGAAGATGTAGTGCTGGCTGCCTGAGTAGTACAGCTTGGAGCCTGTGTCAGCAATGGCTTGCACGTGCCCAGAAGACGGGTGTGTCTTGGTGTAGACCAGACCGGGGATGGTCGCGCCGGTGACGTCGTCGACGACACCGATCCATTGGGTGTTCGGCTGCCCGTTGATGGCGGTGTGGTAGCCGCCCAGGGTCGTCCTGCTGGCGTCTGGGGAAACGTCGAGCGCCCAAACGCCTGCACCGGTCACCTGGGGGAGCCAGCTGGTATCGAGGATGCCGTTGCTCTCGGCCACCTTGACTGCTTTGTACACACGGGTGCGTGATGCAAAGGATTGCTGATGTGAGAAGTTGCCAGCGGCGTACACCCAGCCGTTTCGGACTTCGATCGAGCGTACGACCGGTTCGTTGGTAGACCACGGGCGCTCGAGGTGTGAGCGCCACGTTGGGTCTACTTGGCCCGTCATGGGGTCGAGCGCTGCAAGGGCAGCCGTGAATGGCTCACCGTTGACGTTGGTGAAGTCGCCGCCAACGAGCAGCTTGCCGTCCGATGTGGCTGCCAACGCGTAAACCGATGCGTTGAGTTGGGGCCGCCACGTGTCGATGAATTCGCCAGTGGCTAGGTCGAACGCTGCCAGGAATGGTTGAGACTCGAGTGTTCCGCCCGAACCTCGCTGGGCTTGGTTGAACATGCCGCCCACAAACACGCGGTCGCCAATGATCTCGATGGCAAACACCGGGACGCGAAGGTTCGTTGACACGTGGGTCCAGTTGCCTAGCCCCACAACACCCCATGGCAACGAGTCGGCGTCGTTTGAGACCACAGGGTTGGGGTCGCCCACGATTTGTTCCGGGATGAACTGATCTGCTGCGCCCACAGGACTAGAGGTCACGAGGCTGAGCGCCGTAGCAGACAAGATCGCAACCAGCGCGAGGGCGCGCATGAACGACCGTCGCGCCTTGCGGCCGGGCATGATTGCCTGGTGTTGCCGACTCATTGATGATCCTCTCGGGTCCCGCTTTGCCCCAATCGTTGTTGGTATGGGGACCCGGTCCAAGGTCAGTTGGCGTGATTGAGGCGGTGCACCTAGGCGAATGCGACCTCAGCGAGCAGGGCCGCCACTCTGTGCGTTGAATTGCCATCGGTCGGCACGGTTAGGGTCGGCCTGTAGCGGGAACGAGCGCAGTTCGGGCACAGAGCGCCCGGGGAGCAGAAGCGACAGGACGAGTCTGGCGCTGCGGTTGGTGCTGCGCACTCCGCTGCTGAGCAGCGCCCCTGCGAGGTAGATACGCAGTGAGTAGCCAGCGTGCACCGTAACGCCACCGGTTTGGCGTTCGACGCCCACTGGACCCGGTCCGGGGTGCACTTGCACATCGAGTTCAACTGGCGCGTGGTCTTGGAGTAGGAGCAGGGTCGCAGAACACGACTTGTCTGCAACGACTCCTGGCATTGGACCGATGGCAAGGGTCACCATGCCTCGGTAGACATCAACTTCGACGCCCGAGGCCACCGTGGCTGTGCGTTCTACCCAGCAGTCCTTGGCCGAGACGGCTGGCATGATCGCTGGGGCTCCGCCTTGGGGGCAAGCGTGACCAAGAGGTGCTTGGCCCAGTACTCCATCTGTCACCCAGGGAACCAACACCTCGCTGCGGTGAAACGCCGTGACATGTTGGGTAACGGCGCTGGGCATGACGGCGAGCACTTCGGTGTCGTCGACAGTGACGAACTCCCAGGAGAGGGCGGGGCGTACGCCGGGGAACCAGGTGCTCACTTCGGCCAGCCAGGACGACCGGGGAGGGTTTTTGATGCCTACGATCGACCCGTTGTCGACTCCCATCAACAGCACTGCGTGTCGGTCGCCCGCCGCATTGGCGAGGCCAGCCAGCCAGCGAGCGGCACGCTTGGGCTTGAGCAGCTTGCGCTTGGACGCCACCAGAAGCCTGGGGTCTTGGCGACCTTGCGCAACTGCGATGGCGTTGCGCGCCAAGGTGTTGTAGTCGCCCGAATGCATGTCTGTAGTTTGGGGGAGAACGGCCGCAAACGCCAGATCGGCTGCCACGTAGTGACAGCCGACCTAGGTGCGTGTAGTTGTCGGGATCAAGAGCCCCGAGGTTGTACCTGCGCTGTCCTAGCGGGACAGGATGGTCACACCGCTGATGCCCGGGGCGCCATACACGTGGGTGTAGGCAACCTTGGGATCGTTGGGAACCTGACGCTTGCCAGCCTGGCCTCGCAGCTGCAGGACGTTCTCGTACACCTGACGCAGCCCGGATGCGCCTACGGGTTCGCCGTTGGCCAGACAACCGCCATCGGTGTTGACGGGGAAACGTCCACCAATCTCGGTCTCGCCTTGTTGCATCATGCGTTCTTGCTCGCCGTGCTCGCAGAAACCGTTCTCGGCTAGGTGCATGATCTCGGCCCCAGCTTCGGTGTCTTGGAGCTGGGCCAGGTCGATGTCTTCGGGACCCATGCCAGCAATCTCGAACGCTGCCTTGGAAGCATCGACCGTTGGGCCGACACCATCGTCGATGGCAATCCAGGGCGACATGACCTCAAAGGAACCCCACCGGCGGCTACGAACCGCAGCAGCATTGAGGTAGATAGGGGTGTCGGTGTACTTGTGGGCCTTGTCGGCGCGAGCCAATAGCAGGGCCACGCCACCTTCGGCGGGCGAGCAGAACATGAACTTGGTGAGCGGGTAGCTCAACATGTCTGATTCGAGGATTTGTTCTTCGGGGATGGGCTGGCGCCGCCATGCGTTTTCGTTGTGCTCGGCATTGCGGAAGGCCTTGGCCGACACCTTCGCCAGTGAGCTATGCGAGATGTCGTGTTGTTGCATGTAGCGGTTGATCTTCATGCCAAAGAATTGTGTGGTCAGCGCCAGGCCGTTCTTGCCGTACCAGTCGCCCAGGCCACCAGCTTTGGTGTTGACCCGGAATGCGCCACGCTCGTGTTTGTCGTAGCCAATGGCAATGCCAAGGTCGTATGCGCCTGAGGCAATGGTGTTGTAGGCCGAAAACAGTGCCGACCCGCCCGTGGCGCAACCGTTTGCGACGTTGATGAACTGCAGGCCAGTGAGGCCAAGCTTGGAAACCATGGTGTCGGCGGCGCCAGCTGCTGCGCTGCCACCAAAGGCAAACTGGACGTCTTTCCACTCGATGCCGGCGTCGGCCAGTGCTTTGCGCACGGCATAGACACCTTGCTCTTGGCCCGAGCGTTCAGGGGTGCGCCCAAAGGGGTGCATGCCAATACCAACAATTGCTACTTCTGGGGTGCTCATGAGGGGTCCTTACTGCTCTTGGGCCGGGGAAAACGCGAATGTGATGACTTCGTTGCCGTCGTCGTCGACGTACAACGGGAGGAACTGCAGGTCCATCTCCATGCCGATCTTGAGGGCATCTTTGTCTGCGGTGGTGAGGCGGGCCTCTACTTTGACTTCGCCGGGAAGTTCGATGTAGCCAACGCCGAATGGTTCGAAGTTCTCGAGGTCACCAGCGTAAGGCGGTGCCTTTGGTGGGAACCCCTGGATGGTCCATGTCCACAGGGAACCGCGTTTGCCGAGCTCGCGATGTTTGGTGTCGTCAGAAGCGCACTTGGGGCACCCCGACTGCGCCGGGAACAGCACGGCTCCACACTGGTTGCATTCGGACCCGATAAGGCGGGGGTCCTCAGATGGCCAGGTGAATAGGCCTTCTTGAATCGGTACTTGGGTCCCCACAGGAGCTCCTTGGGTGGCTCGACATATCAGCCGGTTAATTATGCCCTATTTCTACATCTGGCGTCCGGTGTCTTGCCAATAAGGGGTACGAAGTTCGCGTTTGAGGATCTTTCCCGTGCCCGTACGGGGCATCTCGGGCAAGAAGTCAACCGACCTTGGGCGCTTATAGCCGGCAAGCTTCTTGCGGCATAGAGCTAGGAGTTCATCGGCGAGGGCTTCGGTGGCTTCGACGCCTTCTGAGACTTCGACCACTGCTTTGACTTCTTCGCCGAACTCTTCGTTGGGGACGCCAATGACAGCCACGTCGGCCACGTCTTTGTGCTCTGCCACGATGGCTTCGATCTCGGCCGGGTAGATGTTGACCCCGCCAGAGATGATCATGTCAATCTTGCGGTCCGACAGGAACAGGTAGCCCTCGTCGTCTATGTACCCAACATCGCCTGTGGTGAACACGCCAGGCTCTAGGTGGGCCTCAGCGGTCTTTTCGGGGGCATTGTGGTACTCGAAATCGGTCCCCATGCTGTTGCGGAAGTACAGGGTTCCTTCCATGCCCTGATCCACTGGCGCGCCGTCGTCGCCGATGACGAGCACCTCCATGTTGTCCAGGGGCTTGCCCACCGAACCGCCCTTTTGGAGCCAGTCGTCGGCGCGGATGGTGGAGATAAACGAGCCTTCGGTTGAGCCGTAGTACTCGTGTACCTTGGGCCCCATCCAGTCGATCATGGCCTGTTTCCACGCCGGCGGACACGGCGCTGCGCCGTGCCAAACAGCTTCGAGCGTGTCGCCTTTTAGTTTCGCCCGCACGTCGTCGGCGCAGTCCAGCAGGCGCTTGAATTGGGTGGGAACGAGGTGGACATTGGTGATGCCTTCGGTGTCGATCAGTTCGATGGTCTCGGCGGGGTCGAACTTGTGCCGCATGACGACGGCCGAGCCGCCAACCATGGGAAAGAACGAGAACGCCCATTGGGCCGAGTGGTAGACGGGACCTTCGAGGAGCGTGCGGCCGTTTGCGGGCACGTACGCCGTCATGCCAGATGCAATGAGCTGCATGATCTCTGAGGGGATTTCGGTTCCGCCCGAGAGCGAACCTTTGACGCCTTTGGGCCTGCCGGTAGTCCCCGAGGTGTAGAACATTGGGCCGCCCAGCAGCTGCTGGTCTTCGGGGATGTCGTCGGATGAGGCCGATGCCAAGGCGTCTTCGTAGCTCCCGAACCCATCGGGGGCATCGGCGCCCACCACGAGCGCTGAGGCAACGCTATTGACACGGGGATCCTCGAGTGCTTGTTTGGCGACTTCGACGAAGCGCCCGCCTGCGATGAGCATCTTTGCTTCGGCATCTTCGAGGACATAGGTGAGTTCTTCGGCGACCCAGTGCCAGTTGACGGGTACGTAGACCACGCCGGTGTGTGCGCAGGCTTGGAATACTTCGAAGCATTCGCGCCGGTTGCCCATGAACATGGCGATGGTGTCGCCTGGTTCGAGGCCCGCTTCGCGAAATACGTTGATGAGACGGCGGGTGCGCTCGTGCAGTTGGGCCCAGCTTGTGCGGCCGAACTCGTCGGCTACAGCGAGGTCGTCGCCGCGTTCGGCGGCCAACGTGTCGAGCAACTTGGGCATAGCAATCTCCACATCAGTTTCTTGTTGGACGGGTTATTGGATAGCTTCCAAGTCCCGCATTCGTTCCGGGGAGCGTTTTTGCCGAAGGCAAAAGGCGGTGAGTGAGCCGAAGGCGAACGACGTGAACCCTATGGCACCGGGACCGCTGGCGTCTACCGCCAGGGACGATTTTGCGCCCCGCCGAAATTGGGGTTGTGGGGCGGCCCCACCCGCTAGTCGGCGGGGTGGTGCCAAGGTCTGCGCTGGCTCTTGGTGGTCACAATGAACGTTTCCGTTCCTGCTTGGATGGTCAGCTCGACCCTTTCGCCCGCCACGCTCTGCAGGACCGTGTCGCCGGTGGTGGACTTGCCGTTGCGTTTGGTGATGACGTGACCTATTTGAATCCGTCCAGCGAGCGGTGATGACGGGGCGACTTCTTGGATCTCAAGGCCGGTGGGGGCTGGGCTTACTCGTATCCCCAACGTGCCCGACGCTGGGGCGCACGCGGCGCCGTCTCGGGGAGGGCTGCCACCTAGGAGGTAGTGCACGACGGCACTGTCGACACACTCGTTGCCGCGGGCAAAAGCCGTGTGGCCATCGCCGAGATAGCGCAGCAGCGAGGC
>JAUIIS010000210.1 GCA_030431575.1 Acidimicrobiia bacterium | reverse complement strand
AGGGTACAGACACCGGGAAACCGGAGCCCTTTTTAAAGCGATAGGCCCGGGCGACTTCGAACGTATTGGTGAGCTCGGGTTCGCTGTCTTGGATAAGGCATGCCTTGGCCGTGGTGCCACCCATGTCGAAACACAGCAGGCGGTCGACACCGTGGCGTTCGGCGAACCAGCTGCCTGCCAGCGCTCCCGCTGCGGGACCGGACTCCACCAGCCTTATCGGTCCCAGTGCGGCGTCATCAGCGGAGACCACCCCACCGTTAGACAGCATCATGAGTACCGAGCCGCCAAAGCCTTCCGCAGAAAGCCATTTCTGGAGCTCGTCTAGGTACGGGCCGATGACGGGCATGGTTGCGGCGTTGCAGGCTGTGGTGATCATGCGCGGGTACTCGCGGATCTGGGGTGAGATCTCGGCCGAGATGCACACGGGCACGCCAAGTTCGCCACGCAAGAAAGCGGCGGTTTCTTGCTCGTTGGAGGCGTTCACGTAGGAATTGAGGAGGCAAATGGCCACGGCTTCAACGTTTGCGGCCCGCAGTTGGTCTGCCAGCGATCGGAGTGCAACTTGTGAAGGAGCTTGCAGCACGTCGCCTTGGGCACTGGTGCGCTCGGCGAGTTCGAAGGTGAGGTCTCGCCCTATTGGTGGAGCGGGGAACTCGATCTGAAGGTCATACATGTCGTAGCGGTGCTCGTCGCGAATGAGGAGCGTGTCGCCGAAGCCGTCGGTGGTGACCAGCGCGGCTCGCCCCGTCTTGCCCTCGATGAGCGCATTGGTGATGAGCGTGGTGGCATGGACAATGGGGGCGGTAATGTCGCTGGGCGAAATGCCTGCCTTGGCAAGTAGTTGGGTGACGCCAGTCCGGACCCCGTCGAGCGGGGCGCTTGGGGTTGTGAGGGTCTTGTCAACTACCACCCGGCCCGAGGCTGCGTCGAGAAGCACAACATCGGTAAAGGTGCCGCCAATGTCGACGGCGAGGCGCCAATCGGTAGCCATGGCTATCCCTCTCTCAGGTCGTCGCGGGGTGGGGCGAACACGTCGAGAATCCAGCATTCGTCGTACTCGTCATCGCCGACAAAGATGCTGTCGCCGTGCCATACCCCAAGCGGGGCGAGGTAGACCTGGTTTGGTTCAATGACGACGCGCTCTTCGGTGTCTTTTTCGCCGATCCGGAAATCGAGCTTGCCGCGGGCGATGATGCCTAGCTGCTCGTGGTGGTCGTGGTTGTGCATGACAGATCCGGTGGCGCCGCCCTTGATGCGCCAGAAGCACAACTGAAGATTGTCGCCGGTGATGACTCGGCGGCGAAAACCGGCGCGCTCGGTTTCTTTGAACTCGTCATCGTCGAAGAAGTGGCAGAACTGGTTGGTGAGATTCATGCGTCTTGACCTCCAGCTGCGAGGAGAGGAGCGAAGTGGCGGATCTCGGCTTCGAGGTCCAGCGGTTCGACGATGGCCTTGTCTTCGGCATCACCCCAAAGGTGGGGTGGGACGAGCCACATGACCTCAAACTCGAGGCCATCGGGGTCTTTGGCGTAGAGGCTCTTGTTACCCCCATGGTTAGATGCGCCCACCAACACGCCTGCGCTCGCAAGGCGTTCTTGCATGACCTTCAGGTCTTCGAGGGTGGGTACCTCCCACGCCAGGTGATACATGCCCACGGTGGCTTGGCCTGCCGCGCTTGGGCCAGCAGATGCCCCAATGGTGAAGAACGCAATGTCGTGATGGTTCTTTGAGCTTGGTGCCCGCATAAACACAAAGGGTCCGGGGCCGTCGATGACGGTCGAGAAGTCGAGGACCTCTGCGTAGAATTGCTGATGCACCTTGGCGTCACGCACGTACAACACGGCGTGGTTCATGCCGGTAATGCTCATTGGGGTGCTCCTTGTGACATTGGTGGGTTGAGCGCTTCGTTGAGTTGCCGGCGCCACTCGACCGACGGCTTGTCCGATTGGACGCTGACCAAGTCGGTGCGCCCAAGGGGCAGCACCCCCGCGACTTGTTCGAGCATGGCTTTGTCTTCGGCACCGATGGCGCGGTCGAACGAGATGATCTCTTCGGGGTCGACGCTGTGGTCGTCGTTTCGCCACACTACGAACGTGAACAACGCCGTGGTCTCATCGACCGGGGTGCTGCACAGCAACAAGATGTGCTCTAGCCCGTCTTCGTAGCGGATGGTGCTGCGCACGATGAGGGGAAGGGCGAAGCCTGTGGTCATGTAGCGGTGCACGACGTCTTCGTCTGTGCCTGTGGTGGCGGTGGCGATGTCGGGGTTGTTGGCGTCGACCTCGTAGGCGTACCCAAAGAAGTCGTCGTCCAGTTGGCTGAGGTCGATCTTTGGGACTTGTTGTTCTTGCCCAGCGCCGAATGTGCCGGTGTGCACCCACGGGAAGTGGCTGATGTCGAGGAAGTTGTCGACCATGCGAAGCGCACAGGTCTGCCAGGTGTCGACGCCGGTGTTGATGCGCCGAAACGCTGGGTCGCCGTCTTGGGGGACCGTGGGGACCTCCGCGGCGGGGGTACCGAGGCAGACCCATACCAGTCCGTACCGTTGCGTTACCTGGTGGCAGCTCATGTGTGCCGCTGGCGGTATTGCTGCATCCGGGCCAGATGAGGGGATGGCCACGCAGCTGCCGTCTTGGCTGAACGCCCAGCCGTGGTAGCGGCAGACGAGGGATCCGTTGTCCACGGTGCCAATAGAAAGCGGTGCTTCTCGGTGCGGACAGCGGTCCGGTGCCGAGACAATGGTGTCGTCGGCTGCGCGCCACAGCACGATGTCCTCGCCGAGAAGTCGAACGGCGAGGGGTTGGTCTGTGATGTCGGCAACCTCGGCGACGGGGTGCCAAGCATTGCGGAGCGCTGGCGCGTGGATGAACGAGGTCGCGTGGGTGGCCTCTGGTGGGTTTTGGTCTGCATGTGGTAGCGCTGCCATAAGGTCCCTTCGCTAATGGTCTGACCAACTGACCATCTCGTTTTCAGCACCCTAGTTGATCTGGGCGCGCTCGTCAGCCCTCTGGGCCCAAGTGGCCCGGCCCCCAGGGCACAATGCGCGGGAAACGGGCGCAAGGAGCTGTGCGGTGACCAAGGCCTGTCGGCTCAGGTCCTAAGGTGTCGATGTGTCCAACCCCACTAGTAAGCCCGCCGAGGTCGTTCGCGGGTACCTCGCCGCCTTCGCGACCGGCGACCCCGACCTGGTTGCCAGCTTTGTGAGCGACGACTTCATCAACGAACACACCGCCAAACTGGGCTCTGGCTCTGTGACGAAGGCGGCGTATCGAGAACGCCTGCCATCGTTCTTGGCTGACATGGCTGACCTTGTTTATGAGGTTGAGCAGTTGGTTGTTCAGGACGGCGACGTGGCTGCGTTCTATGAGCTCTCGGCCAATTGGCAGGGGCAAACGCCGGTGCGTGTGCGCGGCGTGCAACACCTTCGAGTCCGCGACGGCCTCATCGTCCATCGCACCGACTACTGGGACAGCGCCGTGTTCTTAGAACAGTTGGAAACCGACTAGTAACCGTTGGGAACCGACTAGTCGATGAGGTCGTCGAGCATGGCCTGTTCGACGCTGTTGAGGTGGGCTTCGGTGGCGCGGCGCATGGCATCGGGATCGCCGGAGCTGAATGCTGCTGCGATAGCCAGGTGATCGTTGGAAGATGCGGCCACGATGGCCTCAACGCTGGCGCGGTTCTTTTCGCTTCCCAACAGCGCTGCGAATTCTTGGCTGCGGAACAGTTGGTCAAGGACCTTCCCGTACAACTCGAGGAGAAGCGGGTTGTCGCAGCTGGACGCGATGGTTGTGTGGAACGCGCGGTCGAGTTTGCGGAACTCGGCAATGTCGAGGGTCGACGCAAACTGGGTACTGAGAGCACTGACTGTTTCGCGCGCTGCGCTGGTTGCTCGTTCTGTAGCGAGGGCAAAGACCGGAACTTCAAGCACCCTGCGAGTTTCGAAGAGTTCGGCGACAAAACTCTTGTTGTTGTGGTCGCGGTCGACCACAACGTCGGGGAGGTATTCGGCAACGTAAGACCGGTTGCCTCGGCGTTCGACAACGCCAAGCGACAGGAGGCCTTGCATGGCTTCTCGCACCGAGGTACGGGCAACGTGGAACTGGTCGCTGAGGTCGCGCTCCGATGGCATCCGCGTGCCGGGGGCGAGGTCGCCGCTTTGGATGCGTTCCAGTAGTTGGGTGCGGATCTGGCCGCTGACAGTGTCGCGAGAGATGGGGTCGAAGGTGAGTTCTGCCAACGGGGCCTCCTGTTGGCTATAGGTTCGATTTGGACCGATGGTCGGACCAAAGGACCAACGGTAGTGTTGGTCGGGCGTCCCGGCAACGCAAGATGCCTTGGTCTGACCAACTGACCGATGCTAGGTTGGCGCCATGGCAGAACCGATCTACAGCGATCACCCGCCCGAAGCTCGCTGGACGCACATCGCGCTGCGGGTCAAAGACATCGACGCCACCATCGACTGGTACACGACCTTCACGCCGCTCGAACTCATCGACAAACGAACCGACAGCGATGGTTTTGGCGCATGGTTGGGCATGCCAGGCGAGACAAACAACCCCTTCATCCTCGTGGTTGCCCAGTTTCTCGAAGGCCACGACCCCTTTGCCGACGCCCCGCAGTCGGTGCTGGGTCCGTTTGCACACCTCGGCATCGAGCTCCCTAACCAGGCTGACGTCGATGCGGTTGCCGAACAAGGACGCGAAGCCGGATGCCTCGCAATGGAAGCCCGCATGATGCCGCCACCCATTGGCTATATCTGCATGCTCAAAGACCCCGATGGCAACACCGTAGAGTTCTCGTGGGACCAAGGCGTCTTTTCCACGCTGCACGAGCGCTGGGCATCCAAAGAAGGTTGACACCGGTCACTTGACTGCCCGGTTCCCGCCAGAATCGGGCAGGCTAGATACGTGACCAAGTACGACCTCGTTGTCATTGGCGGTGGACCCGCCGGCTCCGCCGCCGCTATTCGTGCCGCGCGAGGCGGTGCACGTGTCATTGTTTTTGAAAAGGGTCCCCGTGGCCGCGACAAAGTCTGCGGCGATGGCCTCACCCCGCGGGCGGTGGCTGCGCTCGAGGAACTCAAGATCGACCTTCAAGCCCAGCACCGCATCGACGGGCTGCGCATGATTGCGGGCAAGACCCGCCGAGAGCTCGACTGGCCCGAAACCGGAAGATTCCCGCCCTATGGGGCAGTGTGGCCTCGTCGAGACCTCGACGCAGCGCTCATTGCAGAAGTCGAACTCGCTGGCGCCGAAGTGGTATTCGAAACCACAGCACTACCTGTTCTTGACGGCGAGCGCGTTGTTGGCGTCGAAGCCAATGGCCACAAGTTCGAGGCCGACCTTGTGGTTGTCGCTGCTGGTGCCCCCGGCAAAGTGGCTCGCATCTTGGGCGCGGAACGCGACCCAAACGAACCCTTCGGGCTAGCCATTCGCACCTATGTCAACAGCCCGCGCCACGCAGACCGGCTGCTGGAAGCCTCACTGGCCATGCGCGACGCAAACGGCACGCCCATCCCGGGCTATGGCTGGATGTTCCCCGCAGGCGACGGCACCGTCAACCTCGGTGTTGGGGCCTTGTCCACCATGAAGGGCTTCAAGAAACTCAACCTCAACAAACTGGTCGACATCTACCGAGACCTTGTCCGAGACGAGTGGGACGTGGGCGAGTACCTCGAACGGCCCCGGGCATGGCGACTACCCATGTCGGCAATCAAACGTCACGGACCCGGCTGGGTGGCCATAGGCGACGCCGCCGGCCTGGTTAACCCCATGAACGGCGAAGGCATCGACTACGGCCTCGAATCCGGCATGTTGGCCTCAGACCTCTTCCTTGACAATCCAGCCACCGCGCCCGAGCTGTACGACCAAGAAGTCGGCGACCGCTTCGATGCGTTCTTGCGCACCGGTCGCCGCTTCTCGTTCCTTATTGGGCACCCGTTCATCTTGCGCAACGGGCTCCGCTTCGCTGTTGGAACACAAGCGGTGGCCAACATCACGCTGCAAGTCATGGGCAACCTTGTCGACGCCGACACCCCCGGAGCATCCGGGCGGGTGCTGCGTCTCGCCGACAAGAGCTTGGCGTTGGCGGACCCCTTGCTCCGCAAGACTGCCGCTACGCGCTAGCTAACGTCCGTCGGTGCTCCAATGCCACGGCTCTGACCACAAGTTGTAGAACCCGTAGGTCGCCGCATTGGCGGCGAGCCAACGGAACCCGGTTGAGTTCTGGTCCACAATCGCCCGACCACCGGCGGTGAAATCCACTGCTTTGCCTGCTTCGTGGTTGGAGCTAGCTGGGCGAGCGGTGGGGGGCCAGCAAGCCTCTGACGGTGCGTCGAAGATGAGGTAGTCGGTGGTGCCGCAGTTCTGCATGCGTAGCTCGATCTGATAC
>JAUIIS010000209.1 GCA_030431575.1 Acidimicrobiia bacterium | reverse complement strand
CCCGGACCCCGCGGTGCGCGCGTAATTCCTGCGCAGCTCTGGTCCGTCTGACCCCTTAGGGGAACGACAGGAGGGAGGGTTGGTAGTCGTCAGGTGCTTGGAAGCCCAGCAGGTTCAGCACGGTGGCGGCAACGTGAGTGAGGCCCGCGTCGGGAGGTGGGGTGAGTTGGTAGTCGTTGGCGTAGCCGGGATCGAAGATTACGAACGGCACCGGACTCAAGGTGTGTGAGGTCTGTGGGGTGCGTTGGCCGCTGCTTGACTCGGTGTACATGATGTCGGCGTTGCCGTGATCGGCGGTGTAGATGAGGATGCCTCCGACTTCTTCGATCACCTCGAGCAGTTTCGCCACAGAGGCGTCGACCGTCTCCATGGCTTCGATGGCTGCAGCAAGGTCCCCTGTGTGGCCCACCATGTCGCCGTTGGCGAAGTTGATGCGGCCGAACTGGTATTTGCCCGATCGCAGCGCCGCAATGGTGGCATCGGTGATCTCGGCTGCCTTCATGGCAGGTGCCTCGTTGAACTCGACATTGTCTGAGGGAATCTCGACATACAGCTCGAGTGCCTCATCGATATAGCCCGACCGGTTGCCGTTCCAGAAGTAGGTGACGTGCCCAAACTTCTGGGTCTCGCTGATGGCGAAGCTGGCCACACCCTCCGCACACAGGTACTCGCTCATGGTGCGGTCGATGTGTGGTGGGTCGACCAGGTACTTCTTGGGCACCAGCGCGTCGCCGTCGTATTGCAACATGCCCGCGAAGAGCACGTCGGGATGGGTGCCACGGTCGAACTTGTCGAAGTCCGGGTCTTCGTAGGCTTGTGAGATCTCGATTGCGCGATCGCCACGAAAGTTGAAGAACACCACTGCGTCGCCGTCAGCCATAGTGCCAACTGGAACACCGTCGTTGGTAACCACGAACGCGTCGAGGTACTGATCGCCTTTGTCTGACTCGGCGTACATTGTTTCGACGGCCTGGGTGGCGCTGGCAAACGGGCGCCCCTCGCCATGGGTGTGACAGCGATAGCCCCGTTCGACCATGCCCCAGTCGGCCTCGTAGCGGTCCATGGTGATAGCCATGCGACCGCCACCTGAGGCGATCCGGAAGTTGGCCGCGTACCGTTCGTTCAGCTCGGCGACGACGTCTTCGGTTTGTTCGATGTAAGACAGCGCCGAGCGTGGTGGGGTGTCGCGCCCATCCAGAAGAATGTGAACGCATGCGCTGGTCACGTTGGCGGCAGCGGCTTGCTCCATGAGTTGATAGAGCTGATGCGTGTGGCTGTGAATGTTGCCATCGCTGTGCAGCCCTATGAAGTGGACGGTGCCGGACTGGCCGCGCTCAACAACTTCGCGCCATACCGCAGTCTCAAAAACCGTGCCGTCGGCGATGGCCTTGTTCACCAGCTTTGCCCCTTGGGCAAAGATGCGGCCAGCTCCCAAAGCGTTGTGTCCCACTTCGCTGTTGCCCATGTCGTCGTCGCTCGGGAGACCAACAGCCTCGCCGTGGGCCGCGAGTTGGATGGAGCGCACACCATTGGTGAGGGCATCCAAGGTGGGTGTCGCAGCTTCGGTAACAGCGTTGCTAGGGCCCGGCGGGGCCACGCCTACTCCATCGGCCACCACCACCAGAACCGGGCCAGGACGGGGTGAGAACGATGGGTGACGCGAAAGGGACAGCTCCATGTAGTGAGTCTGCCATGGACCTCTGTTGATGCCGCGTCCTGGGCCTGCTTTCTGCGCTAGACCGTAGGTATGGCCAAGCCCAACGACCCCGACATCGCTGTCTTTGAAGAGATCCAACAGCGGGTGCTCTGGCTTGCCAGCCGCATTATCGATGTCGCGAACCGTCGCGAAGGGGGCGAAGTCAAGGTTGGGGGCCATCAGGCTTCGTGTGCGTCGATGGTGTCGATCATGACCGCGCTGTGGTTTGGTCACATCGACGGTGAAGACAAGGTGGCCATTAAGCCGCACGCCTCGCCGGTGTATCACGCCATCAAATACCTCACCGGCGAACTGGACCGCTCGTATCTTACGACGTTGCGACAAAAGGGCGGCTTGCAGGCTTACCCCTCGCGGACGAAGGATCCTGACGTGTCCGATTTCTCGACGGGCTCAGTGGGCCTGGGTGCGGTGGCCCCACTCTTCTCTGCCGTTGTGCGTCGCTACGCCGATGCGCACTTTGGGCCTAGCGACCCAGCGCGCTTCATCGCCACCGTTGGCGACGCCGAGCTCGACGAGGGCAACGTTTGGGAAGCAATCGCGGATCCCGTCACCCAAGAGCTCGGCAACTTCACCATGGTGGTCGACCTCAATCGGCAAAGCCTCGACCGTGTCATCCCCGACATCGCAGCCATCCGGCTCGAGCGGTTCTTTGCCGACGCCGGCTGGCACGTGGCTCATGCCAAGTACGGTACGAAACTGCAGCGCGCCTTTGCCGAGCCCGGCGGAGAAGTGATTCGAGCACGCATCGATGAAATGTCCAACGAGGCGTATCAATCGTTGTTTGCCATGGAGCCGGGGCCCGGCCGCGACAAGTTCTTGGCCGGTGCAGACCCAGCTTTGGTCGATGCCACCGCTCATCTCGATGACGACGCGTTTAAGTCGTTGGTCACCGACCTGGGTGGGCACGATCTTCGTGTGCTTCGCGAGAGCTTCAAGGAGTGCGACGCCGAGGCCAACAGGCCGAGCGTGGTTTTTGCCTACACGATCAAGGGGTGGGGGTTGCCTATGGCTGGCGACCCCCTCAACCACGCTGCGTTGATGACGCCCGAACAGATCGACGCGTTCCGGAACGCGGTGGGGTTGACCGAAGAGACTGAGTTCGATCGATTTGCGCCGGACTCGGCCGCTGGGCAGGTGTGCAACGCCGTTGGCGGCTCCATCAACAATCCGGATCCTATTCCGCGGCCTATCCCGGCTGTCCCAACGTTCACGGCCCCGCCACAAGGACGAGGGTCTGCTTCTACCCAGGAGGCATTCGGGCGGACGCTGGCGCGCTTGGCTGACGTCGACGACGTCGGTGACCTCATTGTCACGACTGCCCCGGACGTGTCCATATCGACCAACCTGGGTGGTTGGATCAATAAGCGTGGCGTGTTCTCTCACACCACCCGCGACGACCACGGCGGGGCGGACCGTCTCTTGAAATGGGCTCCGTCGCCATTGGGGCAACATCTTGAGCTCGGCATCTCGGAGATGAACCTCTTTATGCTGCTTGGCCAACTCGGCGTCAGTCACGACCATCATGGCCGCCACCTCTTGCCCGTGGGCGCGGTCTACGACCCGTTCGTCTTGCGCGGGTTGGATGCCCTCATCTACGGACTCTACAACGGTGCTCGCTTCGTGGTAGCTGGTACACCTTCGGGGGTGACCTTGGCCCCTGAGGGAGGCGCCCACCAATCGACGATTACGCCGTCGGTCGGCGCCGAGCTACCTGGACTCACGTATGTCGAGCCTGCCTATGGCGCCGAGGTCGACTGGTTGTTGTGCGACGCACTCAACCAGCTCAGCCAACCCGAGGGCGAGGCCACCTACCTCCGCCTAAGTACCCGACCCGTCGACCATGCGCCGTTTCAGGCGGTCCTTGATCGCCTTGGTGAGGACGAGCTTCGGTCTATGGTGCTGCGCGGCGGCTACCGCCTTCATGAGGGACCAGTGTCTACGCGCCCAGGTGTCACGATCGTGACCACTGGCGTTATGGCCCCCGAAGCGTTGGCGGCGGCCGCCGAGTTGGATACCGAAGGCGTAGATGCCACTGTCGTTCATCTCACCAGCCCCGATCGCGCGTACCGATCCTGGCGCCAAACGTTCAGCAGTGCAGTCACCAGCGGTTCGTTGGCGGCCGAGCCCAGCCACCTCCACCAACTGGTCCCGACTGAAGAGCGCAGCCGACCAATCGTCAGCGTGCACGATGCCGCCAGCCACGCTCTGGCCTGGGTGGGTTCGGCGCTGGGAACGCGTCAGCTGACCCTGGGTGTGGACCGCTTCGGCGAGTCCGGAACGATCGATGACCTTCATCACCTCACGGGGATCTCGACGGGCAACATTGTGAACGCCGCGCTCATTGCCCTCGACGGCGCGTAGCAGCCGGTCACGTCGCAGCGCGACGCAAATGATCTTCGATGATCTCGTGCCACTGTTCCTGATGGGTCAGTTGGGGTGAGTGGTACGCGCCGTCAATAAGCGCGAGCTTGGCGTCGGGTATGAGCTCTGCGAGTTCCGGCGCGTGGTGAATGTATGGCTCGTCCAAGTTGCCACAAAGGACGGTGGTGGGGCAGCGGACCTCACCGAGTCGGTCGCGTAGGGATGGAAGCTCTGGTGAGAACAGTTCGAGGCCTAGGGCCTTCATGGCAAAGGGGTCGAAGGCGGCCGATTGCTTGGCCTTGATGTCTTGCCAGTCAGCTGGCGTGGCCTCTTGGATGAGGGGATCTTCGGGCCGTCTGAAACCCGAGAGATCAGCCTGACCGTCGGCGGGGTTCATGGCTTCGAGCAGGGCACCCATGACTTGGCTCATGGGGTTGTCGAGACTGACAAATGCCCAGGCGGTGGTGTCCATCAGCACCAGCGACCGAACCATGTCGGGGTAGTTGAGTGCGGTGGTGAGCGCCACACGCCCGCCCATAGAGTGACCCACGACGTCGAAAGGTCCGTCGATGTTGGTGCTGGCAAAGGAGACGAAGTCCTTGGCCAGCTGCGCCAGCGAGTACCCCTCGACTCGACCGAGTTTGCTGGATGATCCGTGGCCACGATGATCGAGCGCTATGACGGGCCGGTCTTGGGCGAGCCGGTCAATGCTGAGCGCAAAGTCGTGGGCGGACCCGGAGAATCCGTGTAGCAACACCAGGGGAACGCCCGTGTCGGGACCCCAACGGTCCCATGCCAGCGCAACGCCGGTGATCTCGTGTCGGTGGACAAGCATGGTCACGGGCGGCGATCCTCGTCCTAGTTGGCCGGTACGCGCATGACCAGAGCATCGCCTTGCCCGCCGCCACCGCAAAGTGCAGCTGCGCCAAGGCCGCCACCGCGCCGGGCGAGTTCGTAGGCCAAGGTGAGGGCGAGCCGGTTGCCCGAGCACCCAATGGGGTGGCCCAGCGCTATGGCGCCGCCGTTGACGTTGACGATACTGTCGTCGATGCCGAGGTCGCTGGTGGAAGCTGCGCCAACAGCGGCAAAGGCCTCGTTGATCTCGAAGAGGTCGATGTCGTCGACGCTGAGGTCGGTTGAGTCGAGGGCGGCCTTTATGGCACGCGAGGGTTGGGTGAGCAAGCTGGTGTCTGGTCCTGCCACTTGGCCGTAGCTCACGAGTTCGGCCAAGACGGGGAGACCCAGCCGCTCGGCCGTTTCGGCAGAACAGATTACGGTGGCCGAGGCGCCGTCGGAGATCTGAGATGCGTTGCCGGCTGTGATGTTGCCTGCCTCTGCAAATGCGGGGCGCAGCTTGGCTAGCGATGCTTCGTCGGTTCCACCGCGGATGCCTTCGTCGGTGGTGACCACGATGGGGTCGCCGCGGCGCTGAGGAACCGATACGGGGACGATCTCATCTGCGAGGAGTCCGTCCTTTGTGGCTCGGGCGGCACGGTCATGTGATGCCGCTGCGATGGCGTCTTGGGTTTGGCGGTCGATCTTGGCGCTGGCTGCGTAGCGTTCGGTGCCTTCGCCCATGAGCTCGTGCTCAAGGGCGCAGTAGAGGCCGTCGTGCTGGATGGCATCGACGATGTCGCTGTTGCCGTAGCGGTAGCCGCCACGAGCGTTCGGCAACAGGTACGGGGCGTTGGTCATGGATTCCATGCCCCCGGCAACCACGACTTCGGCCTCGCCAGAGGAGATCATCTGGTCAGCGAGATGGATGGCATTCAGGCCCGACAGGCACACCTTGTTGATGGTGGTGGAAGGTACCGACATTGGCACCCCGGCCTTGACCGCAGCTTGACGGGCGGTGAGCTGGCCGGCGCCGGCTTGGAGCACCTGTCCCATAATCACGTAGTCGACTTGATCGCCGCTGAGGCCAGCTCGACTGAGCGCCTCTTTGATAGCAATAGCGCCGAGGTCAGCCGCGCTCATGGACGCAAAAGCGCCTGAGAGCTTGCCTATAGGGGTACGTGCTCCACCAACAATGACCGATGCCATAGCTATCTCCTTTAGGCCGACGCTTCGTGGATGTCGGTCCTTTGGCGAAGCCTACCGGGGCGGCCTGTTGCTCTGCTGAGTGGAAAAACCAGCGGTGACCCAAACCCGTGGTGTTTCGACCAGGGCTTGGGCCACTACTGGTTGTGTCGAGCCGGTCTTGCTTGCTCGATAGATGTTGGCGTGTTAGTTGGCGCCGTCGCCGTCGGTGACTCGCTCGACCGCGTCTCGCACCATCGCTGCGAGAGGGTCGGTTTCATCAAGCGTGGCGGTCTCGGCGTTGCCGTTGAAGAACGAGCTCTCGGTGCC
>JAUIIS010000208.1 GCA_030431575.1 Acidimicrobiia bacterium | reverse complement strand
GTCGTTCTTGGTCTCCTCACAGCTACGACCCAAGGCATCGTCTGGTGGGATGTTGTCGTTGGGGTCTTCTTCCAAGAAGGGGACGAGCCCGATGCCGGTTTTGTCGTGATCCCAAACACGATTACGAGCGATCACGTTCTCATAGCCACCTGGTGTCAGGATGCCATTACCCATGGCCAAGATGGCCACATCGATGGCTGGAGTGTCTGGCTGATTGTTTGAGTACACCAAGTTGCCCACGATGGTGGTCTGGCGCTCCGGGTAGCACAGCTCATAGCTACCGCTGTTAGGCACAACGCCAGCTCGATTGTTGCGCCAGACCGAGTTGACGATGAGGAGGTTTCCGCCCGAGTTGGTTCCGGAATACCCCAACCCATTGAATTCAGAAACCACGTTGTCGATCACGGCGTTGCATGGGAAACACTGCCCGATGTAGAAGCCGGCATCCGGGCTCCCGGACGCGTACGAGTAGTCGAGTTGCCCGTTTACCGAATCGAACGCGTAGACGCCGTAGTCACCGTTGCGGTAGGCGGTGAGGTAGGAGCCGCGATAGCCCTCAACACCTGTCCAGAAGAATCCGTTCACTGTGTAGTTGCGCGCGGTCATGTTCTCGATCGCCACGCCCCTAGCACCCAGGACTCGGATTCCGTTGTCCAACTCGAACCCACCATCGAGAATGACCTCATTGCGGTCCAGTCCGCGGATAACCAACTCGTCGGTGGTCACATTCACTGCTTCCTCGTACACACCGGGGCCAATGAGGATGAGATCACCAGGGCTGGCTGCATCGACAGCCTCCTGGATCGTCCCGTAGTCGCCAGGCACAGCAATGGTCCCCGAAGCGGCCGTTCCGGCAGCAGCCTCGCCGTCATCGTCGGCTGCGGTTTCGGTGTCGGTTTCCACCTCCCCGTCGCCCACATCGGCGGACGCGGCCTCGGCGCCTGCGTCGCCATCGCTGTCCGATGCGCCACAAGCCGCGGCAATGCTCAGGAACGCCACCAGCAGCGCAACAACACGCAAAAGCGACAATCTGCGATCGGAATTGGGCATGGTCAGTCCTCCGTGGCGGTGACGACCTCGATAACACCGATCATTCCGGCATCAGGGGTCGCATGTAGCGAGCAATAGTAGGGGTAGACGCCAGGTTCGGTCAGAACCACACGGTATTCGTCACCGGGAGCGAAGTCTTCGGTGGCCACTCCCCAGTCGCCGCTGCCGCTTGACAACAACACATTGTGGTCGTTGCGACCGACGTTGCTGAAGGTCAGTGTGGCGCCTGCTGGCACCGTCATCTCGCCCGGCCTAAAGGTGTTGTCCAACGCCTGTATGAGGACGTTGGGTCCGGTTCCAAGTGGCGCTGCCACCGGTGGATCGCTGCATGCGCCAAGCAATAACGCAGCTGCTAGGACAGATCCGGAGAAGATTGTGCTACGGCGAAACACGGCGGGCAGATTAAGCCGAGTTACGCGCTCAGGACGAATCGATCAATCCCGTTCGCCGCAGCGCAACCGACATGCGACAATCGCTATGACGTTATTTCGTCATGAGGGAGTGCAATGTCTAGGACAGCTAACGGCGTGAAGCGCCTTGACCGCGATACCTACGAATCGGAACTGGCGCGTCTGCAACGCGAATTGGTCAAGCTCCAAGAGTGGGTAACCGCCAAGAACCTGCGTGTCTGTGTTGTCTTTGAGGGCCGCGACGCTGCGGGCAAAGGCGGCGCCATCAAGCGCATCGTGGAGCGCACAAACCCTCGCATCGTCCGCGTGGTTGCGCTGGGCAAACCCACCGAACGCGAACGCAGCCAGTGGTACTTCCAGCGGTACGTCACACACCTTCCCGCTGGGGGCGAGATCGTGCTGTTTGACCGTTCGTGGTACAACCGCGCTGGCGTCGAACATGTCATGGGCTTCTGTTCGCCCGAAGAGTACGAAGAATTCCTCCAGTCGGCGCCTGAATTTGAGCGGCTCCTCATTCGCAGCGGCATCATTCTCATCAAGTTCTGGTTCTCGGTGAGTGACGAAGAACAAGAGAGCCGATTCGCCGACCGCATCAGCCACCCCGAGAAGCGTTGGAAGCTGAGCGAGATGGACCTTGAGTCGCGGGCCCGTTGGGTTGAGTACAGCGTTGCCAAAGACGCCATGTTCGAGCACACCGACACGTTGGAGTCACCGTGGTGGGTGGTCGATGCCGATGACAAGCGAAGCGCCCGACTGAATTGCATCCGTCACTTGCTCGACACCATCCCCTACGAAGACCTGACCTCCGAAGAACTCGAGCTGCCGCCCATCCAAAGCGACGTGGACTATGTGAGGCCAGCGCTCGATGAGCAGAACTGGGTAACCGACCACTACCCCACCTGATTCGCGCGCTTGGGCACCGGCAGCGAACCGCGCCCGCGACATGTCGTGCCAGAATCGAAGTCCAGGACAACCAGTGCGGCCCAGACGTGCCACAATCGCTCTCTATAGGTAAGGACCAGCCATCAGGGAGCGAAGGACAACTATGCAAGACCGTTGGATCACCGACTGGGAGCCCAGCGAGCGCTTCCCCCTCTACACGCGCGCCAACGCTGGCGAAGTACTCCCCGCTCCGTGCACGCCGCTTGGATGGGAACTTGTCTGGGCCAAGAAAGGCGTTGCCCATGGCTGGGCCGACGGGGTCGAGAGGTGGGGTAGCTTCACCGCCGACGAGTCCAGCGATGACCGCCCCGAGTACGTTGCCTGCTTCGGGGGCTACTTCTACCTCAACGCCTCAATGATCCGCCTCGTAGGTGTGCGCACGCCGGGCATGTCGGCTGAAGCCATGGATGCAGCTTTTCTGGGAGAACATCCCGATGTGCCTCCTTACATCCCCCAAGAAGGCGACGAACGGCCCGAGCTCAGCGCCGAGATCGAAAAGACCATGGGCTGGATCATGAGCGCCACCGAAGAGCCAGCCGAACTTGGCGAGGACCGCGCCAAGCTTCTCGAGTTGCGAGCAAACCGCCCCGACCTCGCCGCTGCGACCGACGCGGAGCTGGTGGCTCGCGCCAGGTCCATCACCCCGTACATTCGGGAATTCTTCGAACCCTATTACGTGTACGGAACTGCGAGTTCCGTTGGCCCAGGCATCCTCGGCGAGCTATGCGCCGGCATCGACCCGTCCCTGCCTGGTCGACTCATCTCTGGCATTGGCGATATCGACTCTGCGCCACCGTCGCACGCCATGTGGGCCATGAGCCGGACGGTTGTGGCATCCACAGAACTCACCGAAGCCTTCAATGCTGGCCTCGAAGGTCTCCGCTCGCGCCTCGAACAGAGCGAACCGGGCCGTGGCTTGTTGGCGACGTTGGCCGAATTCGTTGCCGAACATGGCGCCCGTGGCCCCAGCGAATGGGATCCAGGTTCACCCACGTGGGAGATCAATCCCGACGTTGTCCTGCCTGCCATCAACGCCATGCGTTTCGCCGACGAGTCGCTCTCCCCGGCGAATCGTCATGCCGCCGCAGTCGCTGATCGCGAGGCCGCCGAAACCGAGGCCCGTGCCGCCCTTGCCGGCAACGAGGAAGCGCTCGCCACCCTCGAGATGGGTTTGCGCGTAGCCAAGATCTTCCTCCCAACACGCGAACGCACCAAGCTCACCGAGATGATGGCCATCCACGAGATCCGGCTTCCCATGTACGAGTTGGGCCGCCGCGGCGTCGAAGCCGGCGCGCTCGCCGAGGCCAAGGACGTCTTCTTGCTGCTCGACGACGAGCTCGATGGCTACATTGCTGACCCCCAGTCGATGGCAGCCACGATTGCCGAGCGCAAGGTGACTTTTGCCGAGCTTGCGAAGCTGCAAGACCCATTCATCATTCATCGCGACGTACCCCCACTTGGCGAATGGAAACAACGCGACCTCGCCGCCGAACCGGTCACGGTGGGCGAAGTCCTTGCCGGCGTTCCGGGCAGCCCCGGCGTGTCCACAGGCAAAGCTCGTGTTATCACCGACCCAGGTGACCCCCGGGGGCTAGAACCGGGCGAAATACTGGTCGCCCCCCTCACCGATCCGAGTTGGACGCCATTGTTCGTGCCCACGGCCGGAGTTGTTGTCGAAGTCGGCGCCCCGCTAAGCCACTCGGTCATCGTCAGCCGCGAGTTCGGTGTGCCCTGCGTGACTGGCGTCTACGGCGCTGCCCGCCGGATCCCCGACGGAGCCGTCATTAGCGTCGACGGCAGCGCGGGAACCGTGACCATTGTCGAACTGCCTGAATAAGGGAAAGGGCAACGTACAACGATCGGGCGTTTGTTGTGCTGCGGGGCTTCCTCCGCGCAGCGTAGAAACAACTGAGCCGAACCAGCCATTGGCTGATCCGGCTTCGGCGGCGCTTAGTCCGCTGAGGGAACTGCCGCTACAGGCTGAGGCCTTTGGCTGCCACGGGGTGAAGCACCGATACCTCAGGTGGGGCGCTGAGCAGACCACCCACAGCGCGCATTGCCGCCTTCATGCCGTCGCCCTTACCGTGCACACCCAACGCTTCGTCGCCTGTGTAGAGCTCAAAGAACCAGTAGATGCCTGGCTCGTTTGGGTCTTTGTGGACCGAATAGATCTCGAGCCCGGATTCTTCTTCTGCAGCAGCAATGCCGTTGTGGAGTGCTTCTTCGAGCGCGTCGGCGTTGGCGGCTTCACAGGTGAGTTTTGCGATGATGGAACGCTTAGATGACATAGCGGTGCACCATATCGCAGCGGGCCAACGGGGCGCTGAGCTACTCGCTAACCCGAGCGACCAAGCAGCCCAAGCAGCCGTGAACCGGGCGAGTCATCAACTGGCTCGACCATGGGCCCAAAGTGATCGCTCTGCGCGAGTTCGGCGGTGAACGGAAGCCAAAAGTCGAGGCACCAGGCAGCGATCTCTGGGTCGAGTTCGTTGGCAACCCCGCGAGCGGTGGCGATGTCCCAGGCGTGCACCAGGTTCTCGGTCACTCGGAACCCAAGCGCCTGTGAGAGCGTGAGCGCCCCCATGGGGTGGTTAACGACGGCATCGAGGTCGGCCCCGTGGACCGCCTCGATTGCGGCAATAGCAGTACCGCGCCATACCGACACTGGGTCGTGCCCGAGCACCGATACATCGATCTCTGGAACGTCGAAGGCATGGCCACCAACGAGGTCTGGGATTTGGGCCTCACCCACCACGACGTGAGCCACCACAGCCTTGATGATCCATTCCGACGCCGGGGTGTGGAGGTCCCATTCCTCGTCGCCAACGAGGATGACTTGCTCACCGAATCCGGCGGAAGCGCGGGTGTAGTAGTCGACAATCATTCCCACTCGATGGTCCCCGGAGGCTTGGACGTTATGTCGTACGCAACCCGGTTGATGCCGGGAACTTCGTTGATGATGCGGCTGCTCATGGTTTCGAGGACGTCGTATGGGATGCGGGCCCAGTCGGCGGTCATCGCATCTTCGCTGGTGACGGCTCGGATGATGCACGGGTAGCCGTAGGTGCGCTCGTCGCCCATGACACCCACCGCACGGATATCGGGGAGCACCGCGAAGGATTGCCAGATCTCGCGTTCCAGTCCTGCATTTGCCAGCTCTTCTCGCACGATGGCATCTGCCTCTTGCAGGACTGCGACCTTGTCGGGGGTGACCTCGCCAATGATACGGACACCTAAGCCCGGCCCGGGGAAGGGTTGGCGCCAGACAATCTCGTCGCCCAGCCCGAGCTCAGTGCCAACGGCGCGGACTTCGTCTTTGAACAACGCCCGCAGCGGCTCGACCAGCTCGAACTGCATGTCTTCGGGCAAACCACCGACGTTGTGGTGGCTCTTGATCGTGGACGCGTGCTCGCTGCCCGACTCGATGACGTCAGGATAGAGGGTGCCTTGCACCAAGAACTTTGCGTCCTCAATACCGCCTGCTGTGCGCTCGAAGATCCGGATGAACAGCTCGCCGATGGCTTTGCGTTTGGCCTCGGGTTCGGTAATGCCTTGCAACTTCTCAAAATACTGGTCGGCGGCACGGACATGGATGAGCTCGATGCCCTGACTCTTTTGGAACGTCTCCACCACCTGGGCGCCTTCGTCCTTGCGCATAAGGCCGGTATCGACAAACACACACGTGAGCTGGGAGCCAATGGCTTTGTGCACCAAGGCCGCAGCCACGGCGGAGTCGACGCCGCCAGAGAGGGCACAGATTGTGCGGGCGCTACCGACTTGGGCTCGAATGAGCTCGACTTGTTCGTCGATGACGTTGGCCATCGTCCACTCGCGCTCGATGCCCGCAGCGGTGAGCCAGTTTTCGATGACTGCTTGGCCGTGGGGGGTGTGGGAAACCTCGGGGTGGTACTGCACCCCAAAGATGGTGTCGCTTTCGAACGCTGCCACTGGCGCGTTGGCAGTGCTTGCGGTGGCCACGAACCCAACGGGCACCTTGGCAATGCAGTCGACGTGGCTCATCCAGACGCT
>JAUIIS010000207.1 GCA_030431575.1 Acidimicrobiia bacterium | reverse complement strand
TGCGTGGCTGACAGACCAGCCTGGCTGGCGAGCGCCAACGATGGCAGGGCGGTTGCGATCTTGGCGGACCGACTGCAACGTTGGGGTATTGGTTGGACCCGCTCCGAGCCGATCTAGCGCAATCGGATCGGAGTGGTCATCTTGCGGGCCAGTTCCAACGCCTACCTGAATCGCCAACGAAGAAGGGTCCCCGGTGCTAGGGATACCGTGCTCCAAAGCTGCTGTCGCGCCAAGGCGCCAGATACCCAGCAGCGCGACGAGATAGCCAGGACAGTCTGGCCCGGCCAAGGCGATTGTGTCCTTCGCCGTTGCGCCGCGAGCTGTCAACGCGTTGGCCACACGCCCGCTGCGCTCCCACAACTGGCGATAGCTGAGAAGGCCTTCGGGGCTGCGAACTGCAGCGGTGTCGGGCCAAGCGTGCGCTTGGGTTTCGACGGTTGCAACGACGGGTTCGATTTCCAGTTGTGTCGCAGCGGGGGCTCGGCCGGTAACCGGCACCGGAATCCCAACGGTTCGCTTCTTGTCGGTGCCTAGGCGTCGCAGATGAGAACACAGCCGGGCGAAGAAGGCTTCGACATCACCGAGGCCGAGTTCTCCTCCGTCATAGGTGATGTGGACCGACCCGTCACCACCAACGCCAGGCTCAAACAGGACGGCCAACCCATGGCTGTCGTCGAGAGCGATGGAGCTGCCTTGGCCAGTGGGCTTCGGAGAGGCTGGTTCGGTGCGGGGATCGTAGCTCCATTCCAGAGTGATACAGCTGCGCTGGTCGACGAGATCCCAGTCTTTGGACGGCGTGGAGGAGTCGCTGACCGAGGGGACTTGATACTCGAGCGCGTCTGCGACGCTATCTCGAACGGCTCGTACAAAATCACCGGCCGACAGTGCGGGGTCGCCCAGGCTGGACCTGACAAAGATCGGGTTGATGGACTGCCTGTCCACGCGGGCCGTCGATGACTCCGTAGGCAGGCGGTGCATGCAGGTGGTGGCAAAATCCTCAGCCCCAAAGAAGTCGCGTGTTGTCAGCTCCACCGCTGCTAGCGCCACGACAAGCGGGACGGTGCCTTCTTGAGCGGCAAGGTCGCTGATTGTTGCCATCTGGTTAGCAGTCAGGGGAAACGTCGCGGTCCGGGATCCACGTTGCCTTAGGTCGGGTCTAGCCGGGGCGTCGCCGAGTCCAGCGAAAGTCTCTGCCAGGTACGAGCTGTCGACCAATGGACCCTGAGCGTCCTTGGCCTCTGGCTCAACATGGTCGCACCAAGCGGCAGCATTGTTCGGCGACACAGCACCCCCAATGAGGTCTGCTTGCTCGGCAATCGTATGGGCATCGAAGAAATCCAAAAGCGACAGTTCAACGTCGAACAGGTCCTGTACACGCTCCAGCAATCGGGCACCTGCCAAGGAATCTCCCCCAACATCGAGGAATCGGTCTTGGGCACCCACATGGTCGACTCCAAGGGCCTCGCACCACAGCTGGGCGAGCATTTCCTCTGTTTCGCCTTGAGGATCCCGTTTGACGGCACCGATGCTGTCGCTGTCGAGTTCCGTCAGACCGATTTCGTCGGCCAGGTTGAGGCGGCGCAGTTTCCCTGATGGGCCCTTTGGGATGGTGTCGAGGAACACGATCCGACGGGGCACCTTGTATGGCGCAAGACGTTCCGAGCAGTACTGACGCAAATCACGTTCGGATAGCTGACTTGCGCCCGAACGAACGACCGCCGCAGCCACCTGCTCGCCCAGCCGCTTGTCTTTCACACCAAACGTGACGGCCTGGGCTACACCTGGGTGCGTCAGCAGCAGCTCGTCGACCTCGCGTGGCGACACCTTCTCGCCACCCCTGTTGATGAGCTCCTTCAACCGTCCGGTCAGGAACAAGTAGCCATCGTCGTCCAGATAGCCCTGGTCACCAGTGCGAAACCAACCGTTAGAGAAGGACTCGGTGTTCGCTGCTGCGTTGTCGCGGTAGGCACCCATTACGTTCGAGCCTCTGATAACTACCTCGCCCACCTCGCCGACCGAGAGCTGCTCGCCACCTGGGCCCATGATCGCGATCTCAGGACCAGCCGGCAAGCCTACAGAACCAGGCTTTTGCACGGCCGGCGGTAGCGGATTCGAGGAGATGGATGGGGCGGCTTCGGTCATGCCGTATGCCTCGATGACGGGGCAGCCAAACATCGACTCAAGCTCCGCCATCACCACGGGTGCCAATGATGACGACGCCGAGCGAACGAACCGAAGGTTGACACCCTCGAACTCGTGGGGGAAATGGGACCGGCGCTGAAGCAATGCCTGGTGAATGGTAGGAACCGCCGTGTACCAGGTAGCGCCAGTCTCGCGAAGCCAACGACCCATATCGGCGGCCGAGAAACCCGGCGGACAAATCACCGTGGCACCGGCTACGAGCGAGCTGCAGACGGCCCCAACCAACCCGTGGACGTGGAACAGCGGCATCACGTTGCAAACGCGGTCGGTTGGCTGCAACGAGACCGATGCAATGATGGCGTTCATTGAGGCGAGCAAATTGTTGTGCGTGAGGGGAACGATCTTCGGACGGGCTGTCGTACCCGAGGTGTGCAGTACCAGCGCTACATCGTCGCCGTTTGCGTTTGTCGCGGGCGACCGGTCGCGCAGAGCCTCACCATTGATCGTCAGGGCAAAACCGTCTCCGCTGCGGTTGGACCCAACCCTGATGATTGGGATTCCATGGTCGCGTGCCGCTGCCGATGCGGCCTCGGCCGCGGAGCTGGCGCTACCCACGATCATCGCCGTAAGTCCCAGATCCTTGATCTCGAAGGCGAACTCACGGTGGCGAAGTGCAGGATTCAGTGGCGCCGCTGCAGCGATTTCGGTGACTGCGAGGAAGGTCACGACCGCCTCTGGGCCATCGGGAAGGACGATCCCTAGTGTGTGGTTGGCTTCCACGCCCTGGTCTTGAAGCGCAGCGGCAAGGTTGCGGATCTGCGTGGCAAGCTGGGCATAGCTAAGTGTCGGTCCATCGGGAACGACGAGCGCGGGGTGACCAGGGCTTGTCTCAGCGTGCTGATGGATCGATCTCGTCACCGTCATACGATTTTCCAACTGTTCGTCATGGCTTGCCCCACCGACTCAGTTCCCCAGTACGGAACTCAGTTTCACATCGGCAGGTTCCACCACAATTCCAGCTGTAGCTGTAGCTGTAGCTGTAGCCGTAGCGTACTGACGTGGATCGGGCATATACATAGTTAAGGGCTTCGAGGTCGATAGACCGCCTCGGCGACGGCTCTGCCAAGAACACCAAGAGGACCTTCGTGGCCTTGCACTAGAGGTCACAACGTGGCTCCAGTCAGGTTGCGACCCCGGACTGACCAACGGCTAGGAGACCGCCGGGTTCCAGAGCGCCGCGTTGAACGCTCGCTTTTGTGGACTCACGGTCGCTCCAACCGGTCGAGCTCGGACTGAACGGCCAAGGCCAGAGTCTTGGCGTGGGGCTCTCGCAAGGCATCGTCGTTGTCGTGTGTTCCGCCAACCTCGACCACCGACACCCCACCCGCCGCGACCTGTGACCACCGCTCGGTAAGGGCTCGAGCCACCTCGGCTTCGGTCTCGTCTCCGAAGAACAGCACGAGTGGGATGTCCAACGGGGTTGGAGCGTAGGTATGGAAGGCCCTGGCCATCGCTTCGGCGACACGGCGATGATTGGCGGCTAGCGTGCCTCGCTCATTGGCGGCAAGGGCTGCGAGATCTCGCCGACGCCGGACCGAGCCAAGGAGTTCTTGCGCCACGCCTTGCACATCTCGGCCCCGCAACAACGACGTGTACTTCTTGACTCGGTTCATCTCTTCTTGGGACCCCGCGGGCAAGCCTGCCTCGATGGCACCCAGCCACTCCACCCGTTCGCCAAGGGCCATGAGGCTGCGAGCCATCTCGATACCGAGGATTCCCCCAACGCTGTAGCCAAGAATGCGATAGGGCCCCTCAGGCTGAACAGTCCGAATCGCCCGTATCTGGTGCTGAGCTAGGGCATGAATGCTCTCGAGGGGCGGCTCGGCACCATCGGCACCCGGCGCCTCAACACCGTAGACAGCGAACGAATCGCCGAGGTGGGAGACCATGGGTTCGTAAAGCACAAGTGACCCGCCAGCTGGGTGAATGAGCCACAACGGCGGAGGTGCATCGAGCGAGCTCGGACGCAGTTGGACCACGTAAGGGCTGGTGTCGCTGCGATTTGGGGTCCGATCAACGAGGGCCAACAGTTCTGTGGCCGTCCGGGCCCCGAACAGAGCGGAGAGCCGGACTTCGTGCCCGAACTCGTGCTCGACCCTGGTCAGCAGCTCGATGGCCAGCAGCGAGTTGCCGCCAGATTCGAAGAAGTCCTCGTCTGGACCCAACTCGTCGATACCCAACACTTCGGCCCAAAGCACAAGCATCCGTGCGAGTTTCGGGTCGAGCGCAGCATCAGGAGCTTGGGTCTCAGGTGTATGCCTGTCCAAGGCCATTGTTGCAAGCTTTTGCCGGTCCGCTTTGCCCGATGATGTCAGGGGAAGCGACTCGAGAACGGTGACCGTGTCGGGAACCATGTAGGACGGGACGCGCTGCCTGAGCTCACGCTTCAGTTCGGCAGCGTCGGCGCCGCCGGGGCAAGCGGCAAACACGGCGAGTCGGCGTGCGGCACCTTCGCCGACAACCAATGCGACAGCACCCAAGACTGAGTCCTGACTCACGAGGGCCGACTCAATCTCGCCGAGTTCGATGCGAAAACCGCGAAGCTTTACCTGATGGTCCATGCGCCCGAGGTATTCGAGAGCTCCGCTAGCCAGACGACGCACGCGGTCGCCGGTCTTGTACATGCGGACGGGCTTGCCCTCGAGCTGACAAGTCACGAATCGACGCTCGGTGAGTTGTTCGTCGCCGAGGTATCCGAGCGCGAGACCCGGTCCTGAAACAAACAACTCGCCTGGGATGCCCTCGGGCAGGACCATCCCTTGGGCATCAAGCACATGAAGGCCCGTATTGCTAATGGGAAACCCGATAGGGATCGAGACCGCATCAGGTGCGACGTCCTCAATGAGATAACACGCTGAGAAGGTGGTGCACTCCGTGGGTCCGTAGCCGTTCACCAGCCGACGAGGACCGTACTGTTTAATGCGCCGGATGCTGTCGGGGTCAAGAGCTTCGCCACCCACAATCAAGGTGTCCAGGTCGGCAAACGCACCGGGGACCTCTGCCGCCACGACATTGGCCAACGAGCTTGTCAAGAACATGGTGCTGACCGACGCCTCCTTGAGCGCTTCGGCAAAGGCGACAGGTCGAGCGAGGGTGTCAGTATCAAGGACTTGTATCCGAGCACCGTTTACGAGGGCACCCCAGACCTCGAATGTCAGCGCATCGAAGGCCGGGTTTGAAGCCATGGCCACCACGGAGTCTTGCGACATGGGCGCGTAGTCCATGTCGGAGACCAGGCGTTGAATTGCATGGTGTGGAACAACCACACCCTTTGGGACACCGGTACTCCCCGAAGTGAACATCACATAAGCAGCTTCGCCTTCGGCCTTTGGCATGGCCGGAGTGACACCATTGAGCGTCTCGATATGGAGGAAACGGCCCTCGGCACTGATGATTGCACTCGCTCCAGCCGCACGTAGCACCGTGGCCGAGCGTTCGGTTGGCGACGCGCTATCCATGGGCAAGTAGACGGCCTTGGCCTTCAGAACCCCAAGCATGGCAACGACGAGTTCGACAGATCGGTCGAGGCGGATGGCGACAGCTGAACCTTCGCGGACACCCAGACGAATAAGGCGATGCGCAAGTTCGGTTGCTTCGATCTCTAGCTCGGCGTAGGTGATAGCGCGCGTGCTGTCAGAGACCGCAACGTTGTGCGGATGCTTGCGTGCAACGGCCTCGACTGTTTGTTCGACCCGCTGGGTTTGGGGGAAGGGACGAATGTCGACTCCCCCGTTCGCAAGCTGCCACGCGAGTTCGTCTGCGCTGAGTAGCTCGAGCTCGGCGAGAGGGAGGTGTGGTTGGGTGAGAACTTGCGCCACCATCTGACCCAGCGATCGCGCAAGTTGGTCGACCACCCACGGTTCGAGAACGTCCTGATCGAAGCAGAACTTCAGGCTGTAGCGTCCGCTTTGGTCCATGACGCCGTGCACCATGAGGTCGGCAACGGTACCTGAGCTAGCTGGTCTATCCGGAACCGTCGTTGTCTCGAGCCCGTCGATTTTCAGCGATGAGTCAGCCGATCGGTCGTGGTACTGACACATGACACTGATGAGGGGCAGCCTGCCCCCTGCGTGTGGGACCCCGAGACGGTCGAGAACGGTATCGAAGGGGACATCGGCGTGGCTCATGGCTGCCCCGGTGGAGGAACGCACCTGCTTGAGCAGCTGCGCGAAGTTCGCAGCACCGTTCTTGGGTACGGGCAGCATCATGGTGCTCACAAACAGTCCTACG
>JAUIIS010000206.1 GCA_030431575.1 Acidimicrobiia bacterium | reverse complement strand
TATCGCTGACCCCCGAGAGCAGCTCAGCGCGATAAGCAAGCTGCTTGCTCCAGGTGGATCGCTTGTCATTTTGACCGTCAACGCCAACTCGCTGCAGCGCCAAGTGTTCCAGGGGAGATGGAATGGCTTCACGCCAAACCACCTTGTCTTTTGGGATACCCAGACGCTTACGCGACTGCTGACAGAAGTTGGGTTCGCGTCAGTGACCTTTGCCCCATCATTCGCAGTGGCAATCGAGCGCGGCAATTCGAAGCTCAGCGCCAAGCAGCAGGAGCGCTATATGCGAGTGGTCGAAAACGCCGACTGCGGCAACATGCTGCGCGTTGTTGCCAAGGTTGGGCAGGCACAGCAATGAACGAGGTGCCAGAAGACTACGTCTGCGAGCACGGCATGCCTAAGCCGTGGGTGACCTGCTTCGACTGCATGATGCTGCCACCCGACGAGCAACCAACCCCTCCCAAACCAAAGCCCGCTCCGAAGGCAACTCCGGCGCGTCGAAGCTCTAAGGCGAGTGGTTCAGCCCGCCGGGCTTCAGCAAACCGTGAGAAAGCGCCGTCCACCCGCTTGCCAAGGGCAGTCACAGACGCAACACCTCCGTTGTTTGGCGAGTACGACCTCTGCTACGAAGTGCCCGACGAGCATGTCGACTTCCACATCCGCGGCACTGAGAGCGGGTGGCTCGCCATTTCTCGTTTCCCGACACACCTGCGGCCGGGTGGCTGGGTATACCTCCAGGTGGACCGCGATGTGGTGGCCAAGGCGCGGGTGAAAGGCATCGGGTTTCGGGAGCGCCGTTGGGCTCAGGAACCGGCATCTACCGCAGCCGACATGGGCGCCGGCCCAACGCTCGAGGTCGACGGGAACACATGGGAACGGATGCTGGTCGATCTTGGCCCGGACGGCGACCGAGTAGTGAAGGGTTATCGCTATTTGACTGCGGGCGAAGACGGCGAGCTGGCCGTCGTGGACCCCGCAGGTATTGGCGAGTAGGCACCGCTCATGGCAACGATCTGGGAGCGTTCGATTAACCATGAGCGCATCGCGGCGCGGAACCGGCGGGCAACGCGCTGGTTTCTGGTTCCAAGCCTCTCCGCCGCGGTTTTGGGTTTCTGGGCTGGTGGTGTCGGCCTTGGTGTGGCTCTGGTATTGGCCTCAGGGTTTCTCGCCAGCTTGTTGGCCATGTTTGTGATGTCCAGCAATCGGAACGAACGCATGAACCCCAGCCTTGAGACCGACAACGGTGACCTGGTGCTCGGCGTGCTTCGGGTACCCATGAAGAAAGTGGAGTGTTTCACCACGTACATGGGGTCGGCGCGAACCAACGTTGGCAGTGCTGCGGGAGAACCAACGGGCGATGGGGCACCCGTAGCCAAGGTGATGCTGCGCTTTGTAGATGGTGACGGCGGTCTCGCAGAAACGGTTTTTGGGTGGCCCAAAATGTCGGCCGAAGAGCTCGAGAGCGTTCGTACCGCGATCGAGAGCCAGCTCCCAGGGCAATGGCTGTCAGAGCCGGAGTACAACAGCCTGGACCAGGCATAGCCAAGTCGCAGTCGGCGCCCGCAATGTGGCAGGCTGTCGGCGTGCACCCAGGTGGTGGGGGCATCGCTAGGGGGTGAGGGTTGCTAAAAGGGACCGTAGAGCTGACGTTCCTTGTTCTGCTCGTCATCATCATCTTTGGACCAGTTATTGCGGAGCGGTTCCGTATCCCCGGGATTGTCGGCCTCATCTTTGGGGGCACAGTCTTTGGGCCGTTCGTGCTCGATCTCCTCGAGGCCGACGGCCTCGTCAACGAACTCGGTGCGATTGGCATCTTGTACCTGATGTTCCTGGCTGGGGTTACCTTCGATATCCGCGCCTTCACTCTCAATAAGCGCAGCGCGATCACCTATGGCTTGCTGGGCTTCTTCATCCCGTTCACGTTCAGTCTCGTTGTGGTGATATGGGCGTTCGACGTGGGACTCTTGGCGGGTTCGCTCATTGGCGCGATGTGGGCATCGAACACGCTGGTGGCGTACCCCGAGGTGCAAGCCGCGGGGCTCCAAAACAACCGGGCCGTGAGCGCTGCGGTGTCTGCCGGCGTGGTTGCTGACTTGTTCTCGCTGACCGTGCTGGCCGTCGCAACTACCACTGCGGTTATCGAACTCGATACCGATCCTGGGCGCCGGCTGGGTGCGTTGTTGGTAGACCAAGACATCGAGCCGACTACCCCAGATCCCACGCTGCCGATCTGGATAGCGTTGCCGCTACTTGCGGCGTTCTGCCTGCTGCTGCTGCCGAAGGTCACCGAGGTGTTCTTTGTGAAGGTGGGCAGGTCTCGGATGCAACGCCTTGTGTTTGCGTTGGCTGGAATGTCCGCGGGGGCGACGGTGGCGGTGCTCGGGGGCGTGGAAGGGTTGATCGGGGCGTTCCTGGCAGGTCTGGGCATGAATCGCCTCATCCCTACTCGTGGACCGCTCATGGAGCGCATCGAGTTCGTGGGCGCTGCCATCTTTGTACCCACGTTCTTGGTCTCTATCGGCCTCAATATCGACCCCGCGTTGTTAGTCGACGGCCGGACGCTCCTTTTGGGGCTGCTCTTCACCGGCTTCGTGATCGTTGGTAAGTCGGTAGCAGCCTCGATTACTTCAACGATCTTTGGCTTCTCCTTCATGGAGACCGGCCTAATGACGTCTCTGTCGCTGGGCCAGGCAGCGTCCACGCTGGCGATTGCCCAGGTGGGCCTGAGCTTGGGCATGTTCGAGCAAATCGTGGTTAACGCGTCGGTCATAGCCATTGTGTTGACGGCACTGTTGACGTCCTACGGCACGAGGTTCTTTGCGGCCCGGGTACCGCGGCCTGCCGCTGGCCCGGATGCTATTGGCGAACTTGTTCTGCTCGACGTTCGGTCCGAGGACTCAGACCTGGATGTCTTGGCGTCGGTGGCCGCAGCAGTGGCTAAGGGGGACGACGGCCTCGTTGTCCCATACCTCGTCAGCGACCCCGGCGACCTCGAAGGCTGCGCGGCAAAGATCGCCGAAGCCACAGACGCGTTGTCTAGTAGCGGCCTCGACGTCGATGGCATCGTCCGTGTAGACGGCTCGTTCGAGTCTGGCACGATCCACCTTGTCGAGGAGCGCAAGGCATCAATGGTGATGCTGTCGTGGGCCGGCCCCCGGTTCGCCAGCGACTACCTGTTGGGCAACGACGTCGACGGCATCGGCGAGCGGAGCCCCGTGCCCACAATGGCGGTCCACGTGAGCGAACCGTGGACCCGTGTCGTCGTGGCAGTGGGCACCACCGACACCCCGTCGCGCATCGAAGATGCGTTGCTGGCCATCGACGCTGGGCGCAGGTTAAGCGCCGAAGATGTGGCCGTGGTTCTCGTTGCGGACGCTGGCAACGCGGCTCTTGCCAAAGTAGTGGATCGCGAGCTCATCGAGATCGTCGATCCACGCGACTTTGGGCTTGAGGATGTCAGGTCGCACGACCTCCTCGTGATCCCGTCCCACGTAATCCGCGATATCCCACCTCGAACCGGGTGGCGGGCAAGTAAGACACTTGACGACCTGAACGTCGTTGTGGTGGCTGGGGCCCACCGCCTCTCGATCTCCAAAGGTGTGACGCGCCGCACGATCTCTAGCACCGTGCCTTTGGCGCCGACGTCGACCAGCTAGCCGAGGAGCTCGTTGAGGGCGGCAAGGTCGTGGACACGCGCATGGGTGTAGTGGTCGTGCTGGTCGAAGGGGTCCAACTGCACAGACTGCATACCCGCGGCGGTGGCGCCGAGCACATCGGCATGGACGGTGTCGCCCACATAAAGCACGCGCTCTGGCGGTAGGCCGAGAGCATGCAGTGCGGGCGTCATGATGGCTGGGTCTGGTTTTGCGACGCCGACTAAGGAGCTATCGATGATGGCCGCAACCTGGGGGAGCTCTTCGTCTTCGGTCACCCAGCACACGCCGTGTTGTTTCATTTGCTCTGGGGCCGCACCAGAGTTGTTGGACACGATGGCTAGTGGCATACCGCTGGCATGAAGCTCGTGAAACGCATTGCGATTGTCGACGTGGAGCCAGTCCCATTCGATTCGAGGTTTCGCCGCGCGGAATGCATCGAAGAGAGAAGGGTCAACGTCGAGTGCCGCGGCGTAGCCGTGGTCGTAAGTAGCCCAGATGGCGGGTTCGCTGATGGTGGTACCCGCTTCTACGAGAGGCGCAGCTGCGAGGGAGAGCGCCGCGACCCCCGCATGGTGAGCCTCACGGAAGGCCATGTCGTCGCTGGGTTGGGCTACCCCTAGTTCGGTGAGAACCGGTGCGATCTGACGGGGGTGTGGGTAGAGGAAGACGCCGCCGATGTCGAATACCACGGCCTCCACGGTTGCTGGGTCGAAAGTGGGGGTCATAGGGCTATGAGCTTCGCATAGCCCCGGGGCGTTCGCTTGGCTGCCGGGGCGACTCATGAGATTTCGGTCAGGAAGAACGCGTACTCTTCTGCGACTTGCCGTAGCGCATCGAATCGCCCGGACTTACCGCCGTGTCCTGCGCCCATCTCGACCTTAAAGATCACGGGGTTGCTATCGGTCTTGAGGTAGCGCAGCTTTGCCACCCATTTGGCCGGTTCCCAATACGTGACCCGCGGGTCGTTGAGGCCTGCAGTGACAAACAGCGGCGGGTAGTCCTTTACCTCCACTTGGTCGTACGGCGAGTAAGACTGGATGTATTCGAAGGCCGCCTTGTCTTCGATCGGGTTACCCCATTCGGGCCATTCGATGGGTGTCAGCGGAAGCGTGTCGTCGAGCATGGTGTTGAGGACATCAACGAATGGCACGTGCGCGCCAACGGCACCCCAAAGTTCGGGGGCCTGGTTGGCAACCGCTCCCATAAGCTCTCCTCCGGCGCTTCCGCCCGAGATCGCCAGCTTGCCAGCGCTGGTGTAGTTCTGGTCGATGAGGTGTTGGGCAACGTCGACAAAGTCGTTGAAGGTGTTGGTGCGCTTGTCGAGCTTGCCGTCTTCGTACCAGTGGTAACCAAGGTCGTCGCCGCCGCGGATGTGCGCAATAGCGAAGCCGAAGCCGCGGTCTAAGAGGGACAGCCGTGTTGTGGAGAACGATGGCGGGATGGCGATGCCGTAGGCCCCATAGCCGTAGAGCATGAGCGGTGCGCTGCCGTCGCGTGGGAGTCCTTTGCGGTACACAACACTGACTGGCACCGTTGCCCCGTCTCGGGCTGGGGCGTTGAGTCGCACCGTCTCGTAGGCGCCGGCGTCGTAGCCGCCGGGGATCTGCTGGACCTTGCGCTCGGTGAGTGAGCGGGTAGCGAAGTCATAGTCGAACACGGTCGACGGCGTGACCATCGACTGGTAGCTCAGGCGCACAAACGGTTGGTCGAAGTCGGCGTTGGTGCCAAACCCGGCGCTGTACGCGGCTTCGGGGAACTCGACAAGGTGTTCTTGCTCTCCGGCGATAACACACACGTGGTCAAGGCCCTTGCGGCGTTCACCTACCAACACGTGGTCTCTCAGGCACATCAGGTGCCGCAGGTAGCGTTCGTCGGAGCCGGCAATGATCTCTTCCCAGTACTGCGGTTCGGGTGTAGCCACTGCGGTGCGCACCAGTCGGAAGTTTCGGTGCGTGTCGTTGGTCCGGATGTAGAAGTGGTCGCCTTGGTGGTCGACGTCGTATTGATGACCAGCCTTACGAGGGCTGACCAGGCGCCATTGGCCTTCGAGATCAGTCGTGGCCAGGACTCGAACCTCTGAGGTCACGTGATCGCCGGAGTTGATGATGAGATAGTCGCCCGACATCGTGCGGTCGACGCCTACAAAGAACGACTCGTCGGGTTCGTCGTAGACCACGGCGTCAGCGTCCACAGACGATCCCAACACGTGTTTGCGTACTTGGTGGGGTCGCCAGTTCTCGTTGACGACGGCGTACAGCAGGGTGGTGTTGTTGGCCCAAACGGGCGAACCGAGGGTTTGGTCGATGGTGGTGTCGACGGTTTGGCCGGTCGTGAGGTTGACGATGGTGAGCGCGAAACGTTCTGCGCCGGTGGTGTCGGCCGAATAGGCCACGTGGTTGCCGTCGTCGCTGAAGCTGAGGCCGCCGAGACGGAAGAACTCGTGTGGTTCGGCTAGCGCGACTTCGTCGAGAACGAGTGACCACCGATCGGAGGTCTCGACGGGTGCGCGATACCAGCGCCGATATTGGGCCCCGCCCTCGAAGCGCCACTGGTAGGTGTAGTCGCCGTCTTTGAATGGCACCCCTTCGTCGTCTTGGGGTTGACGGGCCTTCATTTCTTCGAAGAGTTCGGTCACCAACTCCTCGTAGGGGGCCATGTGGGCTTCGAAGTACGCGTTTTCGGCGTGGAGGTGGTTGAGCACGTCCTCGTTGGTCACGTCGGGGTAGCCAGGGTCACGCATCCAGGCGTACGCATCGGAAACAGCGATGCCATGGTGGCTGAACGAGTGATCGATTCTGGCTGCTACGG
>JAUIIS010000205.1 GCA_030431575.1 Acidimicrobiia bacterium | reverse complement strand
AGTCTCGGGCACGTTGGCCCGAGTGGGCCGCCGTTGACGCTCGCGTCGGCTTGCCTGAAAAGAAGTAGCACCGCCGCGCCGCACTGGTGCGGGACGAGTGCCGCGGTTAGAGGCCAGCCTCTGCGCGTATACAGCGACGGGCGATTTCGCGAATATCGTCTGGCACACTGGCGTCGATACGCGCGTCCTCGTCAAGTTCGCGGAAGGCATCGAACGCCCGCTTTGCCAGCTCCTCTGGGTCGGGGTCGGCACCGTCGGGGGTGGCGTCTTGGGCCACAGCAAAGCTGTGCTCAACCAACCCTTCATACACGCAGCCACAAACCGACACGAGGCCTTCTCGTTGGACGGTGGGGATCTCCGGCAACCGGTCTTGGCCGCCTTTGATGCACCAGTCGAGAAACTGGCGTTGGACTGCGGGCACGGCATCGGGGTCGACGCCATCGGGCAATGCACCAATAAGGTCAACAGCAATGGGGCCGGGGTCTGCCTCGAAGCCGGAAACATCGTCGTCGCCGCCGCATGCTCCCACGAGGACAGCTATCAGCAGCGCGACGGCTACAAGCCGACCCACAATGCCGCCGCGGCCATGGCGGCCCAGCGGCGACGAAGGCACCGCTAGCCGAGGCAATTGTCCGCTTCTACGGCTCGCTGAACATCGGCGGGCAGATTCCCTGGGTTGTCCTGGAGGTTCTCGTCCAGGTTCTTGAATAGCGCGAATGCTTCGGCATCGACGTCTTCGACCGCTCGGGCGCTGGCGGCGTCGATATAGAACTGGACAATGGCATCGAATGCACACGTGCAGTTCTGGCTGGTGTTGGCGGTGTCGTTCAGTCGTGGAGTGTCGGCGAGCACGCATCCCTCAAGGAAGTTGCGTTCGACCACAGGAAGGGTGTTGGTCGCTGGCTCGCCCATGGCTTCGCCGAGCTCGTCGCCGAGCTCTGTGGGCTGCTGGTTGAAGCCGTCTGGTTCGCCGCTGCTACTGCAGGCCGCGGCCGCCAACACAAGGGCGAGAACGATGGAAATTCGACGCATCATGCAACCGAACGCTATCGCCGCAGCAGCTGTTTGAGATGACATGGCGTGAGGGGCGCCGGTGTGGACGTCAAGCATCGATGTGTCGTCTGCATTGCTGCATCACTTCATCAAACATGGCTGGGGTGAGGCGACCGGTAAAGGTGTTCTGTTGGCTGACGTGGTAGCTGCACACCAGGGTGATTCCGTTGTCGAGTTGGTGTTCGACACCATGCCCGAACTTGGGCCGTGGGCTCACGCCGAGTTCTTGGCACGCGGCGGCGAACCCGATGTTTCCCAAGACCAGAAACACTTTGGCTTTGGTTAACAGTGCGAGTTCACGAGCAAAGTAGGGCCGGCAGTTAGCTCGTTCGTCGGAGGTGGGCTTGTTTGCCGGTGGAGCACACTTGACGGGTGAAGTGATGTAGGCGCCGTGGAGCTCTAGTCCATCGTCGAGACCGGTCGCTTCAGGCTGGTTGGCGAAGCCGGCCCTGTGCAGCCCAGCAAAGAGGAAGTCGCCGCTGCGGTCGCCAGTAAACATGCGGCCGGTGCGGTTGGCCCCATGTGCGGCCGGGGCCAGACCAATGACCACCAGCGACGCATCGGGGTCCCCAAAGCCCGGCACGCCCCGCCCCCAGTAGGTTTCGTTCTCGTAGGAGCGGCGTTTTTCTGCGGCGACCTGTTCCCGCCACGCAACAAGCCTGTCGCAGCTTTGACAGGCCGCCACTTCGCTGGCGACAATGGTGAGCGAGTCCTTCTTTGGCACGCCCGCCAACGTACCGTGGATACAGCGACGTGATGGACAAGGCCAGGCTGTGGCCGCAGTGGTGGTTGCACTGCATGCGCGACGCCGCGGCGCGGTAGGTTGAACGCAATGACCTCGAGACGACCGACCTCGACCAAAAAAGCTGCGCCCAAGAAGGCGCCTGCCAAAAAGGGGGCAAAGAAGCCTCAGCCGCCTGCAGGCACACTGGTGCTTATGGTGCGCCATGGCCAGACGCCAACTACCGGCGCTGTGCTGCCCGGCCGGGCGAAAGGCCTCCACCTTGCCGAGACAGGCCTGGCACAGGCCGAGCGAGCGGGCCAACGCATCGGGGCACTCAACAAGGTGCGCGCCGTGTATGCGTCTCCTATGGAACGCACGCAAGAGACTGCTGCCCCCATTGCCAAAGCCTGTGGGTTGCGGGTGCGGACCCACAAAGGTCTCGTCGAGTGCGACTTCGGCGCTTGGACAGGCAAGAAGCTGTCAGACCTGCGCAAGCTTCCCGAGTGGCGGACCGTGCAGGACTACCCCAGCGGCTTCCGTTTCCCCAAAGGCGAGTCGTTTCCTGAGATGCAGACCCGAATGGTCGACGCCATCTCGGACCTCGTGGCCAAACACCCCGGCGAAACCATCGTTGCGGTGTCGCACGCAGACACCATCAAAGCTGCTGTGGCTTCGGCCATGGGAACCCACCTAGACCTCTTTCAACGCATCGTGGTGAGTCCGTGTTCGGTCACTGCCATCCTCTACACCTCGGGCGGGCCCGTCGTGCTTGCCGTCAACTCCACCGGCGACGACCTCGGCACCCTCGTGCCGTCCTAGTGTCGTGATCGATCCGTCCTTCGACTTCCGTCTTCCTCAGCACTTCACCTCAGGCACCATTGGCCCAAAGGGCCAACGAGTCTTCTATTTGCAGTTCGGCGACGCGGGCGAGATTGTCTCGCTGAAGCTCGAAAAAGGTCAGCTGTTTACGTTGGCCGACTTCCTTGAACAGCTTTTGGAGGAAGTAGCGGTCGATGAAAGCGCCGTACCGCTTGCCCTCGACCTCATAGACCCGGTGGTGCCAGCGTGGGCCGTGGCCAGCATTGGTGTGGCCTATGACCCTGACACCCACCAGTTCATTCTCGCCATCACCCAACTGGTCTTCGAAGACGAAGACGGCAACGAGCCAGAACCAGCCACGGCAGAGCTTCGCCTGAGCCCAGAACAAGTGACCGCATTTGTTTCTCGTAGCCACGACCTCGTCGCATCTGGTCGGCCACCGTGTGCCTATTGCGGCCGACCGCTCGACGATGCCGACGGATGGTGCCCGTGTTACAACTAGCGGGTCCTGGCCAGCTCAACCACGCCTGTTCGGTGGGCCGGCTCGCCGGGTACAAGGCACGTTAGGGCCGCTGGTGGGAGCGGACGAGTCTCCTTTTCGCGAACGCGGCCCCATCGACGACACGTTGGCCGAAACCGTGTTGACCCATGGTGAGGTCGAGATCCTGGGGCGCATGCCATGGAGCTCTAACGCCACGTTCCTTGTCGATGTGAGCCATGACAACCAGTTACTCCAAGGGATCTACAAGCCGTTCCAGGGAGAGCAACCGCTGTGGGACTTTCCCAGCGGACTCTACAAACGCGAGGTGGCCGCCTACGAGCTGTCGAAAGGCCTAGGTTGGCGCCTTATCCCGCCCACTGTGCTCCGCGAAGGGCCCATAGGCATCGGGTCGCTCCAGCTCTTTGTTCCGTGCGACTACGAAGAGCACTACTTCCACTTTCTTGAAGACCCCAGTCACCACGAAGCGCTGCAACAGTTCTGCGCCTTTGACATCGTGGCAAACAGCACAGACCGCAAGGGTGGCCACATCTTGCGTGACAATCAACACCACCTCTGGGGCATCGACAACGGGCTGACGTTTCATGCCGAGTTCAAGCTGCGCACCGTGGTGTGGGACTGGGCGGGGGAGCCACTTCCAGAGGCTCTGCAATCGTCGGTCCAGGAGTTCTTAGAACGACCGCTGCCCGTGGCGCTGGTTGAACTGCTCAACGCGCTTGAGATCGACGCGCTAAAGACCCGGGCCCGAGCCCTAGTTCGCGAGGGGCACTTCCCGACCGACCCCACGGGCCGCCGCTACCCATGGCCGCTGGTGTAGCAAAGGCCTGGTGCCCAAGCCGCTAGGAAATCGACGTGTAGATGCCCGTACCCTCGCACAACGGGCACGGCTCGAGGCGTCCCAGCTTCTGGCGGGCACCAACGCCGTCGCATTCGGGGCAGGGGTCGCCAGGGTGCACTTCTGCGATCACCCACTCTTCGTCCTCGTCTGCGGGAGCGTGACCGTGCACCTTTGAGGCCAGCCACATCATGCCCAGCCACGAGATGCCCAGGACAAGCGCCAGCGCGATCAGATTGAGGAGAATCGCCACGTGTGCAACTTTAGAAGGAACTTTGCGGCGAATACCTGTCGGAGCGCAAAAACGAACACCCCCAGGCCAAATGCATGGCCTGGGGGCGTCTCAGTGTTGGCATGCGCGCCGGTGGGCGCACCAACCTGCGTTCGCTGGGGTCTAGCGGTTGGCTAGCGCCTCAAGCAACGCGGGCATGACCTTGTGCACGTCTCCCACGATGCCGAGATCGGCAATGGAGAAGATGGGTGCTTCGGGGTCTTTGTTGATGGCAATAATGGTCTTAGAGCCCTTCATGCCCACCATGTGCTGGGTGGCGCCTGAGATGCCCGCAGCGATGTACACGTCTGGCTTCACAACCTTGCCAGTTTGGCCAACCTGCATGCTGTAAGGCACCCAGCCGGCGTCGACGATGGCACGGGATGCGCCAGCGGCGCCCCCGAGCTGCTTCGCCAGCGCTTCGACCATCTCGAACTTGTCGGCTTCGCCGAGCCCACGGCCGCCAGAAACAACGACCGCCGCTTCGTCAAGCTTTGGCCCGTCGGACTCTTCGACAAAGCGACTCTGCACCTTGGCAGCGCCTGTAGCACCGAGGTCGGGGACGCTCAATGCTTCGACCGCTGCGACGCCGCCGCCTGCTGACTCGGCCGTGAACGACTTTGGCCGAACCAAGAAGATGCCCGGGGTGTCGGCGGTGAACTTGGTCTTGACGTTGGTGGTGCCACCAAACACTGGTTCGGTGCCAACAAGGCCGCCGTCGTCGGTGAGGTCGACCACGTTGGTGATGACCGGCGCATCAAGCTTGACCGACAGTCGGCCAGCGGTATCGCGGCCATCCTGGGTGGTGCCAAACAAGATGGCGCTTGGTGCGGCACCGCCCGCGATCGCTGCGGCTAGGGCTCCAGCAAGTGCGGGACCGACTAGGCCACCGTCGAGGTCGCCGGTGGCGTGCACCTTGGTGGCGCCGTGCTCGCCGAGTTCGGCGGCGATGGCATCGGCGTCTGCGCCAGCGTAAACGGCTTCGGCATCGCCGAGCTCGCGAGCCTTCGCGAGCAGCTCAAGTGTAATGGACGCAACCTTGCCGTCCGAGGCTTCTGCATGTACCCAAATAGTTCCCATTGTCGCCTCCTCAGATGACCTTGAGCTCTTCGAGGAACGACACGATGCGCTCGTAAGCGTCGCCTTCGTCCTCTACGATTTCGCCGGCTTCTCGTGCGGGCGCTGGTTCGATAGCAACGATCTCTTGACCGCCGCCAGCCCAGCCAACTGCACCAGCGTCGATGCCGAGGTCGGCAATGCCGACTTCGTCGACCGGCTTGGACTTGGCGGCCATGATGCCTTTGAAGGATGGGTAGCGGGGTTCAACAACACCTGCGGTCACCGAGACGAGGCACGGTAGCGGGCAGGTGACGTCGTCGTAGCCAGCTTCGGTTTGGCGCTTCACAGCAACCGTACCGTCGGCAACAGCAACCTCTTTGGCAAACGTAACGCTGGGCATGCCGAGGAGTTCGGCGACCTGTTCTGGGACGGTGCCGGTGTAGCCATCGGATGACTCGGTGGCTGCCAGCACGAGGTCTGGTTCGGCTCGCTTGATAGCTGCGGCAAGCACCTTGGCAGTGCCGAGGGCATCGCTGCCAGCAAGGGCTTCGTCGCTGACCAAGATGGCGCTATCGGCGCCCATGGCAAGGACTTCGTTGTTGGGGGCCATTGATACGAGAACGACTTCACCGTCTCCATCAACTAGCTGCAGGGCCATCTCGACGCCGTACGAATCGGACTCGTCGAGAATGAGTTTTACATCCCGCTTCAGCGTCTTGGTCGAGGGATCGATTTCCCCCGGGTCAGCTGGGTCGGGGATCTGTTTTACACAGACGACAACCTTCATTGGTTCCTATCTCATTCGCCGGGGGCATTCGGTCTTGCTCGAATTGGAGCGGTGGCTGGCCCGCACGAGGCCGACCTAACCACCCTGGCAATCTAGTAGCTCGTGAACAGATTCCCATTATCGAACGTGAGATAGGTCATCGATCGCTTTGGCGGTCACTCCTGGCGCGGGCAACGTCGGTCGCGATCGCCGACAGGTGCTCGCGACTCTGTGCTTCTCCAATGTGGCACCGCCAAGTACCATGAGCCTTCTTGAAGATCATGTTGGTGGTGAATCCCTCGGCATCGTCGGTAACGCCACGCACGCAGGTTGTTATCGAGAAAGCCCTCTCCGCAGACCACGATGTGGTCCGTGCCGAAACAAACCGGCGCGGGCACGCGGCTCGCCTGGCCCAAGACGCCGCCATGAAAAACATGGAC
>JAUIIS010000011.1 GCA_030431575.1 Acidimicrobiia bacterium | reverse complement strand
TCTCGTTGTCGAGGTCGCGAGTTTCGATAACAAAGGGACCAGTGCCTACGGGCTCGCTGGAGAAACCATCGAGGTCAGCTGCGGCTACGGCGGGTTCGAAGACCATGCCCAACGGCGCACGGCTCAGGTACGCGGGGAACGCCGAGTTGGATGCGCTGAGGGTGTACGTCACTTCGAGGTCACCGGTCGCCGCAACACTTTCGAGATTCGCCGACGAGATCTGACCCGAGGCTGTTGCACCCTCTTGTTGGATGGGGAACATGTCCACGATGGTTTGTGCGGTCAAAGGCTCGCCATTGTGGAACGTGACGCCGTCGCGCAGCGTTACGACCCACTCGGTGAAGTCTTCATTGGGGACCATGGACTCAGCCAGCCAACCTTCGTAGGTCCCGTCGAGCTTCTGCTCGGCGATCTTGTCGAAGATGGTGATCATGATGTTGTAGCAAGGTGACGAGCAGGTGTCTTCCCAAGGACGAAGGCCAACGGCCTCGGCCTCAAGCGCAACAGCGATGTCGCCGCCGTAGGAGACTTCGTCGACGTCTGCTTCTTCGACCTCGGTGTCGATGTCGCCTTCGGCTTCGGTTCCCGTGGCGTCCTCGGGTTCGGTCTCGGCTTCGCCCTCACCCTCACCTTCGCCGTCGCCGTCGCCGTCGACTTCTTCCGTGCTGCCCTCTCCGCTGTCGACGGACTCGCCGCCGTCATCGTCGTCGTCGCCGCAAGCTGCAGCGAGCATGGCGAAGGCCAGCAATATTGCTAGCAATCGCATAAGTGTCTTGTTTCTCATGAGGTAAGGACCCCTCCTTATTTCCGGGGCTGTGCCCCATGGTTTTCGTTGCCGACAACGCCGGCGTCGATTTGTTACGTGGTTGTTAGTAAGCAGCCGAGCGAGGTGCGCGGGTGCGTCTGGTATGTCAGATACTCAGCAGGTGTAGCAGACGTGACGACGGTCACACCGTCAGCGCAACAAGGTCTACATGTTGCTGTCATCTCCCGCACAGGTACCGAAACGATTAGGCGATGGCCACCTCCACTTCGTCTGCATCAACCAACGGAAAATGGCAGGCCACGTAATGCGCGTCGTTGATACGCCGCATCTGTGGCTCTTGTTGTGCACAAAGATCTTGAACCCGGTCGCAGCGGGTACGGAACCGACAGCCCGATGGAGGCGCCAACGGCGAAGGCAATTCGCCCTCGACAGCAACTTCGGTGTGGAGGTCGACGGTGGGGTCTGGCACCGGCAGAGAGTCAAGCAGAAGCGCCGTGTACGGGTGAGCAGGGTTTTCGTAAAGCTCGTCGGAACCGGACAGCTCACACATCTTGCCCAGGTACATCACTGCGACCCGGTCGGAAATGTTCTTCACCACCGCTAGGTCGTGGGCGATGAACACCAGCGTCAACCCGTACTTGACCTTCAGGTCTTCGAGGAGGTTGAGGATCTGTGCCTGTACCGAGACGTCGAGCGCCGAGACCGGCTCGTCGCAGATAATGAGTTCGGGTTCCATGACCAACGCACGGGCGATCGAGATGCGCTGGCACTGCCCACCAGAGAATTCGTGCGGATATTTGTAACGCGCCACATCGGGATCGATGCCCACAGCATCGAGCATCTCGGCAACCTTGGACCATTGCTGGTCCTGGTCTTTGGGCCCCCACACCGCGAGCGGCTCGGCCACAACCTCACCCACAGCGCGTCGAGGGTTTAGTGACGAGATGGGATCTTGGAAGATCATCTGAATACCCGTGCGCTTCTTGCGCATGGATTTGGGATCGAGCGAGGTGAGGTCTTCGCCGTCCAACTTGACTGCGCCACGAGTCGGGGGCGGGAGCTGTAACACCGCCTTGCCGGTTGTCGACTTGCCGCAGCCCGATTCGCCAACTAACCCCAGCGTTTCGCCTCGGGCAATGTCGAAGCTGATGCCGCTGACCGCAAACACGGTCCGTCCGCCACCAGCGGGGAACTCCATGTGCAGGTCTTCAACCTGCAACAAGATGTCGTCGCCATTGCGAAGATGGGCTTTCCCGCTCCCAGCCATCAGTCAACCAGCTCCTCGGTTGCAAGTAGTCGACCAGCCGCCGCCAGTGTTTGCGGTCGTCCCGCTTCGAGGTTCCTTTGGAAGGCGGCATCGCTCTCAGGCGAACCCACCGGAATGTGACATGCGAATTGATGACCGACCGCCACCGCGTTGACCAGCTGCGGCTCTTCCTCGTGACAGCGTTCTTGGGCGTATGGGCAGCGGGGCGCAAACTTGCATCCAGCTGGAGGGTTGATGAGATCGGGCGGCCGACCCACAATGGCGCTGAGGCGGGTATGGCTTGGCTGATCGGTCTTTGGGATCGAATTGAGTAACCCCTGTGTGTAGGGATGACGCATCCCCGCAAACAGGGTGGCGGTGGGGGCCTTCTCGACGATGCGGCCCGCATACATGACGGCAATCTCGTCGGACCGTCCCGCAACCACCCCCAAGTCGTGTGTGACGAGGATCATGGTCATGTGGCGCTCGCGCTGTTGGGTAGCAAGCAGGTTGAGGATCTGGTGCTGCACCGTAACGTCAAGCGCCGTTGTGGGCTCGTCGGCGAAGAGGACCTTTGGGCTACAAGCCAAAGCAATAGCGATGCACACCCGCTGGCGCATCCCGCCAGACATTTCGTGCGGGTAGTTGTCGATGCGCGATTCGGGCTCGGGAATGCGCACCGAGCGCAGCAGTTCGATTCCAATATCGCGAGCTTCGCTTTTGGACACGTTGTGGTGCTGACGAACGTGCTCGGTGAGTTGGCGCCCGATCTTGACCACCGGGTTGAGCGATGTCATGGGATCTTGGAACACCATGGCCATTTCTTCGCCCCAATATTCCTTCATCTTCTTCGGGGTCTTGCCCACCATTTGCTCGCCGTCGTAGATGACCGAGCCCGTGGTGTGGGTGTTCGGGGCAACGTTGAGGCCCATGACCGAGCGGGACAAGACGGTCTTGCCAGAACCGCTTTCGCCCACAACTCCAAGCGTCTTACCTTTTTCGAGGGTAAACGACACGCCGTCGACTGCCTTGACCATGCCAGCAGGCACCTCAAAGTGCGTCTTGAGGTCTTCGACGACCAGCAGTGCCTGACCCGCCTCACCCGCATGGTCGCGCGTGGTTGTCGACATATCGGTCATGCAGAAGATCCCCCCTCTGACGAAATTGAGCTAATCGATGTGACCGTGGGCACACCGAACGTTGGGCGAGAAGGTAGCCGACCTTGTGCACCCGGCGCCAACGCAACAGGGGTGAATGTCTGGTCGATCATCTAGGTTGGCCCAATGATTGGCGACCCCGTGGCCCCGCAGCCCCCAATATCTCAACGAAGCTTCGCCCTGAGCTACGTCGAGTGCCGCGCCCGATTCCGGCTTGCCGCAGCACGGCTCGGGGCTACCTTGACCACTATTGGACTCGGACTGACCGGCCCGTTCGGCGAATCGCTGGCGATCGACGCCGCCTACCTCGGCCCAGCGAAGCCAAGGCGAGCGCTACTCGTCATGTCGGGGACACATGGCATTGAGGGCTTTGCCGGGTCGGCGCAGCAGGTGCACTTCCTGGATCAACTCAGAGAACAAGAATCAACAGATGGGATCCTGTTAATCCACGCGGTCAACCCCTGGGGCATGGCGCATTGGCGCCGGGCCAACGAAAACAACGTTGACCTCAATCGAAACTGGCTGGACTTCGCTGACGAGCTACCACAAAACAGCGCCTATGCCGCCGTGCACGACCTCCTGTGCCCCGGCGGCCCGCAGCTTCCCAACGCCGAAGACTTCTTGAGCGCCAGCAAAGCTCTGGTGGCCAAGCACGGGATCACCTGGATGCGTCAAGCGGTGTCTGGTGGCCAATACAGCCACCCCGATGGGCTCTACTTTGGTGGAGCTGAGCGGCAAGCGTCAACAACCGCCGTCGCAGAGTTGGTATCCACCCACCTACGCGGGTGTGAGACCTTCTTGGGCATCGACCTCCATACGGGCCACGGCGAATACGGCACCTACACCATTCTTTCCAGGGAACCACTCGGCTCGGCCAGCGACGCTTGGGTGCGCAGCGCGTTTGACACCGAACGAGTTGAGACCACTGTTGGCAATGCCCATGCGACGCTGGCCCCAAAGGTCGGCCAGCTTTGCCGTGGGGTGGCCGGAATGCTTGCCGATGCAGGCGCCGAGCAAACCATCGCGCTGACCTTGGAGATTGGAACCCGCAGCGAGACGCGAGTCATCATCGCCGAACGCGCGGAGCACTGGGTGCACCGCTTTGGCGACCTCAGCGACCCGGACCACCGCGAGGCCATATGGACGCACCGCATTTGCTCGATCCCAGACAACGCGGTCTGGGAAGCCAACGCGCTCGCACATGCCCAGACGGTCCTCGGCCAAGCAGTGTCCGCCGCGTTCCCAAACGCTTGACCGGCGCTACTCCAGCGTGGCGTAGTTGGTGGAACGGTCTTCGGTGCTGGTCCCGCGCACCTCGGCCACACATGCTGCAAGGTCTTCTAGGTAACGGTCAATCACACCGGTGTTGGAGTTCGAAACGGTTGAATGCAACGAGTCTGGCGGAGTTTGGCGATCGTGGAACCAGCCTTTGGCTTCGAGCGCATCGCCCAGCGCAAACATGTCGATGGGGTTCGGATCGTCAGGCTCATTGGCCATTGCGAGGAGATGGTACTGACCATCTCCCAGTACCCGAATGCCGTCGATTTCTGCCACCCCCGCACGCATCTGGTCGGCGTTAGCCAACGTGACGCGGGTGAGTTCCAGATACCCGTCGATCCCGAGATGGGACATGACGGCCCAGGCCGCGGCCATCGGGAGGCCCGACCGGGTTCCCTGCAAGTTCGGCGAGGCATAGAAGCCTCCGAGCCACTGGTCGAAGATAAACGTCTGGTAGCGACGTAGCTCTTTGGTGCGATGCAAGATGACCGACACACCCTTTGGCGCATAGCCCAGCTTGTGTATGTCGGCGGAGATGGAGCTGACGCCAGCGACGCGGAAATCCCAGACCGGGACGTCACGCCCTAGCATCTCCACGAAGGGGAGCACGAAGCCCCCCATGCACGCGTCGACATGGCAGTTCGCATCGATCGAGCTTGCAAGTGCGGCGATCGCGGGGATGTCGTCGACCACGCCTTGGGGGTATTGCGGAGCAGAGCCGACCAGCAACACCGTGTTGTCGTTGATCTTCTCCGCCATTGCTTCCACATCTGCGGTCCAGTCGTCACGGACGGGGACCTTGTGCAGCGTCAGGCCAAAGAGATGGGCCGCCTTATGAAACGCAGCGTGCGCGCTCTCGGCCACAATCATTTCCGGAGCCGTGATACCACGCTCGGCCTTGGCGCGTTCACGAGCCGCCTTCACGCCGCACAAGATAGATTCGGTGCCGCCGCTGGTAAGGAAACCCGCGGCAGTTTCGGGTCCGTGCAGCAGGCCCGCCGTCCAGGCAACAACCTCTGACTGGATAGCCCCAAGAGACGGAAACGCCTTGGTGTTCAAAGCGTTTTCGTGGAGATACAACTTGGCTGCCCGTTCGGCGACCTCGTGGACGCTGGGGCCACCGTCGTAAATCATGCCGAAGGTTCGGCCGTCCTCCCATTTCACGTCGTTGCTGCGCTTCGCAGCAAGATCGTCGATGACATCATCGACGGAACGACCAGATTGTCCGAGCTGTTGCACCATGACCGAAACCTTAGGACACCAGCCCGATCTCGGCGGCCTCGCGGCGTAGCCACTCCCGATGCTCAGGTGCAGCAACACTGATGAGCGCTTCGGCTCGAGCTCGTAGCGTTCGACCCTGCAGCTCAGCGATCCCGTACTCTGTCACCACGTTGTCCACCGTGTTCTTCATCGTGGTGACCACAGCACCAGAAGTAAGGCGAGGAACAATCCGGCTGATAGTCCCGCCCTTGGCGGTGGCATGGAGCACGACAAACCCATCACCGCCTTCGGAGTATTGGGCACCGCGGGCAAAGTCTGCCTGCCCACCGCTGCCCGAGTAGTACCGCGTCCCCAGTGTTTCGGATGCGCATTGGCCAAAGAGGTCTACTTCCAGGGTTGCGTTGACCGAAATGAAGTTGGGTTCACGACCAATGTTCCTTGGATCATTCACTTGGTCAACAGGCAAGAACTGCACCGTGTCGTTGTCGTGACAAAAGTCGTACAGGCGCCTGGTTCCCAATGCAAACGTGGTCACGATCTGGTGTCGGTTGGTGCGCTTGCGAACACCGTTCACGGCGCCTGCTTCGACAAGATCCACAATGGGATCTGACAACAACTCGGTGTGCACCCCAAGGTCACGGTGATGCACCAAATTGGTGGCCACCGCTGTGGGAATGGCACCGATCCCAAGCTGGATAGTGCAACCGTCTCGGACGCGGTCGGCAATGAGCTCAGCGATTTTCTTGTCCGCTGGCCCGATGCGTGCTGGAGGAACCTCGACCAGAGGGGTGTTCGGGATCTCGCACCAGCCTGCGACCTCGCTGCGGTGAAGGCGATTGGCTCCAGAGGTCCGAGGCATCGCCGGGTTGACTTCGAGGATAAACGGCACCCGACCAATGAGCGCTGCGGTGTAGCCACCGGTCACCCCAAGCGAAAAATAGCCGTGCCGGTCGGGCGGGCTGGCGGCAGCGATGACCGCGCAGGGTTTATGAGTCAGCAGGAATTGCGGCACTTCACTGAAGTTGGCTGGCGCAAACTCGCAATGACCCTCGGCAAAGCTCCGCCGCGTGATATCGGAAAGGAACCAGGCCACATGCTCCAGGTGACCTGCATACTGGCCATGAAGATACGGGCGATCGCGTATGGCGTGCATCTGGTGGACTTTGACTGCGTCCAGCTCATCGGCACGCGCCTCAAGAGCGTCGAGTACGCCGACCGGCTCCCCGTTCGCGATGGGCACGATCAATTGTGCGCTGGGCGGGAGCTGAGGAATCAGCGCATCTACAAGTGCGGCTGGGTCGGTACGGGCCGAAGGGAGTGAAAGCATGAACCCAGCCTAGAGAGCGGCCAGGAGGTGTCTATGGCCGTAGGTCCCGTACCCTGCAGAGGTTTGGCGTCCATGCGTTGGCTTTCGATTGGCCTCGTTCCAGGAGTTCGAGAAGATATCGGCGAGCAGCTTAGGGACGAACCAAACAGCAGAACGGGCGGTTGCGATCCTCGGATGCCGTTGTTCTACAGTCAGTGAAGAACGAAGGGGCCTAATCAGATATGGCAAGAGGTGTCTGTCTGCATGGCAACCTTGGTCACCGCACCCAAATGCGCACGCATAGCATTGTGACCAGCCCTTGTGAACGTGCCTCGAAGAAACTCGAAGAAAGAAGCGCCCTGTGCTCCGTCATTGTGTGATGTTTCGCTGGAAAGAAGCTCCATCAGAGCGGCATTTGAGCACGTTAGGCAGCCGTCTCAACGCCATGGCTGCCCTCCCAGGGGTGGTTGGGTACCAACACGGCCCCGACGCGGGTCTACGCGAAGACAACTGGGACTATTGCGTTGTTGGCGACTTCGAAGACGACGATGCCTACAGCGCCTACGCAAGCAACGCGGATCATCAAGACATCATCGCAACGCTGATTGCCCCCCACATTGAGGCCCGCAGCGCAGTCCAGTACCGCATCTAGCCGGACCGGACCCTCGTGTCCTGTCTGGTTGGAGCGGTGATTACGTCGGCTGAGATTGCGCAGACCAGCAAGGCGCGGATTCGAAGGCGCACTCTTCTGCGTGCGACGAGAAGCCGCAACGCAGCTAGGCGGTGCAGGCGACGTCGAGTTCGTTGCCGAAACAGCCGGAAAGGACGCTAGGCCTTTGGAACGTCGCTGAACGGCGTGTGCTTGTGGGGCTCGGGTTCTTTGGGCAACCCGAGCATGCGTTCGCCGATGATGTTGCGCTGAATCTGATCGGTGCCGCCACCAATGCTGGTAAAGAAGGCATTGAGCAGCGCATAGGTTGCGTCGGCCGAACGCGGCGAATCGGCGCCGCCAATCGTGCCCTCGGGGCCCAGTATCTCTGTTTGCAAACTGCCAGCAGTGTGCAAAATGCGGCTCATGGCTAGCTTGCCCAGCGACACCACTGCTGAGGTCGTGCCCTGCGCCAACTCGGCCTTCGCCCGGCGGGTATTCCACTCGTTCACCTGCACCAGCGTGTGCAACGCTGCGAGTCGCTGGCGAATGATGGGATCGCTGCTGACACCCAGGTCTTGTGCGAGTTCGATGAGCGAAACGTCGGGGACCGGTGCAGGGGCATCGTCGTCTGCGTTGCGCACAGCCTCGTTGTTTGTCTGCACCTTGGCACGGCGCTGATTCTCACCGAGCACCGCTCGCTCGTAGGCCAACGCAGATTGCAAGACCATCCAGCCGTTGTTTACCTCGCCCAGCATGTGGTCATGAGGAACTCGGGCATCGGTAATGAACACCTCGTTGAACCGTGAATCTCCGGTCGCTTGGCGCAGCGGCCGGACCTCAACGCCAGGTTGACGCATCGGGAACCAAAAGAAGGTAATACCGCTGTGCTTGGGCACGTCCCAGTCGCTACGGGCGATGAGCAGGGCAAACTCGGCATCGCGTCCACTCGACGTCCATACCTTCTGGCCGTTGATGACCCACTCGTCGCCATCGCGATCTGCCCGGGTCTGGATGCCTGCCAAGTCAGAACCTGCGCCCGGTTCGCTGTAGAGCAAACACATCTTGACTTCACCAAGCATCAGGCGGCGCAAGTGCTGACGCTTCAGCTCGTCGCTACCAAAGGCCAGCATGGTGTTGGCCCAGAGGTTGGTCTTGTCCTGCCCGGTCCCCCACGCCTTTGCTCGCGCAAACTCGTCGGCAACCACGCCGCCAGCGGCTGGCGGTAAGCCACGACCAAACCACTCGGTGGGCCAGCTCGGAGCAGCCCAACCCGAGTCAGCCACGATGGCAAGCCATTCCTTCTTAGGGCGATCGCAATCCCAGTTCTCGCTCAGCCAAGCCCGAACCTCGGTGCGAACCGACTCGAACCCGTCAGTGTCGCTCACGATGTTTGTTCGCCGTTCACGATCACTCCAGCAGGAGAAACCCCTTCGGTCTCACAGCGACTCCGATAGGCAGCCAAGATGCTCTGCGCGTCGGTAATCCCAACCACCTCGCCATCCTCGTCGAGGTTGACGTTGGCGCCATAAATGGCGAACCAAACGTCGGTCATGCCTTCGTTGTCGTCGGACACCTTGAGGGTGTGGAGCGAATGTGCGGGTTCATACAAGTACGAGCCTGCGGTGTTGACGTATTCGGGATACTCGTTGTAGTACCACGAACCCGACAGCGTGACGGCGAAGACGGACCCGGTGTGATAGTGGGTGGTCACCTGGTAGCCGGGCTGGAAGCGGGTGCGGACCACCCAAAGGCCCTGGTGCAAGTCGACCTGCAAGAGCTGCAGTTCGCTGCCATCTCCAAGGCCAACCCAAGGGAGGTCGCTGTCACCAATGTGGATCGCGGCGGTCATGCCATGGGGCGGCACAACCCTGCCTTTTTGGAGGTGCTCGCCAATGTCGGGGGTGTCGCTGCTAGTCATCGCTGAGGTCCTTGGTCGCTCGTATCCACAGATTGCCACGTTCTTGAGCTGCGAGCGCAGAACTCGATGGACGGCGTGGCCAGACCGCCAACCGGCATTCTCCTAGACGTCAAGGACACTCCGTGCGGCCGGCGAGGCCAGGCGCTCAAGAATCTGAGGAACGCTGATGGGATAGTCGACCGAGCGGACCTGAACCTCGACCGCCACTGTCGTTGGGTCGACGAGGCAAGCATCACGCAGCCGCACACCCTCCCCCAGCGAAACCGGGACGCTCAACGACATGTTGAAGCGTTTGGGGAGCGGCACGGTACGGCTGCGCAGCCGTAGTTCGTGAATGGTGAACACCCCTGCGCTAGCGGTAACCGCAGGGGCAACGGCGGCGTCGAATGTGACGCGGCGCCACTCGTAGCGCACCCAAAAACACCCATCCTCGGCACCCATGTTGGCCCCTGCCGGAGCATCGATCATGGCAATGTTGGCTTGGCGAAGCCAGGTGGCAATCGTTGAGATGGGGACGTTCAGATGAACGGTGACGGGCCCTCCCCTAATGCGTCGCGTCGGCAGCTGAGCTACGCGCACATCCTCGACAACAATCTCGGCCTGATCGATAAGCCGACCGTTCCATGTGATGTCGTCCACAACAGCGACAGCGCGTTCAAGGGCATCGAATCCAGCGTCGCCACTGAGCAACGACCCCGGCGATGAGCGCGGATACACCTGAAGCGAACGCACCGTGCCCAATACCCGGTTGGTGCCTCGCCGGACCTCCACAGGCCGGTCCTGGGCAAGCCGGGCCACCTCGTTCAGCCACGCCTCGGTCCCGTCTTGGATGAAACCACGCATGTTCAGTGGGTCCGGGATCTGGCGCAGCCACGTCTGCGGGTCAAACCAGTCGGTCATTGTTGATCACGAGCCCAACTAGCGGCCTCCTCAGATGCCGCCCACGAAATGGCATTGGCCAAAATCTGGCGGAAGGTTTGGTTGCGGTACGTTGCCGGACCATCACCAAACTGCAGGTAGACGATGGGGCTGTTGAGATAGGACTTCACCCAACCAACGATGTTTGAGCCCGGTGGGTGCTGCCAGCCCTCCCGATGGTTGAGCTTGCCCTCGAGCGCCGCCGCAGCCGAATAGAAGTTTGTATCCACAAAGTCAAAATCGCTGCGGAACAACGGCGTCACAGAGTCCTCAAACACGTGCGCCAGGTAGAGCTCGTCTGTAAGCACAAATGGCTCGATGCCTTCGCTAATCGGGTGCGCGCCCACCGGCGACACCGTGTGTTCTACATCGATCACGTAGCCTGAATCGGGGACGCTGACACCCCGCGAAGTTCCCGGCTGGTACAAGAAATGACCGCCAACAATCTCGGCCCACAACGTCCAGTTGGGCCAAGCAGCACAGGCGTGATGCATGACCACCAACGGCACCCCTGCATCGAGCATGCCCAGCAGGCCCGATTTGAAGGACTCCGGCGGGTCAAAGAACGTAGGTGCAGAACCACGATTGAAGACAATGCCGGGCATGTCGTACAGCACGAGGCAGTCGAACGCCTGGGCGACTTTTGGCGTGAACATAAGCTGCGCCGCCGGGTGCTCGACCGAGGACCATTGAATGTTTGGGTTCGACTCGAATATCTCAAAAAACGGATCGCGCACGAAGGGGTGCCCGCGCGTGACCACGAGCACGTTGTCGCGCGGGTCGTCTCGCTCGGGCCAACGGGTGGTCGCTGGAGCTTGAGGTCGTTTCGGAAGCGGCTGCGGCGCAGACACCATGGGCTTACAAGTCTTCGCGTCCGCCAGCGTGGCGGTGCACCGTGGCCGAACCGGTGTGGAAGCGGTTGGGCGTCATGCCAGACGAGGTCTGCCCCGCATCGACCACCAGCGTGTGCCCGGACACGTAACGGGACTCGTCGCTGGCCAGGTAGAGCGCCGCGTTGGCGATGTCTTCGGGAAAGCCGGCATAGCCAAGTGGCGAACCAGCAGCAATGTGACCCGATGCCTTCTCGACGTCGGTGTGATCGCCCGTTGCCACCGCGGCAGTCATTGCCGTGACGGTGTTGCCGGGCGAAATGGCGTTGACTCGGATCTGGTGCTGAGCCAACTCGTTGGCGACCGACTTGGTGAGACCACGCACGCCGTGTTTGGCGGCCGTGTAGACGTGTGGTCCGAGCCCACCCATGATGCCTGCAGTTGAGGAGGTGTTGATGATCGAACCAGACCCCTGCCCGGTCATGACTCGCGCTGCGTGTTTGGTTCCCAAGAAGACTCCCGTCAACAAGATGTCCATAGTCTCGTTCCATGCCTCCAGCGGGGTTTCGGCAATGGGTCCCACAACTCCCACGACACCGGCGTTGTTAAACATGCAGTCGAGCCTTCCCCAAGTGGAGATCGCAAGATCTACCGCGCCAGCCACGTCGTCCTCTTTGGTGACGTTGCATTGGGCAAAGACTGCGGCCTCGCCAAGGCTGGCGGCAAGCTCGCGCCCTTGATCCCCTTGCAGGTCGGCCACAACAACCCGTGCGCCTTCAGCTACAAAGCGTTGGGCTGTGCCCGATCCAATCCCGCTTGCAGCCCCCGTGATAACTGCCACTTTCCCGCTAAGCCGCCCGACTCCGTCAGAACTACTACCTTGGGCCATCTGTTCTCCTTACTCGTGTTCGGTGGAACCTACTCCACATGAGCTCTCTCTTGACGAGGTACCAATGTCCAAGAAGTTCCGATTCGGCTATCAAGCCTTTGCACCCGACAGCGCCGCGCAGTGGCGAGACAACGCACGAAAGGCTGAGGACCTTGGCTATGCAACGCTAAGTCTCGCCGATCACTACATCGGGGCAGGTGCAGCCAGCGAGGCCGCCAGCCACCCACCACAGACCGTTGCTGCAGTGCCGGCCATGATGGCGGCCGCCGATGCCACGTCGTCGATCAAGATCGGTTGCCGCGTCTTTTGTTGTGACTACCACCAGCCCCTGGTCTTGCTCAGCGAGATGGCAACTATCGATTTGCTTTCCGATGGTCGGCTCGAAGCCGGGTTCGGGGCAGGCTGGATCAAGTCTGAGTACGAGGCCATGGGGTTGGAGATGGACCGCCCCGGTGTTCGGATCGAACGCATGGTCGAATACGTCGAGTTCGCTCGATCGTTCTTCGCCGGTGAAGAATTGAACTACGTAGGCCAGCACGTCAACGTCACCAACACCACAGGGATGGGATCGCCCCAGCCCGAAGGTCCCGCCATCATGATTGGTGGCGGGTCGCCCCGAGTGCTGCGTTTGGCAGGCAAACACAGCGACATCGTGTCCATCAACTTCGACAACTCCGACGGCAAGATCGGCGAGCACGGAATCTCCAGCGGAACCGCATCAGGAACAGCCGACAAACTCGGTTGGGTCAAAGAAGGCGCTGGCGACAGGTTCGACGATTTGGAGATCGAAATTGGCGCCTACTTCACCGTGGTTACCGACCATCAAGGGCCAACGCTCGAAGCAATGGCCCCGGCCATGGGGATGACCCCCGAGGCGCTCGGCCAGCATCCACACGCGCTGATCGGATCCGTTGATTACATCTGTGAGACGCTCCAAGAGCGCCGGGATACCTTCGGCATCTCCTATGTGACCGTCGGCAGCAACGCACTCGACGACTTCGCCCCCGTTGTGGCTGCGCTGGCAGGGACCTGACACTCCAACCTCACTGGTTGCCACGGGGCTGCTGCTCCGCTGGTTCGCTCGGCCCCGAATCACGCTGGCTCCCTCACAATGAGCCCCCATCATCCGATGGGCGGAGGTGGACGGCCAACTAGAGATGTCCCTCTCCTCAACCCAACAACGGTTGCTGAACCTGTACCGCAGGCATGGATCACGCGGCCCCGTTGTGGCGGTTACGTTGTTGTCGGTGGCAACGTCGCTGTTTGTCACCAGCATCGTGATGACCATGGTCGTGGACCTCGACTCGGCTGAACCCGGGACCCTTGAGGTGTCGTTGCTTATCGCCGGCGGGATCCCGCTGGTGGTTGCACCCTTGTCGGTACGGGTTATCACGGATCTCCTTGCCCGTCTCGACCAGGCTTACCTCCAGGTCGCAGCTCTGTCGGTGACCGACCCATTGACCGGCGTGGCCAACCGGCGCGGATTCTTCGGGCATGCCGCAAACGCCCTGGTGGACGAGAACCAGGACGAGGTCGTGCTCGCTGGAATGCTCGATCTGGACAAGTTCAAACAACTGAACGATCAGCACGGCCACCATGCGGGCGACCAAGCGCTCCTTCGGGTAGCGGAGCTCCTTCGCGAAGCAGTTGAACCATACGGGCTCGTTGGACGCATGGGGGGCGACGAGTTCGCCTTCCTGGCAGCTGGCACCCCAGCAGAGATGGGTGCTTTGGAGCACGTGGTCCGTGACCGGTGCTCATCGTTCACGGTAGGGACTGAGCTCGCAGTACGAGCCAGCCTCGGCGTCAGCAGCCCACAAGATGGCGACAACATCGACACCTTGTTGGCCCGCGCCGACAGCGATCTGTATCGCGCCAAGGCCGCTCGGTCCACCGGGCTGATCAACGCCCGGATAGCTCGCGAAACAGGAACGGTCGTCCTTGAGCAAGGCGCGGTTGGCAGTGGCGGGCATGCCCGACATGGCAGTCGCGAACCTCGCTATTAACCATCGAGCTGAGCGCTTACGCGCCGCGCCGCATGTGCTTCTTTGCTGCGGCCAGCTCAACCCGTTGCGGGTGTTGCTTGTAGAACTGGTCGATGGGGAAGCACCCCGAGATCAGCCCTGACCGCGGCGCCGTTGTGCAGTCAGAAAATGTGCGACAGATCAGCCTCCGCTCGAGCGGCCGCCCGCCAAGGATGTCTGCAGGCAAGTTGGGATAGCTCAGGGCCATACGCCCAAGGCCCACAAAGGAGGCGTCGCCACCTTCAACGACGGCCTGCCCAACGTGAGGCAACCACTCCTGGAGATACGAATAGCCAGCACCCACCACGGCCACCCCAGGATGCCTATGCGCGACCGCCGCAGTGGCTCCCAGTTGCCGGGCCACGCCAACGAGGGGGTCTTCGGGAGGCTTGTAGCCATCGGAGGGAGGGAAGAACGCGGGGCGCTGAACATGAGGGCAGTAGTACGGGCTGCCTGCGGTTGCACTCAAGAGGCCCAAACCGAGCCGCGACACCATCTCGATCACCTGGTGCGTCTCGTCAAGGTCAATCTCCAGACCGCTGGGTGACGCTCCGAACGCGAACCTATAGGGACCCTGCACCCGAGGTTGGCCGATCCCGTCGTCGCCCGCCACATACGGCACGGTGTCAAAGAGCGACAGGCGCAGCCCGATGGCTAGCTGTGGCGCTGCGTCGCGGATCCCAGCTATGACGCTTCGGAGGAACAGCGTGCGCCCCGCAAGGTCTCCCCCGTAGCGCCCCGGGCGGTCATAGGCGCTAAGCAGTTCATGGCCGAGGTAGCCGTGACACGCCTTCACATCGACGAAATGAAATCCGGCCTGAGAGGCAAGCACTGCAGCGTGCACGAAGGACGCAACTAACTCGTCGAGCTGGTTGTCCGACAGCACGTGGCGTTCCGACGCTCCGACCGCGTCGTCCAAATGCGGATGCACATAGGCCGTGTGTGGTTCGGCTTGCCCTAACGGCCGCGCATAGCGACCAGAGTGCGTGAGTTGCAGCCCTACGATTTGGGTGCTGGCAAAGAGCGAACGCAGTTCGGCGAATCCTTCGGCTGTTTGTTCGTTGAGCACGAGCTGGTTGGGGTTGGCCCGACCAGCTGGCACGACCGCTGTTGCTTCGGCCCAGACCAAACCAGCGCCGCTATCGCCAAAGCGCTGCCACCGCCGCCGCACCAGGTCAGTTGGGGCACCATCAGAAGCGGCGTCCCAGCCTTCCATCGGCAAGATGGCGAACCGGTTCGGGACTACGAGGTGTCCGGCGCCCGCGTCGGTGATGACCTTCGGCTGTGCCAGCGCCCCAAGCGGATCCACCGCAGCCGAGAAGGGCATCTTTGCTCCAAGCCCATTCAGGTGCGCCAAGAAGGCTTCCGCTGACGACAGGTTCTTGACCTGGACCGGCCTCATGGCGACACCTGCGGTAGCGGGCGGGACTCCCACTCCTCGAGGCGGCCAACAATGTCTGCCAACACAGCGCTATCGGTGCTCGGGCGCTTGGGAGCGCCAGCGGGAACCTCGTCGCTTGCGGCCCAACCACGCAGTTTGAAGAACTGAGCGGCGTTATGTCGGTAGCCCGGAACCGGCGGACGAAACACGAACTGGCCCAGGTACTGCAAGAGGTCATTGAGTTCGTAGAAGTCGGGGTCATTGGTGGCCCAGTAGACGTCGCGAAGGGCAAAGGCGCGCGGGGCAAAGGTGGACAATCCGAGGAGATAATCGGATCCGTACATCACCATGTCGATTGCGAGATCGTTGCCCGTGAGCACCATGAAGTCGGGTCGACGTCGATCGCGGAGCGCCAAGCGTTCCCATTCGGGCTGTCGCCGCAACGACGAGTGTTTGGCGCCCACGCACGAAGCGATCTCGAGCAATCCCGCAAAGGTATCGAGTCCAACGATGCGACCGTAAGGCACAAACATCGCGCCCAATTCGAAACCAATGAAACGATCAAGACGCTCGCCCAAATGGTTGTAGGCGCGAAGCCATGCCTCGTCACCGTGACCGTTTAGCCCATGGGAGGGAAAGATCACCGGCGTTCCGTTGCGGCTCTGAATGTCTTCGCAACGGGCCAAGTAGCTAGCGGGATCGAATGCAGCGCCCGGTTCGTCGGCAACATAGGCCCCAGCCACGTAATCGCCGCCAGTTACGGCGTTGGCGACATCCAGCGCCTTGATCAAGTCGCCAGATCCCAAGAGCTGCACGTACCCGGTGTCCATGTTGATCGCAGGCGCAAGTCCAGCGTCGTGGGTTCTACCAACATGAGCTTCAAAGGCAGCCCAATCCACCTCGTCTGGCGCCGCAAACGGAAGCAAGATCGCCGACATGCCGGTAATGGGTCTGCCAGTCCTGATCGCGGCACACACATCGTCGGTTGAACGTCGAGAAGAGGTCACGATGCGTCTATGGCTGGACCGAAGCTTGCGCGGCTGGAGCCTGAGGTGCTCAATGCTGCAGAACCGAGCCCTGGGACCTCGCAGCACTGGCGCGGGTGTGCGCGGAGATAAAGATCGCGGCTCGATCGAGGGCTTTGTCGGCCTCAGGCAAGTACCGGGCGAAAGCCTGGTAGACGTGCCACATGCCATCGGCGATCTCGAGTTCGACTTCTACGCCAGCTGCCCGTGCCTTGTCTGCCAACCGGGTGCTGTCAGAGAGCAAGACCTCGTCATCTCCCACCTGGATCAACAGGGGAGGCATCCCGGTGAGGTCCTCGAACAAGGGAGACACGCCGGGATCATCAAGCGGGGTCTCGGCGGCATATTGCACTGCGACGTCCTCGATGAAAGCGGCATCGATCATGGGGTCCGCCTCGGCCCTCGTGGTGATGGATTCGCCCGACGACGTCAGGTCGACCCAAGGAGATATCAGGTAGGCGCAGCCAGGACGCGGCGACCCGGTTGCGCGAAGCCGAGCCAACGTGGCCACGGTGGCGCCACCACCGGCGCTATCTCCGGCGATGCAAACACTTTCGGCCTGGGTTTCAGCCAACAACCCCTCGTAGGCGGCGGCACAGTCGTCGATGGCGGCTGGGTACGGGTGCTCTGGTGCCAGCCGGTAGTCGATGACAGTCACCGTTGCTGCTGCACGTCGAGCCAAGCGGGCCGCCATGCCTATGTGAGAAAGCGGCGAGCCCAAGACATAACCGCCGCCATGCAAGTAGAGGATGTGCCGGTCGCTGGTGAGGCCAGCGGGTTTGGCCCGCAAACCATCTATGCCGCCAACAGTAACGTTTGTGTAGTCCATGTTGCGCGGACGCGGGAGCTTGTCGACTCGGTCCATTGCTTCGCGTTGTTCTTCGAGTGTGGCTTCGGGGCCAACCACAAAGGCCTTGACCGCTCGGCGCAACGCGCGTGCTCGAATGCTCACCGATACCTCCAACAGATCAGGATGAACCGAGTCTTGCACGGTCGTGCGTGTCAATCACATTGCGTCCCCTCGCGCTAGTGGAGCGAGGACGACCAAATTGGGCCAAACTTGGCCACATGACCAAGATTCGACGTGGCCTGTTCTCTATCAACATGATTGACGGCGGCAACCCCGACGCAATCGCCCGCTGCGCACTTGCCGCTGAAGAAGCCGGGTTCGACTCGGTCTGGACGGGCGAACACATCGTCCTTCCCGACCCGCAGGCCCCACCGTCGCCTGCCCCGCCAGAAGCCGTCATGGTCGATACCGCCGCCACCCTCAGCTATCTGGCCGCTGTGACGTCAACCATCAAGCTGGGTAGCGGGATCATCATCTTGCCCCAGCGCCAGCCCGCGGTCCTGGCCAAGAGCTTGGCTTCGGTCGATCACTTGTCCGAGGGTCGGCTGCTGTTTGGTCTAGGTGTCGGCTATCTCGAACCAGAAATGACTGCCTGCGGGACTCCCATGGCCAGGCGCGGCGAACGCGCCGACGAATACCTCAAGGCCATGCGCACCTTATGGACGACGGACGCGGCGTCGTTCTCGGGCGAATTCGTGCACTTCGAAGGCGTCACCGCAAACCCGAAACCGGTGCAGGCAGATGTCCACACGGTGGTGGGCGGCCACAGTAGGCGGGCTCACCGCCGCGCCATCGAGCTTTGCCACGGCTGGTATGGCTTCATGCGCTCACTCGACGACACAGCCACCGACGTGGCCCAACTACGCGAGGCCGGCGAGAAGTACGAGCGGCCAGGGCATCTGGGACCATTGGAGATCAGCATTACGCCTCGCCATCACCTGCGCCCTGGCGACCTTGAGGCCTACGCCGAACTGGGCGTCGATCGCCTCATCTTGCAGCCCGGCGGAGCCATGGCAGAGTCCGACGTCTTGGCCTACATCGAGGCTAACGCGCCGTAGACCAGCCACCCTTTGTGGCTACAGTGCAAGCTCGACGGCGGGCAGTGCCCAAGAACGAACATGCTTGATCGTGGACAGTGCTCAATAAAAGACGGTGCTCGATAAAGACGGTGCTCGATGATGCACAGTCCCCCGGTGACAGAATCCTGAGGTTTGACAAGGCGTGGATAGCAGCTCAGAAAATGCCGCCCAACTGTGGTTGTACTTCTTCCCGCTGCTGCTGATGCAGCTCACCAGAGCTGCCGACGCCGATGTTCCCTCCAACACCTGGACACACGGCGCCACCTTCCGCGATGCCGACTTCACGTCGGTTATCCGTCCCAACGTCGACACTCGCTACTCGCATGCTTGGCTTGACCTCACCACAGGCCCAGTGGCGCTCCATGTCCCGGAGGTGCCAGAGCGGTACTACGTCGTACAAGCCGTCGACGAATGGACGAGGACGTTTTCGTTACACGGCACTCGAACCAACGGAAGCAAAGCCACAACCATCGTTTACGCCACAGAACAACAAGCCCTCGACGCTGGTGCCCTGTGGCCAGATTCGACCGTTGTGGTGTCGCCCACCCCTAGTGTTTGGCTGCGCTCACGAATCCAGTCGAATGGGCCAACCGACCACGACGCGGTTAGCAAACTCCAGGCACAATTCGTACTCGAAACGAGAGCCAACACGCCAAGGTCGCACACCGCCACGGTAGCGATCCCGCTTGAAGCAACCCAAGCCCAGGCCAACGGCAAGCCACCACCCCAGATTCTTCTTACGCTCGACCCTGACATCTACTTCGCGTGGGCAGCCAAACTGTGGGCCCGACAAGAAACCGCGCTCCCAGCGTCCGACGTAGCCATTGTCGTCACCGCGTCAACCTTCGGCTTCGACCGCAGCGGGACCTTCAACCTCAATGCTCGCAGCACCGAACAACGAGCTGCGCTGCAAACGGCCAGTCGCGCGGGCATGGCTGCCATCAGGGCCGAGGCCCCGCAACAAGGCGGCGTTGTCCGAGACGGCTGGTATTACCTGCGCGACAACTGGTACGAGGTGGACCGCCACCTTGTCGCCCCCAAGCAGCCCATCAACTACACGATGCGCGCCGCTCTTTCGTGGGAGGCTCTCGGTTTCCTTCCCGTTCATGAAGCCAGCTACGTCGCCGCTGGTGTTCCTCAGGTGGGGGTCGATCCGCTTGACGGATCGGGGGGAGCAACGTACGCACTCCGCTTTGAGAATGGCCAGCGACCGCCCGTGGACGCGTTCTGGTCGCTGACCGTGTACACCAAAGCCGGCTATCTCGTCGACAACCCGATGGGGCGCTTCAACATTGGTTCTCGCGACAACTTGGCCGCGGCCAAAGACGGCAGCGTCACCATTCTGCTGTCCTCAAAACCGCCAACCGTCGCTGGTGCCGGCGATGCGAACTGGCTCCCAGTGCCAGAGGGCGAGTTCGCCCTGCAACTACGCGCTTACTTGCCTACCCAGCCCATCCATGGTGGCGACGACGCCTGGCACGCACCTCAGATCGTGCGTCTCTAAAGGGCCTAGCGGATAGGTGAGCGCAGCTGGCCGAGACGCAAGGCCCAGGGCCCGAACGGCGCTTCAGTCAGAGCGGTTAGCTCAAGACATCCTTGGAGATAATTGTCTTCATGATCTCTGAGGTGCCGCCGTAGATGGTGCATACTCTGGCATCGACGAAGGCCCGCGAGATTGGGTATTCGCTCATGTAGCCATAGCCACCAAAAAGCTGGAGGCAGCGGTCGATGCTGCGGTTTTGGAGTTCGGTGGCCCACATCTTGGCCATGGCTGCGTTGGCTGGGGTCAGCTGACCTTCGACGTGGCGCATGATGCAGTCTTGAAGGAACGAGGTTCCCACCTCGACCTCGGTCGCGACATCAGCCAAAGTGAACTTTGTGTTCTGGAACCCAGCAATGGGCTGACCAAAGGCGGTGCGCTCCTTCACGTACTCGACCGTCCACTCAAGCGCGGCCTTGGCCGCCGCCAAGCCGTACACCGCAATAGACAGCCGCTCCTGGGCCAAGTTGAACCCGAGGTACTCGAACGCCTTGCCCTCTTCGCCCAACACGTTGGCGGCTGGTACTCGAACGTCACTGAAGAACAGTTCGGCTGTGTCGGCGGAGTGTTGGCCAATCTTGTCGAGATTCCGGCCACGTTCGAACCCATCCATGCTCCGTTCGACCACGAGCAAGGACATGCCATTGCGGCCCGCGTCGGGGTCGGTGCGGCAGACCACGATGACGAGGTCACTATTGATGCCGTTGGTGATAAACGTCTTAGCACCGTTGAGCACGAACTCATCACCATCGCGCAGGGCGGTCGCGGCAATTCCCGCCAAGTCTGATCCGGTACCCGGTTCGGTCATCGCAATAGCGGTGATGAGTTCGCCCGAGGCGATACCCGGAAGCCACCGTTTGGCCTGTTCTTCGTTTGTGTACTCCAGGAAGTAAGGCGTGGTGATGTCGTTGTGGAGCGTGAGGCCAAGGGCTCCGCCCCCGGCACCTACTGCCGCGAGTTCTTCGGAGATGATGCTGTTGAACCGGAAATCATCGGTGCCGCCACCGCCATGTTCGGTGGGGATGGCCATACCCACAAAGCCGTGCTGGCCGGCCTTGCGGTAGATCCCGCGGTCCATGATGCCGGCAGCTTCGAACTCGTCGATGCGCGGCACAATCTCGGCATCCACCCAAGAACGGAAGCTCTCGCGGAAAAGGTCGTGCGTGTCGTCATAAATAGCTGGCATGAAAATCCTGACTAAGGGGCCGAGCGGGTCCTACAAGGCTTCGATCAGTGTGCCCGTACCGAGCCCGCCACCGCAGCACATGGTGACAAATCCGTACTTGCCGCCGCTGCGCTGGAGTTCGTGCACCGCCTTGGTCACCAAGAAGCAGCCCGTGGCCCCCAGCGGGTGCCCAAGCGATATGGCGCCACCGTTGGGGTTTACCTTGGCCATGTCGACCTCCAGGGTCTTGGCAAAGGCCAGCACCACCGAAGCGAAGGCTTCGTTGATTTCGATCACATCGAGATCATCAACGCTAAGGCCGGCATTGGCGAGGACTTTCTGGGCTGCAGGAATCGGGCCCTCGAGCATCAGCACGGGGTCGCAGCCAACAAGGGCCGTTTCGGCAATGCGGGCCAGCGGTTTCAAGCCAAGCTCGGCAGCCTTCTCGGCCGACATCATCAGCACTGCGGAGGCGCCATCGGCGATCTGTGAAGACGTACCAGCAGTGTGTACGCCGTCTTCGCGAGCCACTGGCTTGAGGTTCGCGAGCTGCTCCAACGAAGTGTCACGCGGGATTTCGTCTTTAGCGAACGTGACCGTTTCGCCGGTCCTGGTACCTTCGGCGTCCTTTACTTCGACCTCAAGAGGAATGATCTGGGTCTCGAACCGACCCTCGTTGACAGCTTTGGCAGCGCGCAGCTGGGACTCCAGACCGAACGCGTCGGTGTCCTCGCGCGAGATGCCGTACTTTGTTGCGATTCGCTCGGCGCCCTCGAATTGCGAGATGAACTCGTAGCTGTCGAAGTAGCTGCGAGCCACAGGCTTTCCGTAGCCAGCATCAGCGCCAGCAAAGGCATCGGCCCCAATGGGGATCCTGCTCATGTTCTCGACACCACAAGCCACCACGATGTCCTCGACCCCAGAGGCAATAAGGCTGTGCGCCACATTGACCGCTTGCTGCGAAGAGCCGCATTGGGCATCGATGGTGGTACAGGGGACCTCGATAGGACCCCCATGAGAGAGCCAGGCCGTGCGAGTTACGTTCATCGCTTGCGCACCCACCTTGTTGATACAACCGCCAACGATCTGACCAACCGCTTCGGGGGCAACCCCAGCTCGCGCTAAGACTTCCATGAGCACTGGACCAAGAACATCGGTGGGGTGCTCAGTGGCAAGCGACCCATTTCTCTTCCCCACCGGTGACCGGCCAGCCTCGACGATAACCACATCGCGTGTCATGAAATCTCCTTGTGCACCCTGCGAAGTAGCCACATCTTCACATGTGTAGACGTCCAGTGCTCACTCGCCCGCGGATCGCTCGATTTTGTTACTGTCCAGCTACCGACCCCATCAAAGGCACCAGACCAGGAGCGTCGACATGACAGAGACTTTGACCGGCACAAACCGATCGGCTGGCATCAGCTTCGCTGAGCTATTGGACCAAGACAGCCATCCCGTCAGCGACGTGCTTCGACGCGACTCGGCCATGGAACCAGGCAACACCAAGGTCCCGGCACAGGCGTACTACTCCAAAGCCTGGCACGACCTTGAGGTCGAGAAGCTGTGGAGCCGCGTCTGGCAGCTTGCCTGCCTCGAAGAAGAGATTCCGAACGTAGGCGACTATCACGTCTATGACATCGCCACGCTCTCGTTCTTGATCGTGCGATCCGCTCCAAACGAAATCAAGGCCTACCGCAACTCGTGTCTGCACCGCGGGCGCAAGCTTCGTGACACCAGCGGCAAAGGCGCCAAAAACTTGCGCTGCGCGTTCCATGGCTGGTGCTGGAACAACGACGGCTCCATGAAAGAAATCCCCTGCCAATGGGATTTCCCAGACGTCGACATGGACGAGTACGCGCTACCCGAGGCGAAGGTGGGCACCTGGCAGGGGTTTGTGTTCATCAACCCCGACCGCGACGCAGAACCCCTCGAAGACTTCCTGGGCGACCTCGGCGACCACTTCCATCACCTGCCCTTCGACAAGCGCTACAAGGCTGCACACGTGTCGAAGCTGATGCCCATGAACTGGAAGGTTTGCCAAGAAGCGTTCATGGAGGCGTACCACACGGTGGCCACGCACCCCACGCTGCTGGAGTCGCTTGCCGACGCCAACAGTCGCTACGACGTCTACGGCAACTACTCGCGGGCAATCTCGCCTCAGCCAGTCGAAAGCCCGCATCTCGAGGGCATGCCACGCTACGAACGGCTCGAAGACGGCCGCCAGTTTGCCAAGTGGCGTCACCCGCTCAACGGCCACATCTACGAACGGCTCAGCGAAGGCCGCGTCGAGGTAACCAACCTCGACGGCCAAGTCAGCGTCTTCGACGACGACGGCAACTGGATAGATGGCCCCCAAACCCAAGCCGACCCACATCTGTGCAAATGGGTGGGCGGACCAAACATGGAAGGCATGGACGAAGTCCCTTCGATGCTTCCGAACCCGCCCGCAGAACTCACCACCCCCGGCGAGGTCCGCGCGTGGGCAGCAGCGCCGAAGCGCGAAGCGCTCAAAGAACAATTCGGCGACTTCATCGACATGGACCAGGTGTCGGACGCGGAACTGCTAGATGCCATGTTCTACTCGGTGTTCCCCAACTGGTCGCCATGGGGCTGCTTCCACTACATCTTCTACCGCTTCCGCCCAAACGGCGACGATCCCGAGACCTGCATCATGGAAGTCATGTTCTTCCCCCCGGCGCCGGACCCAGACAACAGGCCGCCAGTTGCCAACGTCACCCATCTCGGGTTCGACGACGACTGGACCACCGCTGTTGAACTGGGGCCGTTGGCCAAGGTGTTCCAACAGGACTCGTTGAACCTGCCACACGTGCAGACCGGGTTAAAGGCGCAGGAGCAGCAGGAAGTCATCTTTGCCAGCTACAACGAGAGCAAGATCCGTCACTTCTGGCACACCTTGTTTGGATGGCTCGAACTCGACGAAACTGCGGTCGAGCTGCCTAGCTAGCAGGGTTGAATTCCAGCGCGACCTACTTGGGTCGAGCAACGAAAACAGGGATCTGACGATCCGTCTTTGCTTTGTATTCGGCATAGGTGGGGAACACCGCCACTGAGCGCTCCCACCACTGCTCGCGCTCGTCGCCTTCGACAATCTCGACCATGTACTCCTTGGGAGCAGGTCCATCCTGAATGGCGACGTTTGGGTCGGCCACAAGGTTGTAGTACCAGGCCGGATTCTCGGGGGCGCCGCCCTTGGACGCAACAAGCGCGTACTCGCCTTCGTGTTCGACGCGCATCAGCGCGATCTTGCGGACGTTGCCCGACTTATGGCCCATCATGGTGACAACAATGATGGGGATGCCGCTGTCTCGAAGCGTGTTGCCCTCGGTGCCCCCAGACGCTTCGTAGGTTTCGATCTGCTGGGCAACCCAGTCCCAGGTGGATGGTTTGTACTCGCCAGAAATAGCCATTGCAGCAACATAGCGCCCGCGGCCGTGCTTCAGTGAGGGTGGTGAATCCAGCTTGTGTCGCGGCGCTCCCACAGCCCAATCGCCCAACCACCACGGGGCACGGGAGTAAAAAGCGACGCGGCCAGGTCGTTGTAGCGCTCCAGCTCGAGGTCTTGCCCGTAGGCCAGGCTGAGGTGCAGCCAATCTTTAGGCCGAAGAGCATCGTCGCCAGCGCCAAGCTTGTGACGTGCGGCGAATTCAGCGGTGAAGGCCCTAAGCCATGGCGACCAAAGCTCGAGCCCTACCCAGCTCCGCTCATGGCGAAGCGCCACGATCTCCACTGCATCGTCTGGGAGCGGTCCGAGCTGGGCCGATGTCGCCTGGATCTCGCGTACCACCGCGGGCACCTGGTGCGGTTCTCGCCGGAAGAACCCTGTGAGCGTGCAATGCGGCGGATAGGTCTGGGCCACCGTCGAGCCAAGCACCGACGCCTTAGAGAAGTAGGCTCCGCAAACCTCTGCTAGCTGCCCCGTCGGGGTGGCGTACAAGATGAGGTCGGTGCGGTTGCTCATGTCACCGCAGCGGCACTGAACTCCACGCGCCCGTCGACAACGACCGCCCGCACTCGTGCTGGCCGGCCCTCGACGGGCGGTTCCACCACCACAACATCGGCCCGAGACCGGCCACGAAGCTCTCCCCTATCGGTCAATCCAGCCGCTTCAGCGGGAGTGTGAGACACCATCTGCCACGCCTGGCCGAAGCTCATGGCGCCCAACTCGCTAGCCACGAAAGGCGCTTGGAGCAGCGACGGATAGTGATAGTCGGACACCAAGACGTCGCCCGCGTTCTCGGCCAACGCTTCGCCAACGGACAAGTTGCCGATGTGGGATCCGCCCCGAACCAAATTTGGAGCGCCGAACATCACGGCGATTCCGGCGTCTCGATAGGCGTGCGCAAGCTCAATAGTGAACGGGAACTCCGCAACAGCGACACCAAGTGCCACGTCCCGCTCGAGATGGGTGTGGTCCATGGCATCGTGGCTGGCCGTTGGGCAACCCGCTTCCGCGGCCGCTCGAGCCAACTCGACTTCTTGTTCCAGACCCGCTTCGCGACTCGTGATGGCATGTGCCAACAAGCGTTCCAACACGTCGTGTCCCACACCGCTTCGGTCTACCAGTTTGGGGGTGACCTGAGCGTCGCCACCCTTACCCTGCGTGTGGTCGTTGAACGACAAGAAGGCAACATCACCTTGTTGGATCCATGCAACCAACTCGGCTAAGTCGTCAACGTTGGACCGTTCGTGACGAACATGGATCGGTTTCGCTGGGCCAGTGACCACGTTGGCGACCACAGCAAGCAAACGGCGCAGCGTTTCCCTGCTGCGCAACCCCGGTTCCCAACTATCGGTCGCAGACAAGAAAGCTGTGGTAATCCCCGCACTCAAAAGCTGCGAATCGTTGTCCGCCAACGCCAGCGCCATATCCACCAGTACCCCCGGGCGCGGCATCAACGCTCGTTCAAACGCGTCACCATGGAGATCGACGATCCCCGGCAGCACCCACGCCCCCGTTGCATCAAGTACCGCAGCGTCGCCATGTCCGCGCTCTGTGTCGCCGCCGGATGCACAAATCCCGTCGTGATCCCAACACAGACGCCCCGGCACAACCGACTCGCAGCCAGGCCACAAAACCGAACCGCCATCGATGCAACCAACCATCATCTGCCCAAGTTACAACCGGCGCGAAAGCGCCGACCAAGTCTCGGGAACCAAAGTCAGGCCGGACCCAAACTGGCTCAACCCATTCCCAGCCACACGATCCACCAAGACGCAGTAGCCTCGGCGGCGATGAGTAGCGAAACAGACCCCGTTGGTTATGACGTCGAGGCCGTAAACGCCTGGGTACGCCACAACGTCGCAGACCTCGCGCCGCCGTTCACCTGGACCCGGCTCGAAGGCGGCCACTCCAACCTCACGTACCTGATAGTCGACACCGCCGGCACCGAAGCCGTCATCCGCCGCCCGCCCATGGGCAAACTGCTACCCAAAGCCCACGATATGGACCGCGAATATCGGGTCATCAACGCACTCCAAGACACCGCCGTCCCGGTCCCTAAGGCCTACGGCTACTGCGGCGACGAATCCGTCATCGGCAAACACTTCTTCATCATGGGACGTTCGCCCGGCACCGCCCTGTTTAGCACCGAAATCGCGGCCGACTACCTCACCGAAGAAGCCGCCGGAAACGTCTGCGCCTCCTACACCCAAACACTCGCCGCCCTCCACGCCGTCGAACCCGCCGATGTCGGCCTCGAGGAACTCGGCCGCCACGACGGCTATGTGGCCCGCCAACTCCGCACCTGGTACGGCTCGTGGAACGCTTCCATCGAAGCCGCCCAATACGACGACCCACGCGTCCACCGAATCCACGACGAACTCATGGCCTCACTCCCAGACCAAGGACCCGCACGCGTCGTTCACGGCGACTGCGGCCTCCACAACTGCCTCATCGCCCCCGACGGCACCATCTCGGCAATCCTGGACTGGGAAATCGCCACGCTCGGCGACCCTGTGGCCGACTTCGCCTACGCGCTCAACGCCTGGATCCGGCCTGAAGATGAATACAAACCCATCACCACCGCTCCTTCCTTGGCCCCCGGCTTCAGCTCGCGCCAAGAACTCATCGACAGCTACAAGGAAGCCAGCGGCCGCGACCTCGAAGGCCTCGATTACTACGTCGCCTTCAACCACCTCAAGACCGCTTGCATCGTCCACGGCGTCTACGCCCGCTACATGCAAGGCCAAAAGAGCACCGAAGGCATCGACATGGACGCCCTCAACCACCGCTTCCGCGCCGCCATCGACCTCGCCGAACAAGCGCTTTGAACTCAGCCCCCGGGCCTTCGGCCCATTATGGGGGCTTCGCTTCAAAGCCTATATTGCCGCAAGGCTCCCGCCGGCAGCTACCCCGCCTTCAGTCGCGCTGCGGATCTTTCACAAGAACCCAGCCGCCGGGGCGTGAGTTCAGCCAGCCGGCCTTCGGCCGAGTTTGCCGGCTTCACTTCACGCATACCATCGCCGCAGGCTCGCTCCGGCTCCGCCTTCACTCACACTGCGGATTGCACTGGCGCCGCGTCGGTGCAGACGAACGTAAACTCCGGAAAGCGCACGACCCCAGATGAAGGGTGGTCTCACTGCCGGTCGGGGCCAGCCCGGGTAGGGCCCGAGTCGGCGGGGTGGGTTGGGGCGTGAGAAGGTGGGGGGTATGGATGACTATCCCATTTCACGGTTTGACGTTCCTGACATTGAGGAGCTGCCCGACGACATCAAAGAACAGGTCACCGCGGTGGCCCAAAAGTCGGGGTTCATCCCCAACGTCTTTATGGCACTAGCGAGGCGGCCCGACGAATACCGTGCGTTCTTTAGCTACCACGACGCACTGATGGACAAAAGCGAAGGGCTCTCCAAAGCTGAACGCGAGCTGATCGTCGTAGTGACAAGCGCAGCCAACGACTGCCAGTACTGCGTGGTCGCACACGGAGCCATCCTGCGGATTAGGTCAAAGAACCCGCTGCTGGCAGATCAGGTCGCCATCAACTACCACAAGGCCGACCTCAGCGAACGCGAGCAGCACATCGTGGAGCTGGCACTCAAGGTTGCCCTCCATGCCGGCGAGGTGTCCGACGAAGACCTCAAAGACATGCGGGCAAAAGGCTTCAGCGACGACGAAATCTGGGACATCGGCGCTATCACGGCGTTCTTTGCCATGTCGAACCGGCTAGCCAACTTCGCGTCCATTCGTCCCAACGACGAGTTCTACACCATGGGCCGCTAGAGGCAACCCGCTAGTCTCAACGCCATGCGTGACCTACTGCTGAGCTTGCACATCATCGGGGTAGCCGCCTGGCTGGGCGCAAATTTCACCCAAATCTTCGCCAGCAACAGACTCACCAAAGGCAACGACGCCGTAGCGCTCGCTTGGCACCAGACCTCGCTGGCGTTAGGGCGCACTTACTACAACGTCGCCGGCGCCCTCATCACCGTCACGGGCATCTTGTTGGTCTTCGAGGGCGACTGGGAATGGTCTTCCGCGTTCATAAGCATCGGGTTCGCCACGGTGATCATTGGTGGGCTGGTTGGGTTCCTGTTCTTCATCCCTACCTCCGAACAAGCCATCGAAGCTATCGAAAAGGCTGACACGACACAGGCAACGTTGATGAGCCAACGCTCCCTCGTGGGCGCAATCGGCGACACCGCTCTCGTCGTCCTCACCATCTTTGCCATGGTGGGAAAATGGGGCGTCTAGCAAGCCGAACCCGGCAAGCCTAAGCCGAGGGCTTGTGTGCTCCAAGGATGTACGAGGCTGGTAGCCGTTCGGGACGGTCGATCAGTCGGTTACGGCCCGGCGATACCTCAGGCATCTGATCGCCGAGCGCGGGCCAAGGCACATGATCGAATTCCTCGAAGCAATCGACAACGAGACCCGCGTCCCACAGCGCATTGAAGATCTCGGCCAAGCCATGGTTGAAGTGCACAATATCGGGTGAAGCTATAGGCGTGCCGTCGCCGGCGTAGGTGATGTCTTCGCTGAAGGGCACGCCCGGCCCTTCGAAGTACGGGTACTCGAGCACAACCAGCTGATCATCGCGCGGGTCGTCGAGCGCCCAGAGCACCGGGTGACCCTCACGTAGAAACAGTCGGCCGCCAGGCCGCAGCAGCCCCGAAACAGTCTCTGCCCAACGTTTCGCGCTGGGGAGCCAACAGAGCGCGCCCACCCCGGTGTAGACCAAATCAAAGCGTGCAGCGCCGAGCGCTTCAACAGCCTGGTACACGTCCGCGCACACGTAGTCGACAGGTGGCCCAGCCTTCGCTGCGAGCTCCTCTGCCACATCAAGTGCACTCTGGGAAAAGTCGAGCCCTGTGACGGTGCCGCCTAGCCGCGCCAACGACAACGTGTCGGTGCCGATGTGGCACTGCAAATGAACAACCTCCTGGCCAGTGAGGTCACCGAGGCGCTCGCGGTCCAGTGAGACCACATCGGATAGGCGCGCTGGGTCATGTTCAAACCTGCTCAGGGCATAGCTGTCGCTGGCGGCATGCACCGGCACCCGCGACTCCCAATTGGCGTGGTTGACGGCCCGGTAGTCGTCGGCGTCGCCAGTGGCGTTCACTCGGGGCCCCATGTCTCGGGCGTAGAGCCAATGGTTGTGCGGTGCAGCAAGCGTTCGTGGCCGTCGTATCCGCCGGTTGCGGCGTGCAGAACGCAGCGGTTGTCCCACATGACCAACATGTTGGGCTCCCACTTGTGGCGGTACTGGAATGCAGGGCGGGTCTGCCACCGATACAGCTCGACAAGGAGGTCCCTAGCTTCGCCGGGGTCCATGCCTTCGATGCCACAGATGTAGCCGACGGCGCTGTAGAGGCCAAGGCGGCCCGTTTCTGGGTGTGTTCGGACCAGCGGGCGGCTGAACGTCTCCTGCGCCTCGGGCGAATAGATGATGTCCATCGCTCGGGCCTCGGCGTCGTCAGCTTCGCCGTATACGCCTTTGGGCCCGTATGCAGTTTGCGCGGAATGGATGGCCACACAACCTTCGATCCGGCGGCGCAGATCCTCAGGCATGTCTTCAAGCGCTTTGTGCTGGTTGGTGAAGATGGTATCGCCACCCTCTGGGGGGATCTCGATCCCAAACAGGCAAGTGCCTTGGGGCGGAAACTCCTGGAAGCTCCAATCCGCGTGGAAGTTCTCGGCAAAGATCGATGCCGTCTCGTCGGCAGCCCGATGCACAGCAATGACATGGTCTCGCCCGGGAATGGGACGGATGAAAGGGTCAACCCCAAACGGGCCGAAGTACAGGGTGAATCGTTCGAGATCATCGTCGTTCATGGCCTGATCTGGAAACGCCAAAACATGGTGGTCCAACCAGGCGCTGCGAATGGCGGCGACGACGTCGGGCGAGAGCGGCTGGGTGAGATCGACCCCACGCACGCTTGCGCCGAGGGACGCCCCGCTTGGGGTTACGACTAGTTCCATCCCGTCGTTCTAGTGGTGTTCATGCTCAACGTCCACGCCGTTCGTCGCTTCGCTCCTCACTAACGGAGTTTCGGCTACGCCAAAACATCCCCACCCAACGCTCCACGGCACACCAAAGCCACCCCACAACACCCAGCCGATCGTCGCTCCGCTCCTCACCAACGGAGTTTCGGCTACGCCAAAACATCCCCACCCAAACACCCCACAACACACCAAAGCCACCCCACAACACCCAGCCGATCGTCGCTTCGCTCCTCACCAACGGAGTTACAGCTACGCCAAAACATCCCCACCCAAACACCCCACAACACCCAGCCGTTCGGCCTAGGCGCAGTACCATTTGCGCCATGATCGAACTAGAACGTGACAACGACGTGTTCGTGCTGACCATGGTCGACGACGAGAATCGTTGGAACACCACGTTTGTCCGGGCTTTCGCTAGGGCCATCGATGAGGTTGAGGCGTCCGAGGGCGCAGCAGCCCTGGTGACTGCATCGGCTCACGAGAAGTTCTTTTCCAACGGCTTGGACTTGGCCTGGATCACTTCAGACGGCGACCACCCCGGTGGTGATCGCAGCACCTTTGGCGCCGAGTTCATGGGTCTCATGGGCCGGCTCATTACCCTCCCTGTGCCCACGGTGTGCGCAGTCAACGGCCACGGATTCGGCGCCGGCTTTATGTGCGCGCTCACCCACGACGTCCGCATCATGCGAGAAGACCGCGGCTATCTGTGCGCAAACGAACTGGAGATCGGCTTGACGATTCCGGTCCCCGAAGTGGCCCTGTTCCGCCACAAAATCCCCGCGTCTGCATTCCACGAGACCGTCATCTTGGCCAAACGCTGGACTGGTCCCGCCGCCGTCGCCGCCGGCTTCGTCGAAGCCGCCGTGCCACTTGAATCTGTCCGTTCCGCTGCCATCGAACGAGCCGCATCATTGGCTCACCTCGCCGTCAACCGCGAAGGTTTCGCCTGGCAAAAAGAGCAGCTGTACGGCCAAAACGCCGCGCTCAACCACCCCCACGGCGCCGCCCACATGCTCAAACACGCCACCGACTTCCACTAACGAGGGCGGCCCCGCATACCCATCCGCCGCACACGCCCTTACCCTCCAGAACGCCGCGGCTCCCAACGACCCCAAACCAGCCCTGCCAACGGTGTCGGGTGTGGTGCATTTCATTTCGGACGTCTCGTGTGTCTGAGGTATGGCTACGAAATGAAATGCACCACACCCGACACCTCAAGAACACCCCCGCCCAACGCGCCGTGGGAAGTCCGCAGCGCGAGAGAAGCGAGGCGGAGGCCGCCTTGCGGCAAAGATATGCGTGAAGGGACGGCCCCCACACTGGGCCGAAGGCTCGGGGCCCGAACTCACGCCCCTTGCGGCAAAGGTGTCTGTGAAGCGAAGCGCCCATACTGGGCCGAAGGCCCGGGCGCTGAGCTCACAGCCCGGCGTACCAGTCGTAGCCACGTTCGCCCCAGTAGTCGGCGCCTCGGGTTTGGAGGAACTGGATGCGACCGATGCGTTTGATCTGTTTGATGCCGTACTTGATGGGGGTGGCTAGGCGCAGGGGCGCGCCGTGTGCGTCGTCGAGTGGCTGGTCCAGCATCTGGTAGGCCAGCAGAGTTTGGTTGTGCCGCATGGTGGCGATGTCGACGCTCACGTAGTAGTCGCCATCGGGCGTGTCGAGTTGCACATGGGAGATGTTGTCGGGCAGCTGGTCCTGGTACAGACCGAGGAAGTCGCTGAAGCGGGCGCCGCCCCAAGTGGTGACTTGGCTCCAGCCTTCAATGCACTTGTGTTCGATGGTCATGTCGTGGAATGGCAGCGCCTGGATATCTGCCAGGGTGTGCTGACCCAGGTTGTTGCCTTCGGGGCCGATGACGTCGAGTTGCCAGTTGGCTAGGTCGATCTCTTCGCGGATCCCGATGCGTCCGTTCACCCGCAAGATGCTTGCGTCGCTGCGGGGAAAGCTGGCGGCCTGGTGGTTCTCGCGGAACAGGGCCGACCATAGGTTTTCGTTGAACTCGTGGCCGTTGCGCAACACGCCGGGGATCCGGTTGTCGGCCGGCTGGGTCTGGACCCAGCGCCACCCCAGTAGCCCGGCTGCGGCTGCGGCACCGCCAGTCAGCAGCGATCGGCGCGACCGGCGTCGATAGTCGGCTTGTGAGAGTTCGGGTTGCTCAGCCATTTTGGGCCTCGGCTTCGACCAGAATCGTTTGGGCGGGATCAGTGCCGTCGGGGTCGACGGGTGCGTTCGAGGGTTCGGGTTGCAGCTCATAGCCGGTGACCATGCTGGTGAGGTTCTGCCAGCCTGCTCGTGCGACTTGAAGGATGTGGATCACAAAGAACGCCATGAACGCGATGGTCACGCAGAAGTGGATGAGCCGGGCAGAGCCGTAGCCGCCCAGAGCCCAAGTCAGGAAACTGAGTTGTGTGGGTTTGTAGATGGCGAATCCAGAAATCAGCGCAAGAGCGCCTAGCCCAATGACGAGCGAATAGGTGATGCGTTGTGCTTCGTTGTAACGGCCACGTTTCGGCGGCGCTTGTTTGCGGAGGCGCAGGTCGTGCAGCAGCACTCCCCAGGCGTTTCGTAGACCGTTTCTGCTGGGAACGAGTTCTCGCCATTCACCGCTCCGCCACGTGTAGATCCCAAATACCAAGCCGTTTATGGCGAACAGCCAAGCAAAGTTGAGGTGGAAGGCCAGGCCTCTGGCGAGTCGACGGTCGAGGTCGAGCGATTCGTAAAACCAGTCAGGGAACCAATGGAACCATTCCCAGCTGCCAATCCCGAAGGCGTAGACGTCTTCGGCCCAGTAGATGCGCAGGCCGCTCCAGATCATGATCGTGATCAAGGGGAAGTTGATCCAGTGCATCCAGCGCGACGCTCGACGATGTTTGAGCACGGCCACTGGCTTGGCAGGGTCTCCTGCGTCGGTGGCGTTCGCGGGGGTCCCGGTCGGGCTGGCGTTCGGTCTCACACCGTACTAACGAACCGCTGGCCCAGGTAGTTCCCGTCGCTGAGCCCGGGGACCCTTTGCTTAGGTGATTTGAGCGTTGGCTTCGCCGTGATCACGGGTTGGACCGGGCTACGACCGCTTCGTCGGGACCCAGCGGCTGGGCAAGATCCAAACGAGCTGGGTCAGATGCCAGCAGCAGCTCTGCGCCAGCAAGCGCAGTGCAGTCCACAGGCTTGTCTGTGAGATTCAGCGCCACCACGACTCGTTGCCCGTCGAGAGTCCGCTCATAGGCCAGGACACCGGGCGGAACGTCCAAGAGGTTCATCGAGCCTTGGCGCAGTACCGGCAGCTCTTTGCGGAGCCGGAGCAGGCGCTTGTAGAGGGCATGCATCGAGTCATCTTCGCCGACCTGTTGTTGCGCGTTGTTGGTCTCGGCGTTTTCGGGCAAAGGCAACCAAGGGTTGGTCCATCCGCCATCAGGCTCGCTGGTCCAAGGGATGGGAGCACGGCAGCCATCTCGGCCACCGGGGTCGACAACGCGTTCTGGTGGGACGACGCCGTCGCTGAGACCAAGTTCTTCACCTGCATAAAGAAAGGGCGTGCCTCGCATGGTGAGGCTGAGCACGGCTGCGGCTCTGGCACGTTGATCTGACCCGTACCGGGTGCGATGCCTGGGCCGATCGTGGTTGGACAGCACCCAGGTTGGCCACAGCGGATCGCTGAACTCACCTTGTGCCCGGGCGATGGCTTTGGTTAATGCGTCACTGTCCCATTTGGTGTGCAGCGGCCGGAAGTCGAAGGTGAGGTGTAGTTCGCCATCTTCGGGTGTACCCAGATAGCTGGCCGCTTGGCCTGGTTCGAGCAGGTACACCTCGCCCACCATCATCGGCTCTTGCGGGTAGCTGTCGAGCAGCAAGCGAATGCGACGCAGGTAGTCGTGGGCGTCTGGGTGATCAATCCAGCGGACGGGTGCCCCAGCCATCTGGTCTGGGAGGTCGGGGACGTCTTGCCCTTTACCGATCAGGTGAACAACATCGGCTCGGAACCCATCGACACCGCGATCTAGCCAGAAACGCAGCGTGTCATGCATTGCTGCCTCGACGTCCGGATTGGCCCAGTTGAGGTCGGGTTGCTCGGCCAAGAACAGGTGTAGGTAGTACTGGCCGCTGACGGGGTCGAGGGTCCACGCTGGTGTGTCGCTGAAGGCGGCTCGCCAGTTATTGGGGGGGCCACCGTCTGGGGCTGGGTCGCGCCACACGTACCAGTCTCGTTTCGGCGATGTGGGCCCTTGCGCGGCCTCGACGAACCAGGGATGTTCGTTGGAGGTGTGGTTCGGCACCCAGTCAAGCAGCAGGCGCATCCCCCGACGATGAAGCCCCTCCAGCAAGGCGTCGACGTCAGCCAACGAACCAAAGAGCGGTTCGATATCGCAGTAGTCGGCTACGTCGTATCCAAAGTCGGCCATTGGCGACGGGAATATCGGTGAGAGCCAGAGGGCGTCGACGCCCAGATCCAACAGGTAGTCGAGCTTGGAAGAGATCCCAGCCAGGTCGCCGACCCCATCTCCGTTGGCGTCGGCAAACGACCGCGGATAGATCTGGTAGATGACGGCGTCGCGCCACCAAGCTGTAGACGTATCAGAGGTGACTTCGCTACTTGAGGGATTGGATCTTGGTTGGCTGAAAGTCACGTGCTCGCGGGTTCCGTCGATTTGTGGCGCAGCCGGGGTGATGGGCTAAGCCTGCCCAGGCGCATAGAGACTCTAGGCCACCAAGTTCTGTCGTGTCCGCGACGCACGCGACCTGGGTGTGTCCCCCTTCAAGGTCCCTGAGCGGTGCAATGTGTGCCATTCTCAACCTGGTAGCCCGCCTGTTGGAGGTTCTTGGTCGTGACATTTGACGCCCGTCTGGACACGCTCATGCGACGCCTTTTGGGTCCTGGCGTGAAAACCGTTCATGCAGAACGACTCAGCGGCGGCGCCAGCCAGGAGACTTACCGGCTCACCGTAGAGGTAGACGGGTCCCAGCAGGTGCTGGCCATGCGCCGTTCCGCTGGAGGGGTCGACGAAGTCAAAGATCCACGTCGGCCGGGCTTGGCAGTCGAAGCAAAGCTGATGGTGGCCGCCAAGGAGGCGGGAGTGCCTGAACCTGAGATCCTGCACGTTCTGGAACCCTCTGACGGCTTGGGTCCTGGTTTCATAATGGAGTGGCTAGATGGCGAGACGTTGGGCGCCAAGATCTTACGGGCCCCCGAACTCGACTCGGTTCGCCCAAAGCTGGCCTACATGTGCGGCCAGGTGCTGGCCAAAATTCATAGCATCGACCCCGTTGCTTCAGGGTTGGACCAGCACCTCGACGTGGTGACCACCGAAGCTTTTGTCCGCCGTCTGTGGGAGCAATACCAGCTGCTCGAAACTGCGCAACCCATGATCGATTTCAGTGCTCGCTGGCTGCTCGACAACCTTCCGCCAGAAGCCGAACCCCGATTAGTTCATAACGACTTCCGCAATGGCAACATCATGGTGTCGCCGGACGGTGTTACCGCTGTTCTCGATTGGGAACTGGCCCACCTCGGCGACCCTGTTCGAGATCTCGGTTGGATCTGTACCAATTCGTGGAGGTTCGGCCGCCGTGACTTCCCTGTTGGTGGCTTTGGCCAACGAGAAGAGCTCCTCGCAGGCTATGAAGAGGCCAGCGGCGTACGGATCGATCCTGCCCACGTGCACTTCTGGGAGGTGTTCGGTTCGTTTTGGTGGTCGGTCGGCTGTCTAGGGATGGCCGAGCAATGGCGAAATGGGCCTGACCGTACAGTGGAGCGGCCCGGCATTGCCCGGCGATCCTCCGAATGCCAGGTCGACTGCGTGAACCTGTTGATCCCGGGCCCGGTACAGGTTGTTGAACCAGTGGACCCGTCCAGCTCCACCGACCTTCCAAGAACAGACGAACTGTTGGTGAGCGTTCGGGACTTCTTGCGTGAAGATGTACGTCAGGCCACGAAGGGTCGCAACAACTTCTTGGCGCTAGTGGCCTCGAACTCTTTGGACATCGTGCTCCGAGAACTCGAACTCGGCCCAGCTCATTTGAGCGGCGAGAAGGCTCGGTTGAGCGAGCTGTTGGGGTCAAGCGGCGATGTGGCGTCGCTTCGTTGGGAACTCACCCGCGCTTTGCGGGCTGGCGACTTTGCGCTGGACGACCTCGCGCTGCAGGCGCACCTGCGCACGACGGTGGTTAATCAGGTGGCAATCGACCAACCAAAATATTCGGGCTACGCCGCTGCACTAGCGCACTGACCCGGCGTGCTGGCCGGCGAAACGCTCGGCCGTCAGACCTGTCGGGCCAGGAACCGTTGCCGCGATCGCACTAGGTTTAGGGCATGTACGACCTGGTGATTTTGAACGGAACCATCTACGACGGGACCGGAGCTCCGCCCTTTCACGGCGATGTCGCGGTTTCTGGTGCCACCATCAGCGCGGTAGGCGAGATCGACCAAGCGTTGGTAGGGCCTGCCACAAAGACCATCGATGCTACCGGGCACATCGTGACCCCTGGCTTTGTCGACGCGCATACCCACTACGACGGGCAGGTCACCTGGGACCCGTACGTTTCGCCATCGACATTTCATGGCGTCACCACCATTGTCACGGGCAACTGCGGTGTGGGCTTTGCGCCTTGCAAACCGAACCAGCGCGACTGGCTGATCGGGTTGATGGAAGGCGTCGAAGACATTCCGGGCACGGCCTTGCACGAGGGGATCGAATGGGATTGGGAAACGTTTCCCGAGTACCTCGAAGCCCTCGAGCACCGCGAGCTCGCGATCGACGTCGGCACCCAAGTGCCGCACGGGGCCGTGCGAGCGTATGTCATGGGTGAGCGGGGTCCGGCGCATGAGCCCGCGACGCCCCAAGAAATCGCCGATATGGCGGCCGTTGTCAAGGAAGCGATCCAGGCTGGAGCCTTGGGCTTTTCCACATCAAGGACCGAAAAACACAAAGACAAAGATGGTGAGCTCACACCTTCTATTGCGGTGCACGAAGACGAATTGGTCGGTATCGCTTCTGTCCTTGGCGAGCTAGATGCTGGCGTGCTTCAAGGGATCTCGGACTTCTACGACTTCGAGACCGAGTTCGCCATGTTCCGCCGCATGGCCGAAGCATCCGGTCGACCATGCAGCATCACAGTGGAGCAACAAGATGCCCGGCCCGAGTGGTGGACTCAGCTTCTCGACGCCGTCAGCGCTGCTCAAGCCGATGGCCTTCCTATGTTGGGGCAAGTCCCACCCCGCGCCACTGGTGTGTTGCTTGGTCTCACCGCCACGTTGCATCCCTTTAGCTTCTACCCGTCGTACAAGCCGCTCCACGGACTCCCGTTGGAAGAGAAGGTCGCTGCCCTTCGAGACCCCAACGTGCGACAACGGATCCTGGCCGAGGCCTCTTCGCTCAAAGATGGCTTGGTAGGCGAGATCATCACGAGCTTCCACAAGATGTTCCGTCTGGGCGACCCCGCCAACTACGAGCCGGCTCCTGAGGAATCGTTCGCCGCTATTGCGGCTGAGACAGGAACCACCCCTGAGGAAGTGGCCTACGACGCCCTCCTAGAAAAGGACGGCACCGCCCTTATCTATCACCCGTTGTTCAACTACATGTGTGGGGATCTCAGCTATGTGCAAACCATGCTGGAGCAC